>CAMATO010000014.1 GCA_945861165.1 Bifidobacterium breve | reverse complement strand
AATCAATTCCGCCACTTAAACCAAGGACTACTGATTCAAGGTTGTTTTTCAAAACATAATCTCTTAAGCCCACCACTAAAGCTTGGTAAACCTCTTCTAGGTCATCACTTCTTTTTCGCACCATTGAGCTTTCAATGTTCTTGCCCTTTTCAATTTCAAAAAGAATTATTTCTTCTACAAATTGGCTAGCTCTATTAGCAACTGATCCGTCTTTATTAACAACTATTGAGTCACCATCAAAAACAAGTTCATCTTGTCCACCCACCATGTTCACATAGGCAAGAGGTGCATTTACTTCCTTAGCTCTTTTTTGTACAAGTTGTAAACGTGAATCATCTTTGCCGTATTCATAGGGAGAGCCATTGATAACAATTAGTAGATCAGATTTAAGTTGAGCAATTTGGGAAACTGGTCCACCGTCTTGCCAAATGTCTTCACAAATTGCTAAAGAAACTTTTACACCCTCTACTTCAAATGAGCAATTATCTGTTCCTGGCACAAAGTAACGGTACTCATCAAATACGCCATAGTTTGGTAAGTGATGCTTAACATATTTAGTAATTACTTCACCATTTCTAATTACAGCTGCAGTATTTTGTGGTCCGCCTGCAGGAACTCCTAAAGATGCTTCTTCACCCGTGGAATCTAAATATCCAACAACAACTGTTAAATCTTTTAATCCATCAATAACTAAATCTTTAGCTAATTGAGTTAAAGCTTTTTTAGAAGCTTGTTGAAAAGATTTTCTAAGAGACAGATCTTCTATTGGATAACCAGTTAAAACCATTTCTGGAAAAGCAACTAGAGATGCTCCTAGTTCAGATGCTTTTTTGGAGAAGTTTCTAACGATTGCGGCATTGCCACTTAAATCACCCACTCGAGGGTTAACTTGGGCTAAAGCCACTGTGAGTGCCATATGTATAAGTGTATTCGAGGCTAACTTATGCCTGAATTTTATGTAACAAATTAGAAACAATCATGGGGCACAATAGGTTTCATGGATAAACAAGCAGATTTTGTCTTAAGAACAATTGAAGAACGCGATATTCGTTTCGTACGTTTATGGTTCACCGATGTGATTGGTTCCTTGAAATCAGTTGCAGTTGCCCCTGCTGAATTAGAAGCAGCGTTTTCTGAAGGTATTGGCTTTGATGGCTCTGCCATTCAAGGTTTTTCTCGCGTGTATGAATCAGACATGTTGGCCAAACCAGATCCTGCAACATTTCAATTACTACCTTGGCGAAGTGAAGGACCAGGGGTGGCAAGAATGTTTTGTGACATTCAAATGCCTGATGGTTCACCTTCTTATGCTGATCCTCGTTGGGTTTTAAAAAGAACAATGGCAAAAGCCGCAGACATGGGTTTTACTTTTTATACTCATCCAGAAATTGAATTCTATTTATTTGAAAATGATAAAAATGCAGTAAACGTTAAATCCCCTGAACCAATTGATCATGTGGGTTATTTTGATCAATCAGCATCAGGTCCAGGTTATGACTTCAGAAGAAATGCCATCACCATGTTGGAATCAATGGGAATCTCAGTTGAGTTTTCACATCATGAAGGAGGCCCTGGTCAACAAGAAATTGATTTGCGTTACGCCGATGCTTTAAGTACGGCTGATAACATCATGACTTTTCGTTTAGTTGTAAAAGAAGTGGCACTTGCCGAAGGTGTTAGAGCATCCTTTATGCCTAAACCATTTAGAGATCAACCAGGTTCAGGTATGCATACACATTTATCTTTGTTTGAAGGAGATAAGAATGCATTTCACGAACCCGGTGCGGAATATCAATTAAGTAAAGTTGGTAGATCATTTATTGCTGGCATTTTGAAACATGCTCCAGAATTCACTGCTATTACTAATCAATATGTGAATTCCTACAAACGACTTACTGGTGGAGGAGAAGCACCAGCCTATGTTTGTTGGGGACATAACAACAGATCAGCTTTGGTAAGAGTGCCAATGTATAAACCATCAAAAGGTCAATCAACCCGAATTGAATATAGAGCACTTGATTCTGCTGCTAATCCCTATCTTGCATATTCAGTGCTATTGGCCGCAGGGCTAAAAGGAATTGAAGAAAATTATGAATTACCCCAAGGTGCCGAAGATGATGTGTGGTCATTAACTGATGCTGAAAGAAGAGCATTAGGAATAACACCCCTACCAACATCATTGGATGAAGCCATCAAAGTTATGGAAAAAAGTGAACTAGTGGCAGAGACATTAGGTGAACACGTATTTGATTACTTCCTCAGAAATAAGCGAAGTGAATGGGAAGAATACCGTCGCCAAGTCACTCAATGGGAACTTGATAGATACTTACCAGTTCTATAATTAACCCATGAGCACAACTGGGAAAAGTAGGGATTCACACTTTCCTTCCATCGAAAAGAAATACGGCGAAAAAATGTCGTATTGGTTCAAGGTAATGGAAAAAATTGTTGATCAAAAATACCCAGAACAAATTGCGCATTTAAGAGAAAACTATGGTTTTTCTCAAGCTCACGCCAATGCTTTAGTGATGTTTTCTAAAGGATCTAAATCAACCTCTAAATTTAAGGATGATAAAGACTATTTCAAAAGCATTAATCCCAAACAAGCAAAAACCATTAAAGCGCTATACAAATTAATTCAAGCAAAGCACAAGAAATTAGAACTAATAATTGCCTGGAATCAACCGATGCTTCGAAAAGACAAAAGTTATGTCATTGGGGCAAGTGTGACAAAAAACTATATTTTGCTTAACCCATTTAGTAAAACTGTGATTGATAAATTTGATAAGAAGTTAGCTGAGTATGACGTTAAAAAGCACACTTTTGCTATCCCTAATGACTGGAAAATTGATGAAAAATTAATACTTGCCTTAGTAAAAGCTCGCTTGGATGAGATTAAGTAACGAATTGAAAGTAGGCTTTATTCATGATTAAACCACCCGTTGTGTTGGTTGTGCAAAATGAATTAGATGCACCCATTGGCTATTTACAAGAGTGGCTTTTTGAACGCGGTGTGGCAATTGAAGTTATTTATCCTTTTAAGGGAGATGTGGTTCCAACCCAACCTGGAGATTATGCCGGGGTAATTGTGTTGGGTGGATCTCGCGGCGTTCATGATGAAGACCAGTGGCCATGGCTAAAACAGGAAAAAGAATTATTAAGAAATGTGATTAAATCACAAACTCCAACACTTGGCGTTTGTTTAGGTGGACAACTATTGGCTGATGCTAATGGTGGAAAAGTTGGCAAAACCCAAATACCTGAAATAGGTGTGGGCTTTGTCGAATTCTTACCTGAGGCAAAAAATGATTCACTTCTTTCGTCAGTAGTTGATTCAGCTGTGTCAATACCGGTTCCGCAATACCATCAAGACGCAATTTTGGAATTACCAGAAAATGCCAAATTACTTGTTACTAGTGATGATTGTGCAGTGCAAGCTTTCGTTTTAGGAAAAAATGCGTGGGGATTACAATTTCATCCTGAAACTGACTGGAACATTATGAGTGACTGGCTAGTTAGTGAAGACGAAGTTAGAAAAACGTTAGGCATAACTGATGATTCAGTTCAAAACCAATTTGCAGAACTCGGTGAAGGAATGAAAAATACGTGGAGAGCTTTAGGCCTAGCTTTTGCTGACACAGTGGTTGATCACGCCAGTAAACAACAGAAATGACAGAACGCCCGGTAACTGAAACCGGAATATTTTCTCGCTCAGGATTCAGTGATCCCAGTAAATCAGCTGAATTAATAAAAACACTTAAAGCAGAAATCAATCATGAATTATTAATTGATGATTTAGGTAAAGTTGCTGACCCTGATAATGCACTTTTGCTACTTGTAAGAATTGCTGATCAAGCAGATGAAAAACTCAACAAGGTTTTGAAAGACGATGAAGTACGCCTAAGGCTGCTGCAAGTTTTAGGATCCTCCACTGGTTTAGGGGAGCATCTGGTCAGTTACCCAGTAGATGTTCAAGTTTTCTTTGCAGAGACCGCTATCAGTAAAGCAAATAATAAAGATGAATTAATTGCAGTATTCACAAAAGCAGCTAAAACAAGTCGAGCAAATCTGGTCCGAGAATATAGAAAAGTTCTTTTAGGATTAGCCTCCCGAGATATTTGTTATAAATGGCCACTACGAGATGTGGCAGCAGAATTAGCAGATGCTGCAGATGCGATTTTGCAGAGTGCTTTAATCACCGTAGTTGATAAAAATCCTGATTTAGCAAAACAATTTAAATTAGCAATTATGGCTATGGGTAAAGCTGGGGGACAAGAACTTAACTATGTGTCCGATGTTGACGTAATTTTTGCTGCTGCAGCAACCTCAGGTGTTGAGGAACCAGCAGCAGTTAGTGCTGCCACCAAAATTGCCACTGAGGTGATGCAATACATCTCGGTTGCTAACGATGGTGGCGAAATTTGGGAAGTAGATGCGGCACTTAGACCTGAAGGAAAAGCAGGACCTCTAGTTAGAACAGTGGAACAACATGTTGCTTATTACCAAAGATGGGCTAGTACTTGGGAATTTCAGGCTTTATTAAAAGCAAGATTTAGTGCAGGAGATCTTGAATTAGGAAATAAATATCTTGCTGAAATAACACCATTTGTGTGGCAAGCAGCTAGTAAAGAAAACTTTGTTGACGATGTACAGAAAATGCGAAAAAAAGTAGAAGAAAATATTGATAACCGTATTGGGGAAAGAGAACTAAAACTTGCCCCAGGTGGTCTTCGAGATGTTGAATTTGCGGTGCAATTACTCCAACTTGTGCATGGTCGAAGTGATCTCATGGTGAGAAGTCCTAATACTTTGCAAGCCCTAGATCAACTTGCAACCTGGGGATATATAGGTCGAGATGACGCTGCCACTTTTTCAAATGCTTACACATTTTTAAGAACTTTGGAACATCGCATTCAATTACAAAAACTATCTAGAACACATGTTTTACCGGAAGCAGATAGTGAATTAAGAAAACTAGGCAGATCCCTAGGATTCATGTCTGACTCAAGTACTGATTTAGAAAAACAATGGCGAAAACACCAACTAGAAGTACGAAGGATTCACGAGAAGCTTTTCTATAGACCTTTGCTTAACGCGGTAGCAAGACTTGATGCAGGCAGTGCTCGGTTAACTATTTCGGAAGCAACTTCTCGACTAAATGCGCTTGGATATAAAGATCCAGAATCAGCACTAAGACATATTGAAGCTTTAACCACTGGTGTTTCTAGACGCGCTGTTATTCAAAAGACTTTGTTGCCAGTTTTATTGTCTTGGTTTGCTGATGGACCTGAACCAGATATTGCGTTACTTTCTTTCAGAAGATTAAGTGATGCACTAGGAAGTACTCCTTGGTTTTTGAGATTATTGCGAGACGAATCAGCAGCAGCTGAATTAATGGCAAAACTTCTTTCTTCTAGTAGATATGCCACAGATTTATTGATGAGTGCACCAGAAGCTGTCTCCATGTTAGGAAACTTAGAGGAACTAGAACCAAGAACTCGTGACCAATATGAAGCTGAAATGAATGCTGTTTTAGCTAGACATGAAACAGCAGAAAACATTGTTTCTGCGGCAAGATCTTTTAGAAGAAGAGAATTATTAAGAACAGCAACTGCTGATTTAAGTGGCAGATTAACCACCGAACAAGTGGGAATGGCGTTAAGTAATGTTTATGCCACGGTAATTGAAACAGCGCTAAAGGGTGCAATTTTAGTTGTTGAGCAAGAAAGAGGAAAAGAAGTTTCCACCAACATGTGTGTAATCGCTATGGGAAGATTTGGCGGTTTTGAACTTGGTTATGGCAGTGATGCTGATGTGATGTTTGTCCACGAGCCTAAAAAAGGCGCAGACCCACAAGATGCAGAAAAGTGTGCGCTAGATATTGCTAACCAATTAAGAACTCTCCTAATGCAACCTTCAGTTGATCCACCTTTAGAAATTGATGCTGATTTAAGACCCGAAGGGAAAAATGGACCATTGGTAAGAACCCTTGATTCTTATCTTGCTTATTACCAAAAATGGTCCGCTCCCTGGGAAGCTCAAGCATTATTACGAGCTTTACCTGTTGCCGGAGATTTAAATTTGGGTGAGAAATTTATGGCAGGTATAAATAAAACGCGTTATCCAGAAAACGGGGTAAGTGAGGAAAACTTACGAGAAATGCGCAGAATTAAAGCCCGTATGGAATCAGAAAGATTGCCTCGTGGGGCTGATGTAAATCTCAATACCAAACTTGGTCGTGGTGGTTTAAGTGATGTGGAATGGGTAGTTCAATTACTGCAAATGCAACATGGAGCAAAAGATGAATCTTTAAGAATTACTGCTACCTTGCCTGCCTTAAGAGCATGTGTAGCAGCAGAGCTAATTAGTGAAGTAGATGCAAAATCTTTAAATGAATCCTGGACACTTGCTACCTGGATCAGAAATGCGCAAATGCTTTCTAGAGCCAAGGCAAATGATCAAATACCAACAGATGTTAACGAATTATCAGCAATTGCTTTCACACTTAATCAGAAATCACATGCCCAATTAATAGAGGATTATCGAAGAATTACTCGACGAGCACGATTAGTTATGGAAAGAATTTTTTACGGCGAATGATTTATTTATTTAAAGATTTTAGGTAAGTGTTGTAGTCATCAATTTCTTTATCAGTTACTCGTTTAGCCAACTTTTCATCTCTTGAGGCCCATTGGTAAACCAAGATGGCCAAAACTAAAATGGTGGGCAATTCCCCAAACCCCCAGGCAATTCCTCCACCAAGTTGTTGATCTTGGATTTGGTTGGTTAACCAACTAGGGGTTACTTCACTAAACCAACCACCACCAAGTGGTGTGCTAGCGCTGTAGAGAATAAATCCAAATAAGCCATGAAACACAGCTGCTGCAAAAACTAAACCAAGTCTTAACACATCAGGAATTTTTCTAGGGGAAGGATCAATTCCTAAAATATTCCAAAAGAATAAATACCCGATTAACACAAAATGTGCATGCATAAATAAATGTCCTAGGTGACTACTCATTAATACTGTTAAGAGGGGAGTGAAATATAGCGCCCAGGTGCCACCAGCAAAGAGAATGATTGAAATAACTGGATGCGATAAAGTATGTAAATATCTAGAGTTCATCAAAGCTACAATCCAGTCACGAAGATTTCGTACTTGCGAGTCATTATTCTTAACAGTTTCGTTAGGAGTTAATACTCTTAAAATTAAAGTCAGCGGTGCTCCAAGTGGAAGTAAAATTGGAACTAGCATCGCTAAAACCATGTGAACTGTCATGTGGGCAGAAAACATCAAAATGGAATATCTGCCTAGCATCGAATTGGTGACATACAGTCCCAGAAAAATTGCCACAATCCAACAGATACTTCTATTCAAAGGCCAAGAATCTCCTCTTTTTTCCAGTGTAAATACTCCATATATGTAAAGTGCAAGAGCAAAAATACCTACGGTTAAACTAAATGGTTCAATAGCAAATGTGGTCAAGGCATAGGCCCATGTAAAGGAAATTGGTTCCACAAATCCAGTCACTGATTCAATCAAACTAAATGCGGGTGTCCCAGTCTTTGGGTAAGCAGTTGAGGCAAGTACTACCGAAACCCCCAAAGTAAAAAACAGTAAGCCAACTTCTAGTGCAACAAGTTTTTTAATATTAGTTTGTAGTCTTTTTCTAATGTTTAAAGCAATAAGAAGTGCCGAAAATAACAGTATTGCTTTGTAGATAATTAATTGACCATAGGTTGTGCTGAATAGTTCTGAGAAGTTATTAAATCTAGTGGCAGCATTAATTTCACCACTTATTAATAATGCCACAACTGCAGTTCCAGCTAAATAACCAAATTTATGTAATGCTAAAGACTTTTGATCTTGGGTGATGTACTTATTAGAGACAATCAAGAAAATTGCTGCTACCCCAGAAATCCACAGGGCAATAGCTATTCCGTGAACGAGTCCAGAGATAACTGACCATTGATGAGTAGACACTCCGCCACCATGGGATAGCAATCCGGGAAGAGATACGCCAATTACATTTAAAGTGGCTACTAATCCAACTCGATCAAGATTTGGTTTTAGTAAAATTAGAAACGAAAACACGGCGATTAAGGCAATTAAAAGTAGTGCTCTGACACTTGCTACGTCCCAACCATAAGTCGCAATCACATCAATTTTGGCAACTAGGGAAACTGGCTGAGATAACGCTTGAGCGAGAGTAAACACAGCTGCGGCAAAGGAAATCCCCGAAAGTGCTAATGAAAATTGGGTAGCCACGCGAATGTTTTTGTTCTGATAGGGAACAAATATTCCATCACTGATAAGTAAGGCAATAACAGTTATTGCTAAAACATAAACTAGTGAAACAAGAATTGGTTTAAGTAAAAATACAATTGGACCGCTATCAGGAATTAGTGGAGCAGGGGCACCCCATAGTGAAGAGGTAATAAAAAGGGTGAACAAAACACTTAGCGGGGAGATGACCAGAAAAAGTATGTTTTTAGTTTTCACGATTAAGTCTTAACTTACCTTAGATAATAAATAGGACTACTTTTAAGTAATTTTTCCCACAATTTTCAACCAAGATGCTACTGAATAACCAATGAGCACACCAAAGAGAACTGTTCCTAAGCCGACTTGTCCACCTAATAGCCAACCAATGGATAAGACAGATATTTCAATAAATAATCTCACTCGACCAACAGGTAATCCTGTCAGTAAATGAATTCTGGTCATCAATCCATCTCGTGGACCTGGTCCCATGTGGCATGTTAAATAAAATCCGCTACCTAATCCCACAATGGCAATACCCACAAGTATTTGAATAACTTGTAAAACATCCGAGGTAGGGGTGGGCAAAATATTTGACATCACCTCTAAAGCAATTGAAATAATTATGATGTTTAAAACAGTTCCTAGACCTGGTTTTTGCTTTAAGGGAATCCATAAAGCTAGAACTCCAATTCCTGAAAAGAAAGTAGCCCACCCAATACTTAATCCTGTTTGCACAGATATTCCTTGCGCAAAAACAGTCCAAGGTGAAACTCCGGCATTCGCTGAAATTAGAAATGCTTCTCCGGTACCAAACAACCAAAGCCCAAGTACCAAGATAAAAATTGTGGAGGGTTTGGAAACCCAATAATTATTTGATCTCCATGGTGTAACGGGAATAATCTTTGAAGGAAATAACCACTGCGGAATATGTCTTTTCACTACAATCCTTTGAGCATTAATTCAGTTAATGGTTTCCTAACTCTAGGAGCAACCTCTCTTTCCATGAGAGTAGGACTTAATTCTGTTGGTTGACCTATCTTTCCCACCCCAATTAAGACAATTGGTTCTGTATCTGGAGGTAATGAAAATATTTGTTTAACTTTTGATTTACTAAATCCGCCCATCTGGTGAGTGTGTAAACCCATCGCTTGAGCTTGAGTAGTTAGCGCTCCAACAGCCAGTCCGACATCGTAGGTTTCAATCATAGAAACCTCTTTAGCGGTTGCGGCAACTAAAATAATTGCACTTGTTTTTGGGGCCCATTCTAAATTATTTTCCATCAGTGTTGAGACTAAACCTGCAAAATTTTTGTCATTCCGTAATCCAACTAAAAATCTCCAAGGCTGAGCATTCATCGAAGAAGGTGACCACCGTGCTGCTTCTAGCAGTGAATTAATTTCTGAATCGTGCAAAGTGTGAGAAGAATCAAAAGATCGAGGGCTCCAGCGATTTGCTATTACTTCATGCAATTTTGCTTCGGTGGCCGCTGGTTTATGAAGATTAGACATAAATATAATTATCGTCTAATGCTTGAAAATGCGCGACTTAAGGTTGAACACGGAGTAATCCGAACTTTTCATGCCCGCAGAGGCAGAGTGACTAAGAATCAGATTTACGCCTTAGAAAACTATTTTTCACAATTCGAATTACCAGAAGGCCCTTGGGACTTTAAAGAATTATTTGGAACCAAAAATATTTATTTTGAAATTGGTTGCGGTAGTGGTGAATCAACCATAGGTTTTGCTAAAGCAAATCCAGATTCGATAATAATTGCAATTGAAGTTCATCGCCCAAGTATCAGCCATTTGGTTGAAAATGCTCATAACGAAGGTTTAACAAATATCAGAGTTGCCTATTCTGATGGAGTGCAAGTGCTAAGAGATTGGGTTAGCGACAAATCTTTAAGCTCAATATTTGCTTTCTTTCCGGATCCATGGCCTAAAAAGCGTCATAACAAAAGAAGACTATTTAGAAGCGAAATTGTGGAATTGATGCTGAAGAAATTAAAACCTGATGGGCAAATCATTGCCGCCACAGACTGGGCTGAATATGGCAAACAAATGCTCGAAGTTTTACCTAATTCTAAGCTTTCCATTCGTCCAAGTTGGCGGCCAATAACAAAATATGAGAGAAAAGGATTAGCTGCCCAGCGAGAAATTATGGAAATAATCTCTCAAAACTAGCCCGCTCAGGGTTGGTTAAGGTTGACTAGATTAGTTGAAAATGCCCGTAACAGGTCGAAGTGTTAGTTTAGAAACAGTTAAGAGTATGTGTGAGGATTAAAATGAGTAAGGGCAAAATCACAATTGTGGTTGTTTCAGCTATTTTGATAGCGGGTGGCATATTTTATTACATTAATTCAAACAAAGAAACACTTGATACTTATTTAACTGTTCCTGCTCAAGCCGAATTAATCGAAAGCAGTGTTTCCACCACTGGGTCAATTGTTGATCAATACACATTTAATATAAACGCAGATTCTCCAGCAGTATTAACAAAAATTGCTGGTGTGGCCACCACAAGTGCTGGTACTCCAGTTTCACTAAGTGATACCTGGGTTGTGAGCAAGATTAATAAAGATGAAGGTGTAAAAGTAGCTAAAGGGCAATCAATAGTTACCTTGAAGAATTACGACGGAACTTTGCAAGAGATCAAATCTCCAGTTGCAGGTCGAGTTCGAGCAGTTAATGGTATTAAAGGAGTGTCAATTAATGGCACAGTTGCCAGTGTTGGTGCCGGTAAATTACTTATCAGTATTGATGTGACAGAGACAGAATCAACAAAATTAAGTTTGGGCTTACCTATCGCTTTAGCTATTAATTCATCCAACACTTTGACTTCTGGTTATATTTCATCAATAAAGCCTTATGCTTCTACCGCAAATGACACAACACCTACTTATAAAATTTTGATTACTCCAACACCAAACACTTTGCCCGCAAGTGCCAAAGCAGGTATGACTGCAACGGTGGAAGTAACACCAGTGGGAAGCGAAAAAATTCGATATTCAGATGCGCTGTTAATTGACGAATACACCTACGACATTGATGTCAATAACAAAGTTACTTTGTCTACAAAAAATGGGCTTGACTTGATCAAAGTTGTGTCAACCCCAAGTAGTGCTGGTACCAAACAATGGAGTGTTAAAGAAATAAAAGTCCAACCAGGATCAGTTGTGGAAGAAGGGGAAGTTATCGCAGTTTTAAGAAACTTTGATAACTCAACAAAAAATGTTAAATCTCCCGTGGCTGGAACTATCAGAGAAATTTTGACCGCACCAGGCGCACTTGTGGCAAACTCAGTTGCAACTATTGGCTCTGGACCAATGATTGCTTCCATCAAAGTAAGTGAATACGACATTTCTAATGTGGCACTTGACCAAAAAGTAGACTTAAAACTTGGTAACAGCAGTGAAGTAAGTGCCGGCAAAGTTTCCCAAATTGGGCAAGTAGCAATAACGGACACAAACGGTGTGGCCCAGTTTGTTGTCTTCACCCAACCAGACGCAGCAGTATCGACCTGGCGTATTGGGATGAGTGTTACTGCGAAAATAATTTTGCAAAGCAAAAAAGCAGCAGTTGCAGTACCACTGCAAGCCTTAATCAAAAAAGGTAATTTAACTTTTGTGCAAATTTTAGACATCAATAATAATCCAGTTGATAAAGAAGTTAAAACCGGAGTAACTGGTTCAAAGCTTGTCGAAATTTTAAGTGGAATAAATCTAGGGGATGAAGTTGTGCTCGGTAAGAAATCAGCTGATGGCAAACTTCCCACCACCGAAGATCCATTTGCTGACCAAAGGCCAGACCGAAACGATAATCGGTCAAGTAACTAAACAATGGCCGCTGTAGTTGAAATGTCGAATGTTACAAAAACATACGGTGAAGGATCTTCCATTGTAAAAGCTCTTGATGGTGTTGACATACGTATTAAAAAAGGTGAATTTGTTGCCATTGTCGGTGCATCTGGTTCGGGTAAATCAACCATGATGAATTTAATTGGTTGCTTGGATCGCCCCACCAAGGGAGTTGTTAAAGTAGCTGGCGAAGACTTATCTGAATTAAATGATAAGAAATTAACTTCCTTAAGAAATTATGCAATCGGTTTCGTATTTCAATCATTTTTTCTATTACCCAAAACTGATGCGCTAGATAATGTGGCAACACCGCTTTTTTATCGGGGAGTTCCTGCTAAAGAAGCCAGATTTAGAGCAATGGAAATGTTAACAAAACTTGGGATGGAAGATCGTTACTCTCATCAATCAACCGAACTTTCTGGCGGACAGCAACAACGTGTAGCAATTGCTCGAGCATTAGTTACCGAGCCTTCGTTAATTTTGGCTGATGAACCCACCGGTGCACTTGATTCAAAAACTGGTAAGCAAGTGATGGATTTATTTGCAGACTTAAATGATGAAGGAAAAACCATAGTATTGATTACTCACGATTTAGATGTTGCCAAAAGGGCTACTAGAAGAATTACTTTAAAAGATGGAAAAGTAATTAATGACGAGCGTGATAAAAAATGAATATTTTGATTGCTGCTCGCTTAGCTTTTGCCAGAATCATTGCTACAAAAACAAGATCCGGTTTAACCATGCTGGGCATCATCATTGGGGTAATGGCACTGATTGCGTTAGTTTCAGTTGCGCAAGGAGCAACTTCAGGTATTCAAGATCAATTTAAAGGACTAGGGGCCAGAAACTTAACAATTACTGGGACAACTAATCAGTCGATAACTGTTGATGACGTAATTGAAATAGCACGAGAGCCAGGTGTGGACATAGTTTCAGAAACTGTTTCAGGTCGTGCCACTATTTCTTCAAACCAAGCTTCCACCAGAGCCCAAGTAATTGGAGTGGATTCTGATTACATAACTGTGGTTGATCCAGACATTTTTGTGGGTTCATTTTTGCCAAATGTGGAAAACACAAAAGATGCCAGGCTAATTGTTTTAAGTAGTTCTTTGGCAAGTGATTTAGAGTTAGATGCTTACTCAATCAATTCAACTATTGCTGTTGGGTCAACAGAATTCACCGTTGTGGGCATTTTGGATGATGCAGATGGATTTGGTTCGCAGGGATCTGCCTATATTCCTTTAGACACAGCATTTAAATATGTTGCGGTCCCACCTTATTTAAGTTCCATCACAGTTCAAACTATTAATGAAGAGATAGTTCCTGAAGTAACAGCTAATTTAACTTCTCTTTTGAAAGCACGTCACAACATCTCAGGTGAGCGTGAAGCTGATTTTGTGATTGTTGATGCCAGCCAATTATTAGACGCAATTGGCACCGTTCAACAATTCTTATCTCTCTTACTTGGTGGAATTGCCTCCATAAGTTTGGTGGTCGGAGGTATCGGAATTATGAACATCATGTTGGTGTCAGTTCGCGAAAGAACCAGAGAAATTGGAATCAGACGAGCAATTGGTGCCCAACAATCTCAAATTCTTACCCAATTTTTAATTGAAGCAATTGTTTTGTCTTTGGTGGGTGGAATTATTGGTGTGATTATTGGTGAAATTGTGGCGTACTTCTTAGCGCAACTGGGCCAATGGAATTTTGCACTAAGCCCAACCATGATCCTTGCGTCGTTAGGTTTTTCTATGTTTATTGGTGTGGTGTTTGGTGTGTGGCCCGCCCGAACAGCATCTAAGTTAAAACCAGTTGAGGCATTGCGCTTTGAATAAATCTTGTCATCTGACAAGATTGTCATTATGGCTGAATTAGTTTTCTTTTCTGGAACCATGGACAGTGGTAAATCAACCCTGGCCTTGCAAACTCACCATAACCATTCCACTGCGGGCAGACGCGGGTTAGTTTTCACCAGAAAAGATAGAGCAGGAGAAGCAACTTTAAGTTCTCGTCTGGGATTAAAGGCCAGTGCCATTGAAGTAACGATAGAAACCAACTTTTTAAGACTTATGACTCAAGCTCTATCTAAGGGTGAAACGGTTGACTATTTAATTTGTGATGAAGCACAGTTTTATGAAGTTGAACAAATTGATCAACTAGCAAGAGTTGTTGATGATTTTGGGATAGACGTATTCACTTTTGGAATCACTACAGATTTTAGAACCGCTCTGTTTCCAGGAGCGCAAAGATTATTAGAAATAGCTGACCGAGTAAATATTTTGCAAGTAGAAGCACTTTGTTGGTGTGGAAAAAAAGCGACTCATCAAGCCCGAATTGTGAATGGGGTGATGGTGACAGAAGGTGAACAGGTAGTGGTGGGAGATGCTGGGACAGAAGCCAAACCTGACGAAGTTGTTTATGAAGTTTTATGTAGAAAGCATCACATGAGAAAAGTAACTTCTAAGAAAGCAAAACAAGAACATATGTCCAAAACAGCATTACCTTTTGAAGATTCAATTGGCTAATCAGCCTGCAAAATAAAGTTCGTGGGGGATTTAACCAACTGTTCATATTGCCGTCCATCTAATGCAACATCAAATCAGTGCCTTTAGTAGCGTCATGATGGCAAGATATCAATAATAAGATTTTTTAGAACCTGGGGAGAAAATTCGTGGCCAGTAGAAAAGCTCGCGCATTAGTTTCAGAATTTTTAGGTTCATTTACTATTGCCGCAGCAGTTGTGGGTTCTGGAATAATGGCACAGAACATGACTGATGATCGTGCCGTGATGTTGTTAATAAATGACATAGGAACAGTCTTTGGTTTAGCAATTGCAATTGCGATTCTTTCTCAAATCGGAGTTGCCCACTTTAACCCGATTGTTACCTTATGGACATTTTCAAGAGGTAAGCAAACTTTTGTTGAGTCGATTCAGCTCATTGTGTTTCAAATATTAGGTTTCGTAGCCGGGGCATTAATTACAAATTACACATTCGGTGGAGACGCAATTCAACAATCCACTCAAGTTAGAGCTGGTACAGGTCAATTAATCGGTGAGGTTATTGCCTCTGCTGGTTTGATATTTGTGATAACCGCTGTGACCAGGTCTGATGTTCGTGGCGGAGTGCAAGTTTGGGTGCCGATTTGGATTGGGGCAGCCATGCTCTTCACCTCCTCCTCATCTTTTGCGAATCCAGCTTTTACTTTTGCTCGATCCTTAACTGATTCTTTCACTGGTATTGATGCTAGTTCTGTGCCTGGATTTATCTTGGCCCAATTTGTTGGCTTAATAATTGGGGGACTGCTTGCGATGTTTGTCTTCCAAATGAAATTCAAAAAACCGAGAATATTTTGACTACAAAAGTAAGCGTTCTATTTGTTTGCGTTCATAACGCAGGTCGTTCACAAATGGCTGCTGCATATTTGCAACACCTTTCAGAAAATCAAATAGAAGTTAGATCTGCTGGCTCAATGCCAGCAGATCAAATAAATCCTGCAGTAGTAGCTGCGATGTTGGAAGAAAATATTGATATTTCAAAAAATATTCCTAAGATTTTAACTACAGAAGCTGTGCAAGATTCAGATTATGTAATCACAATGGGCTGTGGTGATGCCTGTCCAATTTTTCCAGGAAAGAAATATTTAGATTGGAATTTAGTAGATCCTGCAGGTCAAGGTGTTGAATCAATAAGACCAATAAGAGATGAAATTAAGCAACTTGTGTGGGGTTTAATCGAAGAAATTAGGGGTGAATAAAAGGAATTAAACTGCTGGTATAGATTAATTATTACTAGTAGGAGATGATTTTTTTATGAAAGCGCTCGTTATCGGAGCGGGTGGAGTTGGGCGTTCAATAGCCAATATCGCATCTAGACGTAAATTCTTAACCAGCATGGTTATTGCCGACCGTACTTTAGAACGTGCAGAACTTGCTATTGAAAGATTAAATGATGATCGCTTTACTGCAGCCCAAGTTAACGCTGCTGAATTAGAAGACATTAGAGAATTAATTAGAGAAACCAAACCCGATGTTGTGATCAACGCTGTTGATCCAAGATTTGTGATGCCCATATTTTTAGCTTGCGAAATCGAAAACACTAACTACATGGATATGGCTATGTCATTGTCCAGACCTCACCCTAAATATCCACACACCGAAGTGGGCGTGAAATTAGGGGATGAACAATTTGCTCGAGACTGGAATTGGGCGGAAAGAAAAATTTGGGCTGTTGTAGGAATGGGAATTGAACCAGGACTAAGCGATGTTTTGGCCAAATATGCCTCAGATGAACTTTTCAGTCAGATAGATGAGCTAACAGTCTTAGATGGTTCCAACATTGTGATTGAAGGAGATTCTTTTGCACCCTCATTCTCTATTTGGACCACAATCGAAGAATGCTTAAACCCACCTTTGGTTTGGGAAGATGGCAAAGGCTGGTTTACCACCAAGCCATTCTCTGAACCACAAATATTTGATTTCCCAGAAGGTATTGGTCCGGTGGAATGTGTGAACGTAGAACACGAAGAAGTTGTGTTAATTCCTCAAAAAATTGATGCTAAAAAAGTTAACTTCAAATACGGTCTAGGAAAAGAATTTATTGGCATATTAAAGACAATCAACAAGCTTGGTCTGGATAAGAAAGAAAACGTTGATGTCCAAGGAGTTTCAGTTTCTCCTAGAGATTTGTTAACAGCCTCGTTACCTGATCCTGCAACTTTGGGATCACGTATGAAAGGTAAAACTTGTGCGGGAGTATTAGTTAAAGGTTTAGATAAAGCAGGTCAACCAAAAGCAACTTATTTGTATCATGTGGTTGATAACGAATGGTCAATGAAAGAATATGGCGATCAAGCAGTGGTTTGGCAAACAGCCCTAAATCCGGTTATTGCAATGGAATTAATTCATAACGGAACCTGGAAGCCACAGAGCGTTATGGGTCCAGAATGGTTTGAACCCAAACCATTCTTGGACCTGGTTAACGAATACGGTGCTCCATGGAAATCAAGAGAAGAAAAAGTTTAACTAAACTCCACTTGATGCACTAGGTGCTGGACTTGGAATCACACTAGGGGCAGGTAACGGAGGTTTATTTCTTTTATCTCCATCAAACTTAAATCCTTTTTGATGATCACGAGGTCCACCTGGCATAACGTTTTTTTGTTCCGCAGATTTGAAATCAAATCCACGATTATTATGCATTCCTGGATTTCCGAAAGATCCGATCAAAAGACCAGACATAACACCGATCACAATTAAGTAAGCAGCGTCTTTTTTGGTAAAACCTTTCTGAATATTGCTGATTAATTTATTTTTCATACTTTAAGTTTATGAAGCAAGTTTTAATATACCTGAGAAAATTCTTAAGGTTGTCTGAGAATAATTACGTTGTTGTGAGGAAAGCCCCTGGGCTACTTACTGTTTAAGCACAAGCATGGAAGTATTCAAATCATGACCAGAAGATTTCACCCAGCTTGGGTGGGAGCAGGCATTGCTCGAGTTAAATTTGGTGATTTTGCGATGACTTTTTACGTAAGCGGTTTCTTGCACGAAATTACTGCCATGGCCGTGTTAAAAATAACTAACTCTCAACCTAGTGATTCCCTAATCCAAAATAAAGTGTGAAAACAATCAACGATCCAGTGGTAGGTCCTGCTCCATTAATGCGGGGATGGCTCCATCTTGGTACCTCACCTGTTGCTCTGATTGCCGGATTTGTTTTAGTAATTTTGGCACCAACTTTGTCGATGAGAGTGGCCCTAGCAATTTTTACCATTTCCTCTGCGGCACTGTTTACTGTCTCTGCGACTTATCACAGAATTAAATGGACTCCTTACTGGAAAGCTTTCTTTAGAAAACTTGATCACGCCACAATATTTCTCATCATCGCAGGCACTTATACCCCAATCACCATTTATTGGTTAGAGAAATCTCACGCTCAAACTTTGTTACTGCTGGTATGGACTGGATCAATTGTTGGATTACTGGCCAGAATATTTTGGTTAAAAGCACCGCGTTGGTTTTATGTTCCTATTTATTTACTCATAGGTTGGGCAGCTATTTTTTATCTTCCCGAATTTGTCAATCACGCTGGCTGGTTAATCGTAGGGTTCATCATTGCTGGGGGTGTGCTTTATTCGGTTGGGGCAATAATTTATGGGTTAAAGAAACCTAAATTAAGTGTTAAATACTTTGGGTTTCACGA
>CAMATO010000013.1 GCA_945861165.1 Bifidobacterium breve | reverse complement strand
ATTGAATACGGATCATTAAATTCAGTAGTTCGAGATGCTCAAGACAGTTTCTTATCAAGTTATGAAAACCAAGCAAAAGTTCTTGGGCTAAACCCCCTAAATCAAGACCTTGTTAGTTATCTGAAATTTAGGCAATATTTGTTTGAAATTATTTATGCCATTAATTATTTACCCAGATGGCTCTATGCTCCCGTCATTTCACTGCAGCAAGAATTAGGCTGGACTAATGGCTGATACAAACATTGCAGGCTTTGTTGACGATCTCAATAATCTGCCCAATGTAATTTCTTCAATTTCTCAAACCAAAGTATGGGCAAAAGAGTCAATTGATAAGAACCAATTAATTTATTTTGTGGGCATGGGCTCTAGTTATTACGCAGCCCAGGACGTTGCTCGTCAACTTAGAAATAATGGATATTTAGCTGTAACTGAAATTGCTAGTGCCATTACTCCCAAATCATTCCCAGAAAACTCATTAGTCATTGCAATCTCAGCCTCTGGAAATAGCGTAGAAGTAATAAAGTTTTTAGAAAACCTTCCAGCAAATACTCATGCAATAGCTTTAACTAGAGAAGCTAATAGCAAAATTACCAAGTTAGTAAAAGAAGTTCTAATTCTTCCGATTAAGGCTGAAACAGGTGGTGTTAGTACCTGGTCATATAGGGCAACACTCATTGCTTTGTTTCAATTACTGGAAAAACTAGGAATTGCGCCAAGTGTAAAAGAATCGTGTTTGAGTGCTCAAAAACAATTACAAAAATTATTAGATTCTAAAAATCAGTGGCTTGAATCTTTTATGAATTTGACAACAAGTGATAGTGGAATTTGGTTAATGTCACCTGCTGAAAGAAGTGGCAGTGCCTTGCAAGGCGCCCTAATGTTTAGAGAAGGTCCACGAATCAAAGCTGATGGTTGCGAAACAGGAGATTGGTCTCACGTTGATGTGTATTTAACTAAATCACTTGATTACAAAGCTTTGATGTTTACTGGAAGTAATTGGGACCAGCAAGCAATTGAGTGGTTAGTTAACCGAAATTCATCTTTTGGCTCAATCGGATCTTATTCAAAAGGAAACATTGCCTCTATCAATATTGAAGACGGCGACACGTTATTTAAACTTCTCACTGAACTATTGATACCAGAATTAATGTCTGCAAATCTCTGGAGTAAACAATGAAATTAAAATCTAATGAAAAATTTAAAATAAATGATTAAAACTTTATTATCAATAACAAATAGTTCTTTAGTAGCGATTTATGCGATTGGGTCTGGAATATTGGTAAATACTGGAGATGGTTTTTATAGATCTCTAAAGAGACCATTTTGGCAACCACCTGATTTTGTTCCCGGGATCGTTTGGCCATATAACTTCTTAGTGCTAATTATCGCAGGCATAATTATTGCAAATAATGCGAGTTATTTACTTCGTTTTAGTTACACAATTGCTTTTGCTTTCAGTGTGATAACCGCTTTGGTATGGGCTCACAGTTTATTTATTCAACACAACTTAATTCTTGCTGCAATATCTTTGGCAGTAACTGCACTATTAACTGTGCCGATGGTGGTAATAGCTTTCCAAACAGATTGGAAAATTGGCTTGGCCTTGCTTCCCTATCAACTGTGGCTAATTGTGGCGAGCTCTTTATCCGTTGGTTACAAGATCCTCAACTAGCAATAACCCTGCGCCAAATTGTTGCCAAATTGTGCCCTAAAAGTGATTGACCCAGCCATCGTCCTCATGAGAACCTCAAGGTGGTGGTTAAATCCTCCAAGGAGTATTTTTAGTAAGCCGGCATTTTTAAAAGGAGACTAAATGTTTAAGAACATTCAAGGACCAGAATTGATGATCATTTTGTTCATCATTCTTTTGTTATTTGGGGCAAAGCGCATGCCAGATATGGCACGTTCGCTAGGTCGTTCAGTTCGAATTCTAAAAGCTGAAACCAAAAGTGACACCACCAAGACTGAAGAACCAACAAAAAATCCTGAGGCGTAAATCCGCTTAAATTTTATTTAGGTGGAGGTGTAATTAGTTTTGCCTGCAACAAAAGTGCAGCGATTTAAAGAAATGTCGCTGGTCGAACATTTACGCGAATTAAGAACTCGTTTATTTAAAGCATCCTTGGCAATTGTCATTGGCACAGTTGTGGCGTGGAGTTTTTATCCACGGATATTTGAGATTCTTAGCCAGCCAGTAAATCAAATTGTGGAAGAAGCCCAAGCAAACGGTCGAGATGTTCGATTAGTTTTGGGTGGTGTTGCAGATGCCTTTGTTTTGCAAATAAAAGTTTCTGTTGTTACTTCTATGTTGGTAACTTCACCTATTTGGATTTATCAAATGTGGAGATTTATCACTCCAGGTTTATACAGAAAAGAAAAACTTAGAGCTTACCTTTTTGCAGGAGTGGCAACTCCATTGTTTGTTAGCGGTGCAGTCTTGGCATACATATTTTTACCAATTGGCTTAAAATTACTTTTCGGTTTCACACCTCTTGGTGTTGGAAACTATGTTCCAGTTGATAAATATTTGAATTTCTTTCTAAGAATGGTGCTAGTTTTTGGAGTAAGTTTTCTTGCCCCATTGTTTATTGTGATGTTAAATATCTTTGATGTGTTGGAAGCTAAAGCGATAACTTCCAGATGGCGCGTGGTGGTCTTAGCGGTTTTTGCTTTCTCAGCAGTTGCTACTCCCACTGGAGATCCAGTGAACATGACTTTGTTGGCAGTACCAGTCTTATTGCTGATCTCTATTGCAACTTTTATTGCTTGGTTAAATGATAAAAGACGTGCCCGTGCTAGAAAAAATGATCCAGTATTAGGTTTGGCAGATGATGAAGCATCACCTGAACCAACACCATCAACAGAGTTGTAAATAAAGGAGAAATTATGCCAAACATTGTTTCTATGGGTGTTCACATTTTAGATGTGTTAGGAAGACATGTTTCTGAAATTCCCCCAGGTCAAAACATTGCCCTAATTGATGAAATAAGAATTACAGCTGCTGGAACTGCAGCAGGAACTGCTGTTGACATGGCCAAACTTGGTTGCAAAGTAATAGCAGTTGGTGCCGCTGGGGATGACGAAATGGGCAACGTTTTATTAGGCATCATGAATCGTTATGGCATAGATACCAGCTATATGAAAAGAAAAAAAGGTGTGCAAACTTCTGGCACTATGTTGCCAATTAGACCAAATGGAGAAAGACCAGCACTTCACGTGATGGGCACTAATGCCACATTTTGTTTTGAAGATGTTCCCCAAGAGGTAGTTAGAAATGCAGACTTTGTCCACATCGGCGGCTTTTATTTGATGCCCAAATTTGATGGCGAAGACACAGTTAAAACTTTGAAACTTGCTCGCGAAGGTAAAGCCATCACCACGATGGATATTTTAGGAATCAAACAAGACAACATGGCAGAAAAAATATTGCCAGCCATGCCTTATTTGGATTACTTCATGCCCAATTTGGAAGAAGCGCAAATGATTACCGGGTTAACTGATCTTGATGAACTTTGCGATTTCTTTCTTAATGCTGGGGCCAAGCATGTGGTGTTAAAAATGGGAGCACGAGGAAGTTTAATCAAAGACAAAAAAGGTGTGCGTTTAAGAATTCCTGCTTTCAAAGTTGAGGTAGTTGACACAACTGGATGTGGCGATGCGTGGACTGGTGGATTTATTGCAGGTCTATCTCGCGGCATGACTATTGAAGAAGCTGCTCAATTAGCAAGTGCTTGCGGATCCTTAGTTGCTACCGGACTTGGTTCTGATGCCGGAATTATTGATTTTGATTCCACTATGAAATTTGCTCAAACAAATCCAACATTGCCCTTAGGCGATTAAGAAATTAAATTAAATAGGGCCTGGATCAAATTTGATCCAGGCCCTATTAGTTTTTGAACTAATTAACTCTTTGAACTAAATGCAGCATCAAATGCAGCAGTAGGTGGAGTGAAGTTCAGTTTTCTAATGAATTCAAGAGCTTCTGGTCCACCAATTAGGCGATCCATTCCAGCATCTTCCCATTCAACAGAAATTGGTCCTTTGTAACCAATGGAATTTAAACCACGGAAAACATCTTCCCAAGGAACATGACCGTGTCCGGTGGAAACGAAATCCCAACCGCGACGTGGATCTGCCCAAGGTAGATGTGAACCTAAACGACCATTACGACCATTTAATTGTTTACGTGATTCTTTGCAATCAACATGATAAATGCGATCTTTGAAATCAAGTAAGAAATTAACTGGATCAAGATCTTGCCAAACGAAATGGCTTGGATCAAAATTCAAACCAAATGCTGGACGATTCTTAATTGCTTTCATTGTTTCTACTGTGGTCCAGTAATCGTAAGCAATTTCAGATGGATGAACTTCGTGTGCAAACTTCACACCTTGTTTATCAAAAACATCCAAAATTGGGTTCCAGCGATCAGCAAAGTCTTTGTAACCTGCTGCAACCATTTCTTGGGTAACTGGTGGAAACATTGCCACGTAGTGCCAAATGCTGGAACCAGTGAAACCAACCACAGTGTCAACTCCAAAAGCTTTCGCAGCTATGGCAGTTGTTTTCATTTCTTCAGCTGCGCGTTGACGCACACCTTCAGGATCTCCATTGCCCCAAACTCGAGAAGGCAATATTGATTTATGTCTTTCATCAATTGGGTTATCACAAACTGCTTGCCCCACTAAATGATTGGAAATTGCCCAATACTTTAGGTTGTGTTTCTCTAAAATGTCTTTTTGTTTTCTGACATATTTATCACTTTCTGCAGCTTGCACTACATCTAAGTGATCACCCCAGCAAGCAATTTCTAATCCGTCATATCCCCAACTGGATGCAAGTCTGCACATTTCTTCAAATGGCAAATCTGCCCATTGACCGGTGAATAACGTAATTGGTCTTGACATATTTTTTCCTTCCTCCTTTTATTTTATTGTTTGAAAAGTACCGTTGTTTGCGGAACTTTTTTCTACTGCTTCTAAAACTTTTTGTACTTGTAAACCATCAGCAAATGAAGGTTCAGGATTTGTGTTGTTAACAACGCTTTCCACAAAATCTTTAATTTCATGTGTGAATGGGTGTTCATAACCAATGATGTGACCTGGTGGCCACCAAGCAGTCATGTATGGATGAACACTTTCTGTGACCAAGATTCTTTGGAATCCGGCAGTTTCTGCACCTTCGGTGTTATCGAAAAACCAAAGTTCATTCATATCTTCGAATGAAAACTTTAATGATCCTTTGGAACCAAAGATTTCAAATCCCATATCGTTTTTACTTCCAGTTGCAAAACGTGTTGCTTCATAAGTTGCTAATGCGCCCGCATCTGTTCTGCCAACAAACACTGCAGCATCATCAACAGTTACTTTGCCCATTTTGCTTCCAGAAGCACTAGCTTGCAAACCTGAATAATCCCCGGGCAATGGTCTTTCTTTGATAAATGTTTCAGTTAAACCTGAAACACCAATTAGCTTTTGTCCGGTCACAAATTGGGTGGTGTCAATTGCGTGAGCACCAATATCACCTAATGCACCTGAACCTGCTTTGTCTTTTTCTAATCTCCAAACTAACGGGAAATTAGGATCAACAATCCAGTCTTGTAAATAGCGAGCACGGATGTGAAATATTCTGCCTAGTTTTCCTTCACTAATCATTTTTTTAGCTAGGGAGACTGCTGGAACTCTGCGGTAATTAAATGCCACCATGTTTTTAACATTTTTGTTGGCATTAGCTGCGGCAACCATTTGTTCTGCTTCTGCAACTGTGTTTGCTAAAGGTTTTTCGCAAATTACATGTTTACCTGCATTTAGTGCAGCGATAGCAATTTCTGCATGTAAATCACCAGGTGTACAAATATCTATGATGTCGATATCTGCACGGGTTAATAATTTTTTCCAGTCGGTTTCAATTCCGTCCCAACCAAGTCGATCTGCTGCTTCTTGTGTGTTTGCAGCATTACGTCCGCACACTGCCACCATTTTGATTTCGGCTGGCAGGTCATAAACGCGACCTACGTTTCGCCAAGCTTGAGAATGGGCTTTGCCCATGAAGGCATAGCCGATCATGGCTACACCCAGTTTTTTCTTTGCCATCTGGTTTGAATACCTTCCTGTATACAAGTTCGTAGGCATAACCATAGGCGCATCTTTACGACTTATTCAAGACCGTAATACGCTTCCATTAATAACTCCGCCTCTATGCTGAGGCGAGAACTTTGCTGAGAGGCTGGAAAGTCTTATGAAGAAACTCATAAACGATCCCTTCGACATGGTCGAAGAAATGGTCGAAGGCTATGTGGCGGCTAACGATCACATAATTAAAAGAGTGGGTAAGCGCTCTATTGCTAGAGCTAATTCCCCAATTCAAGGAAAAGTTGGAATTGTTGTTGGTGGTGGTTCAGGCCATTTACCAGCATTCGCAGGCTACGTAGGAAAAGGTATGGCCGATGGCGCAGCGTTTGGAAACGTTTTTGCATCCCCGCCAGCTAAACCAGTTATTGAAGCAACATTGGCAGTTAATGGTGGCGCAGGTGTTATGTATACCTACGGAAATTATCAAGGTGACTGCATCAACTTTGATAAAGCTCAAGACAAATGTCGTGAAATGGGAATTAAAGTTCAAACAGTTGTCTTAAACGATGATGTGTTATCTGCACCAAAAGACCAAGCACACAAACGACGCGGTATTGGCGGATTGTTTTTAGTGTGGCATGTGGCTGGAGCAAAAGCAGAACAAATGGCATCTTTGGATGAAGTTGTTGCTGTGACAAATAAAGCAAATTCAAATACTAGAACTGTTGGTGTGGGATTAACTTCTTGCATCGTGCCAGCAAATGGTAAACCAACATTTTCTTTAGCTGATGATGAAATAGAAATCGGCTTGGGAATTCACGGTGAACCTGGTATCAAGCGAGTTAAAATTCGTCCAATTGATTCTGTGATTGATGAAATCATGGATGCAATATTGGCTGATCTTGATTACAAAGGATCAGATGTAGCACTGCTAGTTAACGGTTTAGGTGGAACTCCAGCAGAAGAACTTTATGTGGTTTATCGCAGAGTAAAACAAATCTGCGATGCTAACAAAATAAATATCAAGTTCAAACATGTTGGTAATCAAGTAACTGCTTTAGAAATGCAAGGAACTTCTGTTTCTTTGCTTCGTCTTGATTCTGAAATGCACGATTTGATCAAGCACACAACTGTTGATACCTGTATGTACAAGAAGGTGTGAGGAGATAAATCATGGCTAACGTAACTGGAGCATTAGTAGCTAAGTCATTAGTTTTAGTTGCTAAAAAAGTTGAACAAAACAAAGATTATTTATGTGAACTTGACGGTGAAGTAGGCGATGGTGATCACGGCGTATCAATGACTATTGGGATGCGCGCAGTCTCTCGTGCCGCTAAAGATTTACCAGCTAATTGCACACCAAGTGAAGCTCTTCAATCAGCAGCAGATGCTTTCGCCGATGAAGTGGGTGCCACAATTGGGCCGCTTTATGAAGCAGCATTTGCAGCAGCAGCTGAATCTGTTAAGGGCAAGCAAACTTTGAACGAAATTGGTGATTGGGCAATTGTGTATCGCTCAATGGCAAATGCGATTCAAGTTTTAGGTAAAGCGCAACTAGGTGATAAAACTTTATTGGATGCATTTTTTCCAGCAGTTGATCACATTCAAGCTTTAGCAACTAAAGGTGGCGACTTACAAAGCGCACTTCTTTCCACAGCTGAACGTGCTTTGAAAGCTGCCAAAGACACCAGAAATCTTGTGGCCCTAAAAGGTAGAGCTTCTCGTTTAGGTGATCGCGCTAAAGGTCATCAAGATGCAGGCGCAACATCATTAGCCGTGGTTCTTAAAGGCTTTGCTGATGGAGTTAAAAAAGGTTAATTAAAGGAATCCGGCTTGATTGATTAATTTCAACCAAGCCGGATTCGTGTTTTCTGGATATAGTTTTAATAAGAAGAGGAGAACTAAATGTCTAAAATTACCCACGCTATTGAAACAGGGTTGTTCAAATCTCGCTACTTATTAATGCCCCTTTATATCGGCTTAGTTGGAGTGCTGGTTCTACTAGCAGTCAGATTCGTTCAAGAATTCGTAAATATTGTTTTACATTTTGGGGATGAGACTAGTCAAGAATTTGTTCTAGAAATATTGGCACTTCTAGATTTAACATTGCTGGCTAATTTAATTTTGATAGTAATTTTTGCAGGGTATGAGAACTTTATTTCAAGAATTGATGCAGCACATGATTCAGTTGATCGCCCACATTGGATGGGAACAATAGATTTTTCTGGTCTAAAAATTAAACTAATTGGTTCACTAGTTGCGATTTCAGTAATCGAATTATTGAAAGATTTTATTGAACTTTCAGGTGAGATGACAGTTGGTGAAGGCACTATATGGAGAGTATTTATTCATTTAACTTTCGTTATCTCTGGTGTCTTATTTGCGGCCATGGACTGGATTGCTGACAAAAGAGAAGCTGTCAACATAAATAAGTAATTATTTAACAGGAATTAAGATATCCATTTCACACTTATTACTGGTTGGATCAAATCTTTCATCATAGAGTTCTAAGTGTGGCGCATTTCTCATTTTCATATTGGTGGTAGCAAACCAGTTTGTATAAGCGTCAAGATAGCTTTCTTTAAGATTATCCATTGGTCCTTTGTGGGTGTATTTAACATATTTGCCGGCGGGAATAACAATTGTTTTAAATTCAAGACCAGGGGGAACTCCGCGTTTGAATTCAACGCCAGCTAAATATTTTATTTTTCCAGGAGTCGCGTCTTGATCTATTGGAATTACAACTCCAAAACAAGTTCCAGTTGATTTGCTTCCTAATTTTGGAAATATTGACCAAAATTCTTCCCATAATTCTGGTAACAGAGATTCTTCGTATTTTGCTTCAGGCATCATCATGGAATTGGTCACAATTTGTAGTCCAGCAATAGTTATTGATTCATATTCTTTTGCTTTGACTTTTCTTTTGAACATGTTTGAATTCTATGTGAATCACCGATAGTATTCATGTTATGAAAACAAAATTAGCGATATTGAGTGTTGTAAGCATTTTCTTAACAGCCTGCGGTGGAGCAACAGAGTCAGCCCCAGCCCAAAATAATGATGTCCCCGTCGTTGCCCAAAATCCGGGAGATCCAGCAAATGCGGGTTATTACATTGATGGAATTGTTTATACGCTGGTTAATGGTGCTTTAGAGCAACAAATTGAAGATTCAAGTACCATGAACGTTTTTAAACTTCTTGAATTTAAAGCAGCAGGTGATATCAACAGTGACGGCACAGATGACACCGCTGTGGTGTTACTTAACGACTCTGGTGAATCAGGAATTTTCTACTACCTGGGAATTCTGACTTCAGGGTCAACCCCAATTATTGAAAACACCACATTTTTAGGTGATCGAATTGACATTAAAGCCATTAATTTTGTGGACGGAAAATTCGAAGTTACTTATCTTGATCGTGATGAAGAAACCTCATTTGATGCTGATCCCACAGTTGAAATAATTGGTATTGCTGAATTAGATGAAAGCAAAACTAGTTTCAACTTCAGCTGTCGTGATACTGCTGGAATTTGCTTATAAATTTAAGTTAAGAAACCAGCTGCAGTTTCAAGTATTCTTAAAATGCTGGAGCGCATATGAGAAATATGCGCTCTAACTGCTGGTTCAATGGCAGATAAATCTTTGTTCACTATTGCTTGAGCAAGAACTTCATGTTCTTTGGAACAAGAGCCCAACCTGTTTTCATAAACTGCTGATCTAGTCCAAAATCGTTGAATCTTTCTTCTGGTAACGACTGCTAAACCTGAAACTGTTTGATTATCAGCAGCCCTGATAATTATGTTATGAAACTGGGTGTCTGCTTTACTCCAATTATCCTTATCGTTATTTTCGGCAGCTTTGATCATTTGTGCTGTGATGGCAATTAATTCTTCAGCTTCTTTTTTATCAAGATTTTGGGCAGCTTTGGTAAATAAATAAGTATCAATGATTTGTAATAAATCACAAGCTTCTTCAACTTGCTTAGGTGTTATTAGGGCCACACTAAAACGTGAAGAATCACTTTTAGTAATCAGCCCTTCAGATTCTAATCTTTGTAAAGCTTGTCTGATGGGAGTTCTCGAAATACCTAATTGGGTTGCTAACTTATTTTCACTAATGGGTGCATTGGTGGGAAGTCTAAAAGAAGTTATTGCTTCAACTAAATAGTCGTAGGCATCAGTAACTAACGATGGTGCCTGCGACTCTTTAGTTTTAGAAGTCATTATTAAACGCGATCCACAAATTCTCTGTTTCTAACAGTGACTGGAACTTTAGTTAATTCCAAAACAGCTTTTGCGGTGTGTTCAGATAAACGACGAAATGCTTCTTCGCCTTTTTCCATGGTGGCTCTCATTGGATTACCAATTGTTCCTGATTCAACAAATTCGTGATGATCCATTGGGAAAGTGAAATATTGGTAACCTTCAAATTCCACATCTGGCATGCCATCATGTTTGGTAAAACTCTTAGGTAAAAATGCTGGAATCTGTGCCATTTCAGGAAAGGCACGTTCCATTCTTACTAAGTCTGGGTCATATGCCATGTCTTGAGAAGTTTCCAATTCGGATGAATGCCAACCTGGAGTTTCTTCTGGTGGGTTTTCCATTAAACCTTCGAGCACTCCCACATAGCGTTCCATGTAAGGACGCACAAAACCAATCAGTGCACCTGTTTCATAACGAAGTTTTCTTAACACTGGATCTACTACTTTAGTGTTTGATCCATGACCGTTAACAAAAATAATTCGATTGAAACCATGATGAATTAATGATCTGGCAACGTCATACATCAAAGCATTTAGTGTAGAAGCTTTGATGGTGATGGTGCCACGACCTTCACCTGGTAAATGCATGTGTTGTGGTGAATACCCTGTCCAAATTGGGGGAGTATGAAAAACACCAATTGCTTCTGAAACTCTTTGCGCAACTTCAATTGCAGTGATGGTGTCTGTATATAACGGCAAATGAGGACCGTGTTGTTCAGTGGATGCCATGGGCACTAACACTGTGTCTTTTTCTTTTAAGTATTCGCGAATATCAACATAAGATAATTCGGTCATATCCCAAGAGCGAAACTTTGCTCTGAAAGCGTCATCACCGGTGGTGAGTCTTTGAAACTTTCTGATTGGATGCTTTGCCATTTATTTTTCTCCTTGTTTCATCAGGTCGATAAAAAGTTTACCGACTGCCTTACCAAATTCAGCATCGTTGACGTGCATATCGAAGGTTGTTACTTCAATATCATCATTTAAGTTGTTTTGTAGCTGATCCATGAATCTTTTATCTGAGGCTGGATCAAAGAAAACCCCACCTTTTTTGTTAGGCATCGATATTCCTTGAGTAGGGATTACTACTTTTACTGCACCCTTTGATTCGTTCAAAGAATCAGCAAACTTTTTACCTAACTTTTCCATTTCATCACCATTTAGTCTTACTAGCCAAAATTCTGGATTGTGATTGTAAAGAGGTCGATCTTTTAAGTTTTCTGGAACAGTGTGGGCATGAAAAACAACAAAGTCAACACATCCTGGCACCACCACTTGTGGCAAACCTAAACGGCCAGCAACTTTTAATCTGTTCTCGTTAGCAACATGTATGCCACCGACAAGATTTGCTGCCATTTCATTAGGTGTGAAATCAATTATTCCTACAAACTGTCCTGATTGTGCTAACTCTTCCATCGCAGGTCCACCCACGCCATTGGCATGGAACACAACTAATTCATAACCTGCTTCTTTCATCAACGGTTGCATTGCAGTTATTGCTGTGTTGGTGTTACCAAGCATTGTTACGGCAACTGCTTTTGTACCCGGTTTTGGTTTTGCTAATTGATGGCCCTTTTGGATCATGCCAAAAACAGCGGCAGCAGCGTTATCAAAAATTGTTTTAGAAATATCATTTAAACCCAAGATGTCGACAATGGAATGCATGGTCATCATGTCTGTGGTGCCAACTAATGGGGCAAATTCATGTTTACCTGAAGCAATAGGTGAGATAACAATTTTTGGGGCACCAATTGGTAATTCCATTAAAGCTGCCGCGGTCATTACGCCACCTTCGGCTCCACCTAAACCGATTGCTCCAATAACTTCGTTTTGGGCAACCATTTCTTTAACTTTTTTGACAACAAAGTCGCGCATTAATTCAACAGCAGCGCCACGGGAGCCTGCGTTTTGAACTTTTTCAATTGTGGTGCCACCGAATTGGGCAAGTTGTGCTTTAGAAAAATCTGGGGTGATACCTACTGGTTCACCTAATATTCCTACGTCAATCACATAAGGATTAAGTCCGAACTCTTTTAATTTGTCTCTCACATAAGCAACTTCGGGGCCTTTGGTGTCAAGTGTTCCTATTACTAGGACTAACTCTTTCACCAAGGGCTCCCGAAGTTGTTAATGTATTTTTCTTATTTAGTTAATTAAATAAGAGGTAGTAAATGATCTGAGTTCTCTTTAACCAACCAGTCATAGAATTCTTCAGTTAACACTGATGAACCATGGTCGATAATGAACTTCAATTGATCTGCATCAATACCCTTTGGATTTAGGTCCAAAGCATTCTTGTATTTGTTTACCGGAGTTCTATCAATTGGAGCAACAAACTCAGCAGTTAGTGCACCGTCATAACCAATTTCTTTCAAAGTGGCTACAACTTTCTTCCAGTCATAATCACCGTGTCCTGCTGGCATACGGTTGTTATCTGCAACGTGGAAGTCGTTTAGTTTCTTGCCAGCTAAACGAATTGCTGCATAGAGATCTTGTTCTTCGATGTTGATGTGGAATGCGTCTAAACAAACTCCACAATCTGGTCCAGTTGCTTCAGCTAATGCAAGTGCTTGTTCGCAACGGGTAATGAAATAAGTTTCGAATCTGTTTAAAGGTTCGATTGCTAATTTCACACCTGCAGCTTGGGAATGAGCATAAATATCTTTCATTCCGGCAACTGCCCAACTCCATTCTTCTTCTGGAGTTGCATCTGGAGTAATTTTTCCTACGGTTGCTGGAACAATGGTCATTTCTGTTCCATCAAGTTCTTTAACCATAGTGATGCAATCTTTTACATACTTAACACTCATTGCTCTTTTCTTTTCATCTTTAGCAACAAGATTTCTTTCACCTAACATCAGAGTTACAGAACCCCAACACTTTAGGTTGTATTTCTTTAATAGATCGCGAGTATCGGCAGATGGATATTTCTCTGGTTCTCCACTGATTTCAATACTCTTGTAACCGTATTTAGCTAGTCGGGCGATGGTTGTTTCCAACGGCTCGGCACGCATCCAGTTATGCATAGATAAATGCATTGCTTTTCCCTTCTAGTAACTAAGTTCTTAGTTACTAAACCTTGTTGTTTTCTTTACGCAGAACCCGGTGGACCAAACCCAAGTTTTCCTGGGTTCATGATGCCGTTTGGATCCCACGCTTTTTTTAAGCCCAACATGAATTCCCATGATGAGCCGTGTTGTGTCTTCATAAAACGACCAAGTTTTAAACCAACACCGTGGTGTTCGTTTAAGGTTCCCCCGTTTTTCAAAGACGCATCAATTGCTGCGTTCCACAAATCGTCGTGCAATTTCATGGCTTCGTCAATATCTGTAGGCGGGTTATCTACATAAAAGCGGTCATAAATCATGCCGCCCCAGGGAAACCAATGAGAAAAGTGTGCGGTGTAACGAGCTTTGTGGTGAGCAAACTGTTTTTCTATAACTTCTTTTTTGGCTTTGTAGATTGCTGGCAGATCATTGAATCTGGCACAAGTATCGGTGGTGCCATAAATCATTGGAGGGGCAGGAATATTGCCATGTTTAAATGGCTCATATTTCCCGTCCCACCAATTTTGGCCAACTTGTGGCCCGTGTGGGTTACCGCCCACACCAACACAAATCAAATCTATTTCTTTTGCTTCCAAATCTGTTAAAGATTTGGCACCATCACACATGATGACCATTAAGACACCTTTGATACCAAGGTTTAAGAATTCGGAAAGTTTTTTAGTATCAGCTTCGTCATAAAGTCTGATCACAGCTGGTTTCCATCTCTTAGTCATAATTAATCTGGCAGCTTCAATACCGGTGTTTACATCTTTGAATCCGTAAGACAAGAAAACTCTTGATTCAGGTAAATGTTCTAATCTCATCGCAGCTTTAGTAATCACACCAAGTGTTCCTTCACTGCCAACCAGTGTTTGAATAATTCCTGGACCTGAGGCATGACTTGGTACTGGCAAAGTATCAATTACTGTTCCATTAGCCATTACTGCTTCAATTTGTAAAACTAAATCTTCTGCTTTGCCATACTTTGTGGAAACCACACCTGATCCTCTGGCTGCTAAACATCCACCGATAGTTGCACCAAAGAAATGTGAACCAGGGTAATGCGGCATGGTTAAACCTTTTGCGTTTAGAACTTTCTCTAATTCAGATCCATCCAGGCCTGCTTCAACAGTGACAATCATGGAATTTTCGTCAATATCAATTACTTTGTTTAATCTTTTCAAGTCAAGCGCAATTCCGCCATAGAGAGCAAAAGTTCCAGATTGGGTTCCTGAACCACCACCGCGTGGAATGACTGGCAGGCGATAGTCATTTGCTAGTGCGACAACTTTAGAAACCTCTTCAGTTGATTTAGGTGAAACCACTAAATCTGCGATTGGTAATTCTTCATTCTTTGATAACAAATACTTACTCATCCAAGACCAGTCACTGGCCTGTTCAATTCTTTTAGCTTTGTCGCTACTTACTTGATCATGGCCCACGATGGCACCAATCTCACGTGCAATTTGATTGATTAAATATTTTGATCGAGCTTCGTTTTGGGTGATCGCCATCTGGTTTCGGTAATCCTCATCGCTTTAGTATTCAATGTTGTATACAGAAAGAGACAATACTCTTAAAGGTCCGAATTGGTCAATAGTTCTTTATCTGAGGGATTTTCACTATATATATGTGCACGCAATTTGACAGTAGGTACAGAAAAGAATTACCAGTAACGCCCGAAACTAATGGGGGCAATTACTTATTTAGTGTTTTAACCATTTCGCGGCAAAAGTCAGGAATATCAGCCACTACTCGACCCCACACCAAATTGCCTTGGCTAAATGCTGCTTCATCAACCCAAGTTGCTCCCGCATTTACTAAATCATCTTTAATGCCTAAAGATCCTGTTGCTTTTTTGCCTTGCAGAATGTCAGCTGAAACGGCCAATGATCCACCATGGCAAATAATGCCAATTACTTTATTTTGGGAATTGATTTCTTTAATTAAATTGATGACATTGTCATAACGTCTTAATTTATCCGGAGCCCAACCACCAGCTAGCACTAATCCAACTAAATCATTTGCTTTCAAATCAGAAATCAGAACATCAATATCAATTTTTAAACCATTTTTTCCTGTTATTTGTTTTTTATCTAAACCGGCACTAACAACTTTAAATCCGTCTTCTTCTAAACGCATTCTGGTTACGTGGTATTCCAAATCCTCAACACCATCAGCTATAGGAAACGCAACTGTTCCTTTGCTCATTATTTTTTCGCTTCCTTTTCTAAGTCATTTATTTGTTTAACCTTTGGCGCACTTGGGCCTTGTTCATCAAAAACATAATCAAGCCAAGGCTTGATTAAACTCAAAGCAAGTTCGGGGGCAACAACTCTGGCACCCATTGTTATTACTTGACAGTTATTACTTAACACGGCTCTTTCTAAAGAATAAGGATCATGAACTGTGGTTGCTCTTATTCCTGGAACTTTGTTAGCAGAAATTGCCATACCAATTCCAGTGCCGCAAACTAATAAACCACGATCTGCATTTCCAGAAGTTATTTTTTCTCCCAGTGCAAAACCAATATTTGGATAATCTGTTTTGTCATCTAAAGAATTAACGCCCATCTCAATTACTTCAGAGACTCGGGGATCTTGTTGGAGGTATTTCTTGAGAAGTTCCTTGAGTTCAAAGCCGGCAAAATCAGAACCTACGACGATTTTGTACTTAGTCACTTGCGCCTCAGTTCTTATTCGCTGTCTCAGAAGAGGGAAAATTCCCTCGGGACCTTCAGAATAGCGTTACCCAATTGTTACGAAGAAATGTCTTATTGCCTTGACGAGATAGTGACCTGTATCCCATTATTAACCCTAAGACCGGCCCGTCTTGGGTCGATCTTTTTTGAGAAGGAGTTCACTTGTCAGAAGAGACAAAAATGAAGCTTGACCGTCGTCGCCTTATCAAGGCTGGCGCCGCGGCAGGCGTTGCAATCCCAGCAGCAGGTTTGTTGGCAGCTTGCAGCAGTGGTGGAGACGCAGAAGGTGCAGCAGCACCAGCAGCAGATTCACCGTTGTACGGAAGTAACGCAGAAAACATGCAAGGAAAAACTCTTGACTTTGCATATTCACGCGTTGCCGGATGGCCACCAAGCTCTGCGCCAGCAACACTATGGCCAGACTTCCAAGCCTACGCAAAAGAAAAATATGGTTACACAGTTAACGATATTACTTTCATCGAAGGTGGATTCGGAGAACTTTTCCAAAAGGTTTCTCCAACACTTGCATCAGGATCACAAGATTACAATCTTTTGATCGTTGATTCACAATGGTTAGGTGCTTTGTCAGAACCAGGTTGGATTGTTAAGGCAGACGATGTCTTCGCAGCAAACCCAGAACTAGACATCGAACCATTCTCAAGTTTGGTAACAAATACTTACCAGGTTTACCCAGATGGTTCAGGAATTCGTTGGGGCTTCCCACAAATGCCTGACACACAAGGTGTATTCATGCGTAAAGATATGTTAGAAGATCCAAAGGAACAAGCTGCATTCAAAGCTAAAACCGGTAAAGATCTTCCAACAACTGCAGAAGCAATGTATGAAATTGAATACACAGATCTAGCTGAGATCATTGAATTCTTTCATCGCCCAGATAAGGAAATGTACGGAACAGCAATGATGTATTCGAAAGAATACGATTTCTTCAGCTGTGCCTACTATCCATTCGCTTACTCAACTGGCGGAAAAATTTGGGATCCTGCAACTTCAGATGTTTACGGAATTCTAAACTCTGATGTTAACGCTGCTGCAATGGATCAATTCATTGGTTTGATGAAATTCCAACCAAAGGATGCTGCTCTATTCGGTATCGGTAACTTACTCGACCTTTTCAACGGTGGAAAATGTTTCTCCGCTTGGCAATGGTTAGCAGTTGGTAAGTTTATGGGTGGACCAGACGCCGTTGTTAAACCAGATATGGTTCTTTCAATTCCACTTCCAAAGTGGAACGGAAAACTTATCGGTGCAATGGGTGGTCAACCATGGGTAATCAACGCTTATAACGACGAAGACCACATGCGTGTGGCCATCGACGTTCTAAAATGGTGGTACACCAAGGAAACTCAAGACAAGTTCATCCTTGAAAACGGTGGATTGCCATGGAGTAAAGAAGGTGCTGCAAATCCTGCTTACCTAGAGGTTGCACACTATGTGAAGCCATTCTTGTACATGTTAGAAGAAGGCCGCTCACAAGACTTCTGGCATTTGCCAGAATATGCTGAAATGCTCGCAGTACAACAAGAAGCATTCAACGGTGTTGCAACTGGAACAGTTAAAACATCAAAAGAAGCTCTTGAATATGCAGCAGCAAAACAACAGCAAATTCTGTTCAATGCTGGTCGTACCAAGACAGCTCCTCCGGAGAATGTCGACTCTCTAACTCTCTAAGGGTTAAGGGCAAAGATCATTGTGTTGGTGTCCCGCTAGTCGGGGCACCAACACAACTCTTATGATTAGCGCAAGTTAAATTTTTAAGTCACCTGCAACACAAAAGGGATGGTAATGGCCAAGAGCGTTGAGACACTTGAGAAATCCATCAAGGATGTTCCTAAGGCAAAAAAGCCAGAGTCACAAAAGAATTGGTTTTCCTGGGGCTTATTAGCACCTGTTTTGTTCTTCTTCATTTTAATGAGCGTTGTTCCAACAATTTGGATGTTTGGTTTAGCTTTTTATGATTACACCTTAACTTCAGCAAATAAACCAAAATTAATTGGCTTCAAAAACTTCGTCGATTTCTTATCAAATCAACAATTAGCAGGTTCTGTTTCCAGAACTTTCATTTTCTTAATATGCGCAGTTATCTTACAAACCTTTTTGGGCATTTTAATTGGTGTTTTGTTTTGGAAAAACGACAAAATGCCAGGACGTCGTTTAGCTTTAACCCTTTTCTTTACTCCCATGGTTGTGACACCAATTGCAACATCACTTTTTTGGAAATTTATTCTTGATCCAACTTTGGGAGTAATTAATTATTTTGTTTCAGTTTTGGGTTTCGAAAGATTTGATACTTTAACTGATGCAACTTTGGCTTTCCCAACTCTAGTTTTTGTGGACACCTGGATGTGGACACCGTTTATGACATTGATGACTTTGGCTGCCCTTGGATCTGTACCAAAAGCAGAATTAGAAGCAGCCCAAGTTGATCGTTTACCAATATTTCGTTTAATAAGAACAGTTATCTGGCCACATGCAAAATTTATTTTAGGTTTGGGAATTTTGTTAAGAACAATTGATGCATTCAAGACTATGGATTTGGCATATGTAATGACAGGTGGTGGACCGGGTGATCGAACAGAATT
>CAMATO010000012.1 GCA_945861165.1 Bifidobacterium breve | reverse complement strand
TTCGGTTAAAGCCGGATTTCTACTACTTATATAGCTCTTATATTTCCCTGTGGCGAAATATGAAGCTCATGCCAATCCGTGAAATCCCTATTCTGCCAAGCCGACTTCTTAAGCCTGAAGTTCGGGTCGAAACTTCCTCGTACGCTTTAACGCCTCATCTTTTCGCCATTGGGCGATCTTGGCGTGATCTCCGCTTAAGAGCACCTCTGGCACATCTAGGCCCTGCCATGAGGGTGGACGAGTGTAAATAGGGCCTTCTAAGAGGTTTTGCATTTCACCTGGGGCAAATGAATCATCGGTCACCGAATCTTCATTACCTATCACGCCATTAATCAATCGCGAGGTTGCTTCCAAAATAACTAGTGCTGCTACTTCCCCGCCTGCGAGCACGTAATCACCAATGCTTACCTCTATTACGTCACTGAATTCACCACTTTGTTGATAGTGCTCAACAACTCGTGAATCAATTCCTTCATAGCGACCGTTGATGAAAACAAGGTGATCAAATGAGGCTAGTTTGATTGCCATTTCTTGATTGAAAACATTTCCTGAAGGAGTTGGTACTACTAATACAGGCTTAGTTTTTGCTTGTTTTAAAACAGCATCAATGGCTTCGCCCCATACCACCGCTGACATAACCATGCCTGGTCCTCCACCATAAGGGGCATCATCAACAGTTTTGTGTTTATCAATTGTGAAGGATCTTAGGTCATGAATTTTGACTTCAACTAATCCTGCTTCTTGGGCTTTACCAAACAGAGAAAGTTTTAACGGTGAAAAGTACTCTGGAAAAATAGTGATTAGATCAACGCGCATCTTCAGCATTTTCTTCATCAAATAGGCCAGCTGGCGGGTTCATCACAACTCTTTTATTTTTGATATCAACTTCTGGCACAAGTTGGTTAACAAAAGGGACCATTACTTCCTTGTTATCTAATGTTTTGACCACAATTAAAGCTTGGGCACTGCCCGGTAAAACTTCTTTGACAACCCCAAGTTTTTCATTACTGGTATTGAAAACTTCCAAGTCAATTAACTGAAATTCATAAAATTCGTTATCACTGGCAAGTGTTTCTTCCGGGTTGAACTCAACCACAAGTAATTTACCTCGCACTTTATCCACCGCGGTACGATCTTGGATTTCCTCAAATTTTATTAACATTCTTGATAAATGCCATCTAGTAGAGGCAACGGTTAGTTCTTGATTATTTTCTTTGACTGTGATTTTCGCACCGATGGCAAATCTATTTTCCGGATCATCGGTGCGAACTTCAACACTTATTTCGCCATGAACACCGTGCGGGCGGCCTAAGCGGCCAACAACAACGTCCATATTAGTGGCGCTTTTTATTGCGCGTCTACGTCCACGAAATCAATTCGAGTACTGCGGCCACCTTGTAATGCGTTAACCACAGTTCTAATTGAAGTTGCAGTGCGACCATTACGACCAATTACTCGACCTAAATCTTCGCCATTAACTGTAACTTCTAAAGTACGACCACGCTTTGTTGTTTTTTGTTCAACTTCAACATCAGATGGGTGATCAACAATTCCTTTTACCAAATGTTCTAAGGCGTCTTCAATCATTCTGATTTAGCCTCTTCTGCAACTGGTGCTTCTGCCGCAACTTCTTCTACAACAACTTCTTCTGCTGCTGGGGGTTCCACAACTTCGGCAACCGCTTCTTCAGCTACTGGTGCTGCTTCTTCTTTTACTTCAGCCACAGCTTCTTCAGCTTTTGGTTCTTCAACAACTTTTGCTGCAACAACTGGTTTTGGTCTTGGATTTTTTTCTTCTTCTTCTCTTTCAGCCAAGTTTTCTCTCAAAGCTTTTTCATATTTTGCAGCATGATCTGCTTTTGGCGGAGCAACTCTAACTTTGCTCGTGGTGTCTTTTTCACCCTTAAATTTTTGCCAGTCACCGGTTAGTTTTAACAGTGCTACCACTGGTTCAGTGGCTTGCGCACCCACTCCTAACCAATAAGCAACACGTTCAGCATTAATTCTGATAATTGATGGATCTTCTTTTGGTTGATAAATTCCAATTTCTTCAATGGCACGACCATTACGTGCGGTACGAGAATCAGCAACAACAATGCGATACATCGGTTGGTGGATTTTGCCTAAACGCTTTAACTTAATTTTTACGGCCACGAATTTGTTCTTTTCTGCTTGGGAGGCTTTTAACCTTGGAACACCTATATTGGCAGAGACTAATCCCCGACACCCCTAATACCCCTACCTCATAGTACATATATGTTCTATATGCTGGGTAAATGGACCTCGATTTAGAGAATTTAAGACTCAGATTGCGGCTAACTCAATCAGAATTAGCTGAAATCATGGATATTTCCCAAAGAAGGGTCTCAGCCATTGAAAACGGACCAGACATCCAATTGAGCACTTTAAGAAAATATGTGGAATCTCTAGGTGCAAATCTGGAAGTTAACGCGATCATGCGAGGCGAAAGAATTGCAATTCTGCTGGATTAATTTAAATTAAAACCAGAACCCATTTCATTTTGTTCAGGTAATTGAATTCCTTGTGCTTGTAAAGCTCTTTTAGCAGGATTACCACTGCGTTTAGCACCTTTGCCTGGCTTAGGTTTTGATTTTTGTTTCACAAAAGTTTGTCCACCCACGCCAGGAATTCCCCCACCGGCTTGTGCTCTTTTCATCATCTTTTGAGCTTCAGAGAATCTATTTATTAAAGAATTAATATCTTTAACTTCACAACCTGCACCTTGGGCAATCTTTATCTTTCTTGCTGCATCAATGCCTTTTGGATTTTGTCTTTCATCTGGTTTCATTGACTGAATGATTGCTTCTATTCTGGTCACTTCACGGTCATCAAAGTTTTCTATTTGCTTTTTAGCTTGTTGCATTCCAGGTAGCATGCCTAACACTTTTGACATTGAACCCATTTTTTTGATGGATTGCAATTGTTCCAGGAAATCATCCAGGGTAAAAGATTCACCACTGGCAAGTTTTGCTTCAAATCTTTCTTTTTGTCCTTGATCAAAAACTCTTTCAGCTTGTTCAATAAGTGTTAGGACATCACCCATGTCGAGTAAACGATTAGCAAGACGATCTGGGTAGAAAATATCGAAGTCATCTAGTTTTTCACCATTGGAAGCAAACATCACAGGTTTGCCAGTAATTTCTCTTAAAGAAAGCGCAGCACCACCTCGGGCATCGCCATCAAGTTTTGTTAAAACAATGCCATCAAAACCAACTTTGTCCATAAAGTTTTGAGCAGTGACAACAGAGTCTTGACCAATCATGGAATCAATTACCAGCAATGTTTCTTGCGGATTAACAGCTTTTCTAATGCTTTGAGCTTGTTTAGTTAATTCATCATCAATTGCTAGTCGACCAGCTGTATCTATGATGACCATGTCATGAAGATTTTTTTGTGCTACCTTCATTGCTTCTTTAGCAACTTTTACTGGATCTCCTACCCCATTGCCTGGTTCTGGAGCAAATACTTGAACACCTGCTTGGGTAGCAACAATTTTTAATTGATCAACTGCATTTGGTCTTTGTAAATCTGCAGCCACCAATAAAGGGGTGTGGCCATCTCTTGCTAAGTACTTTGCTAATTTTCCAGCCAGTGTGGTTTTACCAGCACCTTGTAAACCTAACAACATAATTACGGTGGGAGGATTCTTGGCAAAGGTTAATCTTCTTGCATCTCCACCCAATATATTTACTAATTCTTGATGGACAATCTTGATTACTTGCTGAGCAGGATTTAAAGACTGAGAGACTTCAGCACCTAAAGCTTTTTCTCGAATTTTTTCACTGAAACTATTTGCCACAGCTAAGGCAACGTCAGCGTCAAGTAATGCTGTTCTGATTTCTTTTACAGTCTCATTTATGTCTGTTTCAGACAGACGACCTTTACTTTTAAGTGCTTTAAAGGTGCTATTTAAGCGATCAGAGAGCTGTTGGAACATGATTGCAAGCGTAGCCAAGTACTTGATTCAAATGAAATCAGCGCCACGTACTTATTGTGGCGCTGATTTCATCTAACAACGCACTAGCTAAATTGCGTCAGATCCTCGGTCTCCTGTGCGAACTCTAACAACTTCTTCAACAGGTGTCACCCATATTTTTCCGTCGCCAATTTTTCCAGTTTTAGCAGCGATGAGAATTGCATCAACGACTTTTTTAACTTCGGAGTCATTAATTAGTGCTTCAATTCTTACCTTTGGCACAAGCTCAACTGTGTATTCGGCACCTCGATAAACCTCGACGTGTCCGCCTTGTCGCCCATAACCAGATACGTCAGAGACAGTCATGCCATTAACGCCTTGTTTCTGAAGAGCATCCTTTACATCTTCCACCTTAAAAGGTTTGATAATTGCGGTGACTAGTTTCATGCATTTCTTCCTTTGCTAGAACCTTTTGAGCTTCCAACTAAGTCATAGGCAGACTCTGCTTGCAAAGCAAGGTCAACTCCTTCTAACTCTTGATCGTTAGTGACTCTGAACCCAATTGTTTTATCCAAAATAGTTCCCAGAATATAGGTCACAACAAATGAAAAGACCATCACAATTGCTGCGGCTTGAATTTGTCTGACTAGTTGGGTTGTTCCACCGCCATATAAAAGACCATTTGCGCCAAATTCGTTAACTGAAGTTGTTGCAAAAACACCAATGAGAATGGTACCGATAATTCCACAAACTAGGTGAACTCCCACCACATCTAGTGAATCGTCGTAACCAAATTTGTGTTTCAAGTCAACAACAAGCGCTGAAACACCACCGGAGATAACACCTATTGCTAGTGCTCCCCAAGTGTCGACATAGGCACATGCTGGAGTGATTGCAACTAGTCCTGCAACAATTCCAGAAGCAGCACCAAGTGATGTGGCATGACCGTATCTAAATCTTTCAATCAATAACCATCCTGCAACAGCAGCACAAGTTGCGCTAAATGTGTTTATAAATGCAACTGCAGCTAACCCATTTGCCCCAAGTGCTGAACCGGCGTTGAATCCAAACCACCCGAACCAAAGTAAACCTGCACCAATCATTACTAAAGGCAAGTTAGATGGACGAAGTAACATTTTTCCAAAACCAATTCGTTTACCTAGTACAAGTGCAAGTGCTAAACCTGCTGCACCGGCATTGATGTGTACCGCAGTTCCGCCTGCAAAATCAAGAGCTTTAATTTTGGTGGCAATAAATCCACCACCATTTGCTTCTGCATCGCCAAAATAAAACACAGCTCTAGCAACTGGAAGATAAACAATTGTTACCCAAATTGCAGAAAACACTAACCATGTTCCAAACTGGGCCCGATCTGCAATGGCACCAGAAATTAATGCCACTGTGATCACAGCAAACATTGCTTGAAACGCTACAAATGCTGAAGCTGGAATCGGATAATATGCACCATTTACGGCAAGTGCTGAAGAGTTAAGCAGTCCTTTGAGTCCCAGAAATGCTGTTGGATCTCCAATGAAACTTCCAGCATCTAATGCTGGACCAAAGGCAACTGAGTATCCAAAGATCACCCAGATGATGCCCACCACAAATAACGCACCAAATGACATCATCATCATGTTCAATGTCGATTTAGCACGAACCATTCCACCGTAGAACAAGGCAAGTGCTGGTGCTGTCATAACTAAAACAAGCGCCGTACAGACTAAGACCCAGGCGGTATCTCCCGCACTGATTTCAGGCATAAATCTAGTTCACATCCTTTTAAAAAAATTTGGTTGATTTTTAAACCCATGCGCGCCATTGCGACTAGGGATGAATCCTAGATTGCCCTACTCAAGTTTCAGGGGTGGTTAATTACTGTTACAGGATTGTTAATTTTAGTAACAGCATTCCCGTTAGATTGTGACCGAAACTAACACTGGCGATAGGGAAATTACTCGTTTTTGTGCGATTGTAAAGAATTATTTTAAGTTAATATCTCTTGTTTTGTAGGACTTCTCCACGCAAATGAAATATTGAAAACGTCATCTGTCTCAACGGTACTTTGCCTTAAAGCTTTAAATCCGTCTTCGAAAAGGTTAAGCAGGATAATTTCCAAATACAGTTTTAATCTGATGGCATATCCTGAAGAAATTGATCCTAAACGAAGTGCGTCTTTAACCAATAAGTAAATCAACGCAGGCAACAAATCTATGCTGCGACGAGCAAACCACTTTAGCCCATTGGTGAGCAGCCACATTGTTTTTGCTTTTCTTTCTTGATTCGATTCGGTTGGTAATTTCTCTTTTGATCTTCTAGGTAAAGATAGTTCTCTTCTCACCAAATCAGCTAATATTTGGTGACCTCTTGGACCTGGGTGCATGCGGTCAATATGCCAATTTTTTCTATCATAGATTTCTTCTCGATCAATAGTCTCGAGGAGAAACGCATTAGTTTTAGATACCGCCCATTTCAAGGCCACATTTACTTGTAACGCCCGGTCTAACAGCACACATTTAATTGATTTAGGGGCAGGTGCAATTCGAGAAGGATCATGAATTCCTAACAGCACCACAACTGTGCCATTGGCTTCTAATTCGCTTATGACTTTGTAAACGCTGTGAGCAACTTTGACTGGATCAAAATTATTCCTTAAAGCATCATTTCCACCCACACAAATCACTGCTATATCAGCTCTTACCGCTAAAGCACTTGGTAATTGTTCAATTAAAACATCGGCTGCGCGGGCACCATTTTTACTCAGATTCAAATACTTTGTGGCTTGTAAATCATGGGCCAGACGTCCTGTCCAACCATAACCAACTTGAGATTCTTTTCCACCAATATCGCCTATCCCATAAACTGAGCTGTCACCCAAGGCCACCACTCTTAAGTTTTGCTTCAATCTCAGTTGCAAAATTCTTTGACCAACAGAATTTAGTTCAAGTTCACTTTGTGCTGTGTTCATGCGACTAACTCCTTTTCTAGTTGGATCACTTGATATAGCGAGAGCAGTGCTGTTGCAGTCTTCTTCCATGAATAATTCTGAGAGTTTTCAAGAGCAAGTTGTCTGATGTTAGTTCTGGTGGTGATTGCACAAATTGCTTCAACCCAATTTTCAATTTGATCATCCACATATGCTCCACCGCCATTAACTAATATTTCTTTAAGCGCACTTTTATCTGAAGCAATAACTGGAGTTCCGCAAGCTAATGCTTCTAATGCTGCTAAACAAAATGTTTCGTTTGGTCCAGGGGCAAGCACTGCATCCACTGAAGCAAGATAAGTGGCTACTTCTTGGCGATTTTTTAGGTAGCCCACAAATTCGATTGGTAAATTCTTATATTTATTCATCAGTTTATTCTTAAGTGGTCCAGCACCAATGACATAAAGTTGTGGATTTAAACCATGGGCAATTAATTCTTTGACAACCTCAAAAGCCACTTCAGGATTTTTTTCCTTAGATAGCCTGCTGCACAGAACTAACTTAGGAAAACTGGTATGAGTTCTCAGATCCAAACTGAATCTATTTTCATTGAAAATATCTGAGTCAACGCCTAGGGCAATCACTGACAAATTATTTGCCCCAACGTTCCTAAATTCTTGAGCGGCAAAATTGGTTGTGGCGATAACATGATCAAATTTTCTGAAAGTTTTATCATTATGTTTCTTCACAATTAGATCTATATTTGGGATAAACGGAAAGAAAGCCTTCAACACATTTGTGAGAATTTCGTGGGCGAATAACACTGATTTGATGCCGCGTTGATTTGCCCAGGTTGCGATACCCAACAAAGTCAAACGATCATTGATTTCCACCACGTTTGGTGAAAATTCTGACAATACTTCCTTGATTTTGCCTGTTCTAAGAATTATTCGATAGCCACCACTTAAGGGAATTTTCCAACTAGGAATAGTTACAACTTCGGCGTAACTGGTACGAGATCTGGAAAATTCAATTCCTGGAATTACTTGTAAACATTCAATATCTCGCAAATTGTACTGTTTAGCTAGTTCAATCATGCTAGTTTTCAAACCACCAGAACGAGGACCATAAAAATTTGCAATCTGAGCAATTTTTGTCATCATGCTACCTCAGCCAATTTTCTACCCAACACTTTTTGATAATTTTCGACTAATTGTTGGCACACATAATCCCAGGTATTTTTTTCAACAGATGCTCTAGCTTTTAATGACATATTGTGAATTATTTGTGGATCACTTAATAATTCTTTGAAAATGTCCTTAAAAGCTAAATCATTAGCATTTTCATAAATGAAACCAGTTTCTTTGTTGGCTATTAATTCTTGAGTTGCACCTTGATTAGGAGCCAAAACACACAATCCTGCTGCTAATCCTTCTTGTGCTACCTGACAGAACGTTTCATTTCGGCCTGGTGCGATCAACACATCAAGTGAGGCATAAGCCTGACTTAGTTGTGCACCCGTTAATCTGCCGGTGAAAATCGCATTAGGCATATCTTCTTGCAATTTGTATTTACTTGGTCCATCACCAATAACCACAACTTGAATACGAGGGGAATCTGGAATAAATTTAAGATCTTCAATATTTTTTTCAGGTGCTAAGCGCCCTACGTAGCCCACAAAAATATCTGCTCTTTCATTCCATTTTAACCGCAAACTTAAATCTCGGTGTTTAGGATTAAAGCTTTCTGTATCTACCCCTCTACCCCAGATTTGTAAATTTCTTACATTCAGATCATTAAGTTTTTCCATTGCCCATTTTGAGGGAACTAAGTTAACTGAAGCTAGATTGTGAATGTGAGCTAACCAGAAATCAGTGAACTTACTTACCGAAGAATAACCGTAGTATTTAGCAAAACCTGTTACATCAGTCTGGTAAACCGCCACTGTTGGAATATTGATCTCTTTGGCTGCTCTTAAGGCAATCTCACCTAAAACAAATGGTGAAGCAATATGCAATAAATCGAATTGTTTACTTCTAAAGATTTTTTCCAACCGGCGTTTAGTGGTGATAGCCAAGTCATATTCATGAATGGAAGGAACTGAGACACCACAGATTCGAATGACTTCAATGTCTAGTGGTTCTTCACCTTTATTTTGACCTGCAGCAATTATGATTACTTCGTGGCCTAAAGATTTTAAATATTTGGCACTACGTAGAACAGAGTTCGTTACCCCATTGACTCTGGGCAAAAATGACTCCGCCACTATTCCAATTATCACACCATAATTAAGTCGTCCTGAGGTCAAATTTTGTCGATATTTAGGTTAAGTGTTCATTAACTAATCTTTAATATCAAGATTTAAGCGGGTTAGTCTATTCCCTTTTGCCAACAAGTTGAAAAGATTGACCTATGAGCGTTGCATTCTTTGATTTAGATAACACCCTGGTTAAAGGGTCATCAATGTTTTATTTTGCCAAACACCTAGTAAAACAAGGGTTTTTCACTAAACGAGAATTAGCCAAATTTGCCACAGCTCAAGCAAGATTTATTCGCACCAGAACCGAAGACAAGCGAATTCAGGAGATCATCACAGAAAAAGCACTCAAATTAGTTGCCGGTAGACAACAAGCCGAATTGATTCAACTGTGTGAATCTTCCCTGGCTGACTCCCTCAATGAGGCCCTGTACCCAGAGGTTTTATCTTCCCTGAGATGGCACCAAGAGCGTGGACAGCAAACGTGGATAGTTACTGCTAGCCCAATTGAGATTGCCAGTGGCATTGCCACCCGACTAAACATGACCGGTGCACTGGGCACAATTTCTGAAATTGAGAACGGTATATATACCGGAAAATTACTTAGCGGAGTGCTTCACGGAAATAATAAATCAAAAGCAGTGATAAAACTTTCTGATTCAATGGGCATCAACCTTGACCATGCCTATGCCTACAGTGATTCTTTAAATGATCTCCCTCTCTTAAGTGCCGTGGGAACTCCAATTGTGGTCAATCCGAATAAAGAATTATTAAGAATTGCTAGAAAGAATGATTGGCAGGAAATCTCCACCAGCGCAACTGTTGCTAAGTCAGCTTAAATTATGGATTCCATGGTCACCGAATACATAATTCTGGCCTTGCTTTCATTCGTCGCAGGTGGACTAACTCTCTTCACCGGTTTTGGGTTAAGCACGATTTTGCTTCCAGTTTTCATGATCTTTCTCCCCGCTACTATCGCAGTGCCCTCCACTGCGATAGTACATTTTTTGAATAATTTCTATAAACTATCTATTTATTTTAAGAAAATAGACATCAAGGTTTTGATTAGGTTTGGGGTACCAGCTTTATTGGCTTCCATTGGAGGAGCACTTTTCTTAAATAAGTTATCCAGTAATGAAAGAAATTTAGAAATCCTGCTGGGAATTCTAATAATTTCTATTGCCTTCTTCGAAATGCTGCCCTTCGTGAAGAAACTAACCATTGACCTTAAGTGGGCTCCCGTGGGAGGGGTCATCTCAGGATTTTTTGGTGGACTAAGTGGCCATCAAGGATTATTCAGATCTGCATTTTTACTGAAAAGCGGATTGAACAAGACCAGTTTCATCGCAACAGGTGTTGGTATAGCGGTACTAGTTGATATCACCAGATTAAGTGTTTATGGATCAACATTATTTACTACTTCAATTATCTCAACCCAAAATTTCTGGTTACCAGTAATAATTTCTACTGCCTCAGCACTTTTTGGAGTTTCCCTAGCAACTGATTTGGTGAAGAAAATGACCATAGATTTGATTCGAAATATGGTTTACGTGTTTATTTTCTTAACTGGAGTACTACTAATTCTGGGAAAGATTTAGTTTTCATATCCTTGAGGCATATTTTTATCATGCTCTGCAGGAACTGAAAGTTTTAAAATATCTTCTTTCCTATCCGGAAAATCTCTTATTAAATCGGAGTAATAGCCACCTTCAAATATGTCACCGCTAAAACCAGGAGACATAGTGCAACCAAATAATCCCCACTCCCCACCTTTGACAATTTCTCCTGCTTGCCAAACATCTGCGGGAACTGTGAATTGAATCAATTCACCTTTGGTGAAATTTGAACCAAGAATTACTTCTTTGCTGGTTTTATCGGGATAAAGTAAAACTAATCTGATGGGGTCTCCAGCATAAAAATGCCACACTTCTTCATATTTCAATCTATGAAATAATGAACAACTCCTGGGTTCATCTGCATAAAGTGCAATGATGGCGCTACCGTCAGCTGTTCCATCTGATCTGCTTGTTTTAGATCTATAAGTCTTAACAAAATATGTGCTTTCCACAGGCAAAGTTGTCATTTGAAAATGATCAATGACTTGCTTGGTAGTTGGTCTCAAATTAGTAACCCATCGACAAAGTCTTCGGCATTAAATTCAATCAGATCATCAATTGATTCGCCTACCCCAACAAATTTCACAGGCACATCCAATTCTCTTTGCACCGCGATCACAATTCCACCTTTTGCTGAACCATCTAATTTAGTTAAAACAATTCCTGTTACCTCAACTGCTTGGGTGAAGACCCGGGCTTGAATCAAACCATTTTGACCGGTGGTGGCATCAATTACTAACAGGGTTTCAGTGACCGTGGCATGCTTTTCAATTACTCTTTTAATTTTGCCCAGTTCATCCATCAAGCCTGATTTAGTGTGCAATCTTCCTGCGGTATCAATTAACACAACTTTTGCACCAACTGCTAATCCTTCTTGGACCGCGTTGAAAGCCACCGTAGAAGGTTCAGAGTTTTCTGGTCCCGTCACAACTGAAACATTGCTTCTTTGGCCCCAAGTTTGTAATTGCTGACTTGCTGCTGCTCTAAAAGTGTCAGCAGCACCTAGAACACATTTGTTGCCTGCTTGGGTTAATTTGTGGGCCAGCTTACCAATTGTTGTAGTTTTTCCGGTGCCATTAATTCCCACCATTATTATTACTGAAGGTGTAGCCGAAATATTTAAACTTCGATTACTAACACTAAGTGAACTAAGTAATTGATTTCTCAAAACTGCTTTACCTTGCTCAGCACTGTGAGCTGATTTTAAAGTGGGATTATTTCTTAACTCTTCTATTATTTGCTGAGTAGTTTTCAGTCCTATATCAGCCATAATTAAGGTATCTTCAATTTCCTGCCACGCTTGTTCATCAAGTGTGGAGCGAGTGAAGATATTTAGCAGTTGGGAACCAAAAGTTGAAGTAGTTTTTAAAGGTATTTCACCTTTATTTTTTCTGCTAAAAATGCCCATGACCAGATTTAAGCTGGTTGATTTTCTCGAACTTCACGAATTCTTTGACTTACCACTGTTGAGATGCCATCCCCACGCATTGAAACCCCATATAAAGAATCACAAATTTCCATGGTTTTCTTTTGATGCGTCACCACAATCAACTGGGAATTGATTCTTAGTTCTTCATAAAGTTCTAATAAGCGACTCAAGTTGGCATCATCAAGTGCTGCTTCAACCTCATCCAAAATATAGAACGGTGACGGTCTGGCTTTAAACAAAGCCACCAAGAAAGCCACCGCGGTTAAAGATTGTTCCCCTCCAGAAAGAAGTGTCAAACGCAAATATCTTTTACCTTGGGGTTTTACTTCGATGTCAATACCGGTGGTGAGCATATTTTCAGGATCAGTTAAAACTAGGCGACCCTCTCCGCCTGGAAAAAGTCTTGGCAAAACTGCTTCAAATTCACGACAAACATCTTTATATGCTTCGTTAAATACTTGTTGCACTCTTTGTTCTACCTCAGCAATAACTTCTAACAAGTCTTTACGAGTCTTTTTTACATCTTCTAGTTGTTCGGTTAAGAATTGGTTTCTTTCTTCCAAAGCACTAAATTCTTCTAATGCCAGTGGGTTAACTCTTCCCAGCAACGCTAATTTCTTTTCGGCTTCAAGAGCACGTTTTTCTTGTTTCACACGTGAATACACTTCTGGTTCTTTAGCAGCTGGCAGTGGCATATCAGGATCAGCATCGTCATCAATATGTACTATTTGGGGCACAAGTTGATCAGGTCCATATTCTTTCAACAATGAATCTGCTTCTATACCGTAATCTTCTAAGCCTTTAAGTTCTATTTGTTCAATTCTTAATCTTTGTTCCATCCGAGCAACTTCATCGCGATGAACAGTGTCAACTAATCTCTCTAATTCAGATCCTAAATCTCTAATGGCATGTCTTACTTTTTGAACCTCTTGTTCCATTGCCTGTTGCTGCTTAGTTGATTCGTCTCTTTCATGCTCAGCAGTAATAAGCGAATTTTCCAAATACGACATAGCAGTTTCCACACCTTGAAAAACAGCATTTGCAATGTGGGCTTCTCGTCTTCTTTGTTCACGTCGTTGCATAGCTTTAGAACGAGCAACTCTTTCACTGTTGGCAGTGCTCTCAAGTTGATCTGCTCTTTGTACAACTGCTGCCAATCTTTCTTCAGCAGTTCTCATTGTAAGGCGTGCTTCAACTTCTGTTGCTCTAGTTGTTACCAGCAAGTTACTTAATCTTTCTAATTCGGTGGAATCAATTTCAACTATTTCTTCTGGTTCAGTTCCCGATTCTGCTAAACGGTTTTCGATTTCACGTAAAACTCGTTCATCATCAGCACGTGCTGTGTGCGAGGCACGAAGTAAACTATCCAATCTTTCTGCCTCAGCTTGTGAAGATCTGTTTTGTTCCCCTAATGCTGCAAGTTTTTCAGCAATGGCTGCAAGTTCAGCATCTGATTCATAAAGTAAAGCAAGAGCAGCTTCAACTTTTTCAGAAGCTTTTCTTTGTACATCTTTAGCATTTTGTAACTCAAAGCGAAGTTGGTCAGCTGAAGCACTTGCTTGATCTCGGTCAGATTCAGCTTTTTCGACATTTGCTATAGCTTCAATGCGTGAACGAGTATTCACCGTTCCACCGATTACGTAATAAGAAGTTACTTTGTCGCCATCTCTAGTAACAGCAGTTAGTCTTGGTTGCAATCTCACTGCTTCTTGTGCATCTGCCAAAGTTTCAACAATTACTACATCTTTTAATAATTTCTTTAACGCATTTTGTAACTCATAGGGAGCATTAACTAATTCAATGGCATTTCTGGAAAATGATGGAGCAGCTGGTGCATTATTTTGCTCATAGAGTGCATCTGCCAATAACACAGCTGCTCTACCAGTTTTATTATTCTTAAGTTTGTTTATAGACCTAATGGCATCGTTTACAGATTTTGCAGCAATTGCATTTGCAGCATCCCCCAGGGCAACGGCTACTGCTGATTCCCAACCGTTTTCAATTCTTAATAATGTGGCAAGGGATCCAATTAAAGAATCATCACCAGAATTTAATAATGAGTCACCACCATCAACTTCTTCTAATAACACTTGCTGCAAAGCTTCAGCTCTAGCAGTAAAAGCTGCTTTTGACTTAGCGGTTTCTTGAGATTTAAATTCTAATTCGGCAACTTTTTCATCAGCCGCTGTTAGTTCTTTTGATGATTGTTCAAATTGAGTATCTAATCCTTTTTCCACACCATCTAATCCTGCGATTTGAGATTCAAGTGCAAGAAATGCTGTTCTAGCTTTCTCGGCACGTTCCCGTGCTTCTCTTACTTCGACTTCTAATCTGGTTGCTTCACTTGATCTTGCTTCAATTCTTGATTTTGCAGCATTTACTTGACCAGTTAATCTAGCAAATTCTTCACGCTTATCTGCCGCAGATTTAACTGCGTTTGTGTGACGTGCTTGTTCGGTTTGAAACAATTGTTCTGTGGCAGTTCTTTCGCCAATTGCTTTGCTAAGAAAACTTGTTGCATTCTCAACATCTTTTTGTAATTCATAAGAATTTTCTCTGGTTGCTTTGGCTTCTTTATCTAATGCTTCAGGATCTGCACCAGTTGTTTGTTCCTGGATTTCTTCTTCTACAAGTTTTGCTCGTTCCAATGCAAGTGATCTTGTACCAAAGAAACGTTCTCTTAAAGATGCAAGTTTGAACCAGGTTTGTTGTGCAGTTTGCACCCTGGGAGTTGCCTCTAATAATAATCTTTCGAGTTCAGATTCACGAAGTTTCTTTTCATTCATTTGCGTTTCAACTTGAGTTTGCTTCTCGCGCAAAATAGTTTCGTCAGCAACTTCTTTCATCATGTTGATGCGCATCTGTGTTAAATCGTCAGCCAAAATCCGTAATTTTGAATCTCTTAGTTCAGCTTGAATGGTTTGTGCTTTTCTAGCAACATCTGCTTGTCTCGCTAAAGGCTTTAATTGTCTTCTAATTTCAGTTGTTAAGTCTTGTAAGCGAAGCATGTTGGCTTGAGTGGCATCAAGTTTTCTTTCTGCTTTTTCTTTTCGTCTTCTATGTTTTAAAACACCAGCTGCTTCTTCAATAAATCCTCTACGATCCTCAGGTGAAGCACTTAAAACTGCTGCAACTTTTCCTTGACCAACAATGACGTGCATTTCTCTACCAATACCAGAATCAGAAAGCAGTTCTTGTACATCTAGTAATCGAGATGAGTTGCCATTTATTGCATACTCTGATCCACCATTTCTAAATAAAGTTCTCGAAATTGTTACTTCTGCATAATCAATTGGTAAAGCACCATCGGTGTTGTCAATTGTTAACACAACTTCTGCTCTACCTAATGGAGCTCTGCCAGCAGATCCTTTAAAGATGACGTCATCCATTACGCCACCGCGTAATGCTTTGGCGCCTTGTTCACCCATTACCCAAGCAATGGCATCAACCACATTTGATTTACCGGAACCATTTGGTCCTACTACTGCAGTAATACCTTGTTCAAAATCTAAAGTTGTCGCAGAAGCAAAAGATTTAAATCCACGGATAGTCAGACTTTTTAAATACAAGATCTGCCTCCGGATTTAGTGGGTTGGTCTTAACCCTCTAACTCTATCTATGAGGGCTAAAGCGAGGTTGGCAACTTGGACAGATTGTGGAACTTCTGTTGTTAGAAAAGGCTTCCCGGACCATTTCCAAATCACACCTGTAACACCTTTCACCTTCTCGCCCATATGCCTTCAAATCGTTTTCAAAGTAACCACTTTCACCATTGACGTCAATGTAGAGATCATCAAAGGATGTTCCGCCTTTTGCTAAAGCCTTAGCCATCACTTCTTTAGCACTTAACAAGATTTCTTTAATTTTTTTCTCACTTAAATCTTCACAAACATTTGCCCAATGTGTTTTTGCCATCCATAATGCTTCATCGGCATAAATATTTCCCACTCCTGCCACTATTTCTTGATTTAAAAGTGCCTGTTTAATAGTTGTTTTTCTTCTTTTTATGTTCGCAATGGTTTTATCCATGTCAAATGTTTCTTCAAATAAGTCAGGTGAGATATGTGTGACCGATTCTGGAACTAATCGTTTATCTGGAGCCTCTACTAGTTCCTCAAGATTTATCCAACCAAAGGTTCTTTGATCCACAAAATGTAAACTTCTTTTATTGTCAGCAAAATCAAATATCACCCGTGCATGAGTGGAAGGTTTTTCATCTTTTTTTACCATTAGCATTTGACCACTCATGCCCAGATGTGCACTTATTGCCTGGGAGGAGTTCTTTAAAGTCATCCACAGGAATTTGCCTCGACGTTCAACTGTATTAATGGTTAAACCGCAAACAGTTCTTTCAAAAGTCTTGGTGCTGAATTCAAAGTGTCTTAAAGCTCGAATATTTCTAACTTTAACCTTTTCAACTTTTCTGTTCTTAACATGTTGAGCTAAACCTTTTCTAACCACTTCAACTTCAGGTAATTCAGGCATTTATGGTCTTAAGTTATTTATTTCAGTGTAAGCAGACGCTGCAGCGTGCTGTTCTGCTTCTTTTTTGCTCTTACCTTCACCGTTACCATAAAATTCTTCACCAACTCTAACTTTTGCTGTGAATCTCTTGTCATGATCTGGTCCAGATTGATCAATCACATATTTAATTGCACCTAATGATTTGGAATGAACTAATTCAGCCAAACTTGTTTTCCAATCAAGTCCAGCACCTAGTTCAGCACTTGCCGCCAAAATAGGGGCAAATAGTTGCAAAATGACTTCACCAGATTTTGTTATGCCATGCTCAACATAAATTGCACCTAATAGTGCTTCAACAGCGTCAGATAAAATACTTGATTTATCTCGACCTCCGGTAGTTTCCTCACCTTTGCCAAGTAAAAGAAATTCACCTAAACCTAAGGTTCTTGCCACATCAGCTAAAGCTTTAGCGTTAACAACTGCAGCCCTTAATTTAGCTAATTGTCCTTCTTGTGCATCAGGATTTTTTCTATAAAGTTCATCAGTGATAACAATTCCTAAAACAGAATCGCCTAAAAATTCAAGTCTTTCATTGGTGGGAATGCCACCATGTTCATAAGAGTATGAACGATGAGTAATAGCTTGTTTCAAAATATCTTCCGAAAGTTCAACGCCTAAGCGCGCTACTAATTCGCGCATATTACTTTTTATTTATGGATTAGTAACTTGACGTTTTGCGTATGTACCGCATGTTGGACATGCAGTGTGTGGAAGTTTTTCGGAACGACAACGATCACAAGTAACTAAAGTTGGAACTGTTGCTTTCCATTGTGCGCGACGATTTCGTGTGTTTGAACGCGACATCTTTCGTTTTGGTACTGGCACTTTTCTCTACTTCTCTTCCTTTAATTGCGATAGCTTCGACCATCGCAGATCTAATATTTCGTGCTTATGTTCAGGATCCTCTTCAAGACGAATTCCACACTGGGCACAAAGTCCAAGACAATCATCATTGCAAAGAGGTCGGATTGGTAGTTCAAGCACCACCGCATCTATGAGGGCGGGCTCAAGATCTATCAAATCTCCTTGCATCTTTCTAATCTCATCTACTTCTTCATCACTAGTTATTTCTTTATCTTCATAGACATATAAATCAGTAACTTGGGCATCAATCTCATACTTAACTGGATCTAAGCAGCGGGAACATTCTGCTACCACTTCTAAAAACACTTCGCCAGTTACCAATACTCCATCAACTACTGCTTCAAGTAATAGTTCTAGGTCAACTTCACTTTCGGCGGGAACAATCACTGGTCCATTACTTAATGGATTAGGCAATTTAATGGTGATGTCAATCTTTTTTGATTCACCAGCTCTACGAGGCAATTCATGGACGTCAAGCACTAATGGGTCACGAGCATCAAGTTTTCTCATTTACTTATCCCTGATCATTGAATGTTGAATTACCAGATATTTTATCTCGACCTCGTCTGACAGCTGTGAGTGTTCGGTTAAGAGTGATTTCAAAACTTGCTAAACGAGCATCAATATAATCATCTGTTTCATTACGCATTTTGGCCAACTCTTGATCCACTTCATCAAGAATTTCTTGCGCTTTTACGGTAGCTGATTGGACAATTTCGGTTTGAGAAATAAGTCTGTTTGCTTCAGCACTGGCCTGTTGCACAATTTCCTGAGCAGCAAGACGACCTTCTTGAATTATTGCCTCTTTATTTGCTAATAAGTGATTAGCATGCAATATATCTTGAGGAAGTTTTCGCTTTAAATCAGTTAACAAATTAATCATTTCCTGACGATTTACTAATGCCCCATCCCGGGAAAGTGGTACTGAGCGTGCTTCAACAATCTCATTTAGGATCTTTTCGATGAGGTTTAAGGATTCCATAATTTATTTTTGGTATTTTGCTTTCAATGCTTTCACAACTGGTTTTGGAACAGATGAAGATATATCTCCCCCGTGGCGTGCCACTTCTCTCACCAAACTAGACGAAAGGAATGAGTAAAGCGGATTTGTTGCCACAAACAAAGTTTCTACAGGACCTAGATGATAATTCATCTGAGACATTTGCAATTCATAATCGAAATCACTGACCGCTCTTAAACCTTTAACAATGGCAGTAACTCCACGATCTCGACAGAAATCAACTAATAAACCATCAAAAGTTTCAACGCTAACTTTGGGTAAATGTTGGCAAGATTCTTTAATTAATTCCACGCGTTCTTCAATAGTTAATAAACCTGCTTTGGTGTGGTTAACCAAAACTGCAACTATAACCTCGTCGCAAAGATCTGCTGCTCTTTTAAAAACATCGATATGTCCATTGGTTACTGGATCAAAGGAACCGGGGCAAACTACTTTTTGCATACTTGACCGTACCAAACACACGTATCGCCATAATTCTTCTCACGAATGCTTTCGAAGCCAGCGGGCCAAACAAAGTCCCCGGATCGCTTGGCGGTTTCAATTACCAGGATGGC
>CAMATO010000011.1 GCA_945861165.1 Bifidobacterium breve | reverse complement strand
AAAATACTTTTAGAAAATTTATTGCGCACCGAAGATGGTGTGAACATAACCAAAGAGCACATCAACGCAGTTGCCAATTGGGATGAAAAAGCTGAACCAAGTATAGAAATTCCTTACACCCCAGCTCGAGTAATTATGCAAGATTTCACAGGAGTCCCAGCAATTGTTGATTTAGCAACAATGCGCGAAGCAATGATTGACTTAGGGGGAGATCCCCAAAAAGTAAATCCTTTAGCTCCTGCTGAATTAGTGATCGATCATTCTGTTATTGCAGATGCGTTTGGTTCAAATATGGCACTAAAAATAAATGTTGATCTGGAATACGAAAGAAACCAAGAAAGATATCAATTCCTTAGATGGGGACAAAGCGCATTTTCAGAATTCAAAGTAGTACCACCAGGAACGGGCATAACGCATCAAGTAAATATCGAAAGTCTTGCCAGAGTAATTTTTGAAAGAAACGGCATGATTTATCCAGATACTGTTGTCGGCACAGATTCACACACCACAATGGTCAACGGTTTAGGAGTTTTAGGTTGGGGTGTAGGTGGAATCGAAGCCGAAGCTGCCATGTTAGGTCAACCAGTCAGCATGTTGATTCCAAAAGTTGTGGGCTTTAAATTAGTGGGGGAATTGAAGGAAGGGGTCACTGCCACTGATTTGGTTTTAACAATTACTGAAGTTTTGCGAAAGCATGGAGTTGTTGGAAAATTTGTCGAATTTTATGGTGCAGGATGCTCTGCTGTTCCTCTTGCAAATAGAGCAACGATAGGAAACATGAGTCCTGAATATGGATCAACTGTGGCAATTTTTCCAATTGATAATCAAACAATTGATTATCTGAAATTTACTGGCAGAAGTGTTGATCAGTTAGAACTTGTAGAAACTTATGCTAAGGCCCAGGGTTTATGGTTTGATCCAAACCATATTCCAAGATTTTCAGAAAATCTTGAACTCGATTTGTCAAACATTGAACCAAGTATTGCTGGACCAAAAAGACCACAAGATCGCGTTGCCTTAAAAAATGCTAAGAAAAGTTTTAATGAGATTTTGCCTACTTACACAAATGATTTGGATAAGGAAATAGAAATTTCACTTGATGGCGAAAAAATGATTCTTAAGCATGGCTCGGTAGTTATTGCAGCAATAACTTCATGTACAAATACTTCAAATCCTGACGTAATGGTGGGTGCAGGACTACTCGCCAAAAAAGCAGTTGAGCTTGGTTTAGTCAGAGCACCATGGGTAAAAACTACCCTTGCCCCCGGATCTCAAGTTGTAACAGATTATTTGGACAAAGCAGGTCTAAGTCCATATTTAAGTAAATTAGGATTTGATTTAGTTGGTTATGGATGCACAACTTGTATTGGAAATAGTGGGCCACTACAAGAACCCATTAGCGATGGAATAAATCATGCAGATTTATCAGCAGTTTCTGTTTTAAGTGGTAATCGTAATTTTGAAGGAAGAATAAGCTCCGACGTAAAAATGAATTACCTTGCTTCTCCACCATTGGTCGTTGCTTATGCCATTGCTGGGACGATGAATATTGATTTGAATAATGATCCTTTGGGGACAGATCAGGATGGCAAAGCAATCTTTTTAAAAGATGTTTGGCCAACTACTACAGAAATCCAAGAGGTAATAAGAAGTGCTATTGATTCTGAAATGTTTACCAAACGTTATGCAGATGTCTTCAAGGGTGATGAAAACTGGCAAAAACTTTCAACCCCAACTGGTAAAATATTCACTTGGTCAGACGAGAGCACTTATGTAAGAAAACCACCATATTTTGAAAATATGCCAAAAGTACCAAACAAAATCAGTGACATAACAGGTGCCAGAGTGCTTGCGTGGCTAGGAGATTCGGTAACAACTGATCACATTTCACCAGCGGGAAGTATCAAAGCAGATTCTCCAGCAGGAAAATATTTAACGCAACACGGAATAGATAAAAAAGATTTTAACTCTTATGGATCACGCCGCGGTAATCATGAAGTGATGATTCGTGGCACATTTGCCAATATTCGCCTTAAAAACAAATTATTGAAAGATGTTGAAGGTGGATTTACCTATAATTTTAAAAAGAATTCGCAAGATACTATTTATGATGCAAGCGTTGATTATATAAATGATAAAACTCCATTAATAATAATTGCGGGTGCTGAATATGGATCTGGTTCCTCCAGAGATTGGGCAGCAAAAGGAACAGCATTACTGGGAGTAAAGGCTGTAATTGCAGAATCCTATGAAAGAATTCACAGAAGTAATTTAGTTGGAATGGGGGTATTGCCGTTGCAATTTATTAACAACGAAAATGCCGAAAAGTTAGATTTAGATGGATCAGAAACTTTTGACATTGTGGGCATCGAGGAATTGAACAACGGCAAAATTCCACAAAACGTTGCCGTAACTGCAACAGGAAAAAATGGAATCAAAAATTTTAAGGCCAAAGTAAGAATTGATACACCTGGTGAAGCTGATTATTTCCGTCACGGTGGAATCTTGCCTTACGTGCTACGACAACTGGCTGCTTCTTAAAATATGTCACGAAAATTAGTTGCAGGGGTTGATTCTTCAACCCAGTCAGTAAAAATTGTGGTGCGAGATGCAGTAACCGGTGAATTCATTCGCGAAGGTCGTGGTACTCATCCTGATGCGACAGAAATTTCACCCAGTAAATGGTTAAGTGAATTAACTTCCTCAAGTAAGGGATTATTAGATGACGTTGCTGCAATTTCTATTGGGGCACAACAACACGGCATGGTTGTGGTTGATGACAATAAACAAGTAGTGCGAGATGCCCTGTTGTGGAATGACACGAGATCGGCTGATGCTGCTACCGATTTAATCAAAGAATTAGGTGGCCCAGATAAATGGGCTCAAGCAATTGGTTCAGTTCCTGTTGCTTCTTTTACTGTGACCAAACTTCGCTGGCTTGCCAAAAATGAACCGGCTAATGCTGCCAAAGTAACTGGGGTAATGCTTCCTCATGATTGGTTAACTTGGCAATTGATGGGCACACCAGATGAATTTGTGACAGATAGAGGAGATGCCTCAGGTACCGGATATTGGTCACCACAAACAAATGAATACCGAAAAGATTTATTAAAACTGGCCTTAGGTAAAGAAGTTCAACTTCCCAGAGTTGCTTCGCCAAATGAAATTATTGGCCAAACCACAACTGGTATTGCTGTGGCACCTGGAACTGGTGACAACATGGCGGCTGCACTGGGATTAGGTGCCACAACTGGTGACATTGTGATATCTCTGGGCACATCAGGAACCGCTTACACCGTTTCTGATAATCCCACCAATGATGCCAGTGGAGTTATCGCAGGATTTGCTGATGCCACAGGAAAATATTTACCTTTAGCGTGCACCTTAAATGCTGCCCGAGTAATTAATGCAGGTGCCGCAGTTTTGAATGTTTCACTGGATCAATTTGCAGAATTAGCTTTGAGTGCAAAACCAGGATCTGAGGGAATAGTTTTGTTACCTTATTTGGATGGAGAAAGAACTCCTAATTTACCTAACGCAAAAGGATCTCTGCACGGATTAACTAGAAGCAATATGACCCCAGCAAATTTTGCGCGCGCCTGCATTGAAGGCATGCTGTGTTCACTTGCTGAAGCAAGTGATGTCATAACAAATTTTGGTCAGGGCACAAAACCAAACAGGGTTGTTTTAATTGGGGGGGCAGCTGCTTCAAAAGCAGTGCAAGAAATTGCGGCCACACTGTTTAATGTGCCGGTTCACATTCCACCAGCTGCTGAATATGTAGCCGATGGGGCAGCACGCCAAGCGGCTTGGGCCTTGAGCGGGGAATTAAATCCACCGATTTGGGATTTAAAAGGAAGCGTTGTCAAACAAGTGAATTTTCAAGAATCAATCAGAAAAGCCTACCGAGAGGCCTTTCAACGGAGTTTTGCCTGATTCTGGATTTAGAGGGATGAAAAGTTATAGAAAAGTAACCGAATTGTGGCTTAATTTTAACCAACTCAAGTAGCCAGGCTGAACTACCTCAGGGTAGGTTTACAGAGTTGTCGGTTATAGCGAAAAATTCGCAATTAATAAAATCGAAATGAGGCATTTGTGGGTAATTCAATGACTCCAAAAAAAGAAGATAAGTTTGCTTTCGGATTATGGACAATTGGTCATTCAGGTCGCGATCCATTTGGAGAAGCAACTAGACCCCCAATTTACCCAGCAGATTTTGTAAGAAAACTTGGTGAATTAAATGTTTGGGGAGTTTCATTTCATGACGATGACTTACTTCCTTACGGTTCGTCAGTTGCTGAACAAGACAAAATAAAGAAAGATTTTAGAAAAGCATTAGATGATTCAGGTGTTGTGGTTTCGATGGCTACCACAAACTTATTTACTCATCCAGTTTTTAAAGATGGTGCATTTACTTCAAATGATCCTCAAGTCAGAAAGTATGCAATACAAAAAGTTTTGAAAGCACTTGATGTGGGAGCAGAATTTGGTGCACCTACCGCAGTTTTCTGGGGCGGTCGCGAAGGTGTTGAAGCTGCAGGTTCAAAATATCCACTGGATGCATTAGAAAGATATAGAGAAGCACTGAACTTCTTTATTGGTTACATAAAAGATAATGGTTACAAGATGCGTATGGCACTTGAACCAAAACCAAATGAACCAAGAGGCGACACGTTCTTACCAACAATTGGTCACATGATGGCATTTATTGAAACTCTGGAAGATCCAAGCATGGTTGGTTTGAATCCTGAAGTTGCCCACGAAACCATGGCAGGACTTTCTTTCTACCAAGGTGTTGCCCAAGCTATTTGGCAAAAGAAGTTATTCCATATCGACTTAAATGATCAAAAGATTGGTCGTTATGACCAAGATCTTCGTTTTGGTTCAGAAGGAATTAAAGATAATTTCTTCTTAGTTCGATTATTAGAAAAGACTGGCTATGCCGGTCCAAAACATTTTGATTCCCGTCCTTATCGCAGTGAACATGGCGATGGAATTTGGGAATTTGCTAAGAATTCAATGCGAAACTATTTAGCTCTTGCTGAAAAAGCACGTGCTTATGATGCAGATCCTGATGTGCAGGCAGCTCATAAAGTTTCCGGTCATGATTCATTAGCACAACCAACTGTCGGAGGTTATTCCTCAGATTCAGCTAACAAGTTGAAACAGGAGGTGTTTAACGCCGACAAACTGGCTGAACGTGGTTACTTTAACGAGAGACTCGATCAGTTAGCGATTGACCACATACTTGGTTTGAAATAAATAGAGTCAAAAACTTTATTTGTTTTAAATCATGTCCAACAAAACAAAGGAGAACTGAGTGTTAAAACGCTCTTTCGGAGTAGCCGCAGTTACCGCTGCAGCAGCTCTTTTATTAGCAGCATGTTCAAGCGGTTCAAGTGACACCGCAGCAACTGATAGCGCAGCAGCCGCAAGTGGCTTAGCTTGCGTAATCTTGCCAGATTCTGCATCTTCCCCACGTTGGGAAAATGGAGATCGTCCAGCATTAAAAGAAGCATTAGAAGCAGCCGGTTTTACAACCGACATTCAAAATGCTGAAGGCGACACTGCAAAGATGCTCACCATTGGTGATGCAATGCTTGCTTCAGGTTGCAACGTAATGATTATCACCGATTACCAAGGCGCTGGCGCACAAGTTGCAGCCAAATCCAAGGCACAAGGTGTACCAACGATTGCTTACGATCGTCCAATTGAAGGTGTTGACTACTACGTTTCATTTGACAACGTAACAGTTGGAACACTTCAAGGTGAAGGAATCATTAAGTGTCTTGGCGATGCTGGTAAAGATCCAAAGACTGCTGAATTGATTTTCCTTGATGGAGATCCAACAGACGGTAACGCAGCAATGTTTGCTGAAGGCTATGACACAGCATTAAAAGCTGCTGGTGTTGAAGTTGACAAAGCAAAACTTGGCGCAAAGCGTCCAGACGGTTCATGGGATGGTGCCAAAGCTGGTACCAACTTTGAACAAGCACTTACTGCAAACGGTGGAAAAGTTGACGCAGTTGTGTCAGCAAACGACACCAACGCAGCAGCTGCAATCGCAATCCTTGATAAGAACAAATTGACCGTGCCAGTTTCAGGTCAAGATGCTTCTAAAGAAGGAATGAACAACGTGTTGTCAGGCAAGCAATGTATGACTGTCTTCAAAGATTACTTAGTTGAAGCTTCAACAGCAGCTGAATTGGCAATCGCAATCTTGAAGGGTGAAAAACCAGCAACCAATAAACAATTGGCTGACGGAACACCTTTCCAAGCAGCTACACCACAAGCGTTGTATGCAGATGCAGCATCACTTGATGGTTTCAAAGCAGCACTTGATCGCAGTGGTCTAAAGGCAGCAGATGTTTGCACCGGAGCCGCAGCAGCAAAGTGTACAGAAATCGGTCTTTCCTAAGATCTGATTTATAGATAGTTATATTTGGTCTTGACACCTGTTATAGGGTGTCAAGACCAAATATTTAATAAAGGGTATTTGAGTTTAAGGGGAGAATTTCTTGTCTAGTGAGACTCCAGTAATTGAATTAAAAAATATTAAGAAAAATTTTGGTCCAGTTGAAGTTTTGAAAGATGTAAATTTCTCTGTTCGTGCCGGTGAGGTAACCGCTCTAGTTGGAGATAACGGTGCCGGTAAATCAACACTCATTAAAGGTTTAGCAGGAATTCAACCTTATGATCAAGGAACAATTCTTTTTGAAGGTAACCCAGTTGAATTAAAGAGTCCACGCCAATCATCTGATTTAGGTATTGATGTTGTTTATCAGGATTTGGCTTTATGTGACAACTTAGACATTGTGCACAATATGTTTTTAGGCAGAGAACAAGCTCACACAGGTGTGCTTGATGAAGGTGCCATGGAATCAAAAGCTGCAGATACTCTTACTTCACTATCAGTTAGAACTGTAAAATCTGTTAGACAAAAAGTAGCTCGACTATCTGGTGGTCAAAGACAAACTGTGGCAATTGCTCGAGCTGTCTTATGGAATAACAAAGTGGTGATTTTGGATGAACCAACTGCAGCATTAGGTGTTGCTCAAACTGAACAGGTTCTACAACTGGTAAGAAGGTTGGCAGATTCTGGTAAAGCAGTAATCATTATTTCCCACAATTTGCAAGATGTTTTTGCAGTGGCAGATCGCATTTATGTTCTTTACTTGGGAAAAATGACTGCAGTTGTTAAGAAATCTGAAACAAGTCAAGCAGATATTGTTGGTTACATCACTGGTGCTAAAACTCAAGAAGTTGGTGTGTAAATGAATAATCAAACTACTATTCAAACTGGTAACGAAGGATCTTTTCTTGATGCTGGTCGCAATTACATTGCCAGAGTAAAAGGCGGAGAAACCGGTTCATTACCTGCCCTGTTGGGTTTAATCATTCTTGCCACACTTTTTGCTGCAGCGAACCCAATTTTTTTAAAACCTATTAACTTTGCCAATCTTTTAACCCAAACAGCCACCGTCACAACATTAGCTATGGGTTTAACTTTTGTTTTGTTACTGGGAGAAATTGATTTAGCAGCAGGAGTTACTGCTGGATTATCGGCTGCTTTTCTGGCCATTTCAATGTCTAACTATGGGGTGGCTTGGCCTCTTGCGGTAGTAATTGCAATTTCTTTAGGAATGTTAATTGGGTTTTTAATTGGGGTGTTAGTAGCCAAAGTCGGTATTCCCTCGTTTGTGGTTACCTTGGCAGCATTTTTAGCTTTTCAGGGTCTACAACTTGTTGTGGTTGGCAAAGGTGGACTAATTGGAATAGATGCACCACCAATTCTGGCAATTATGAATACTCCAATGCCGATAGCATTTGGATGGATTTTGTTAACCGTAATCTTTTTACTTTATGTGGGATCAGCACTTTATTCACGTAGACAAAGAACTTCATCAGGGCAACCAAATAAATCTATGGGAATTTTAGTATTTCGTTCCTTCGCAATTTTGATTGTTGGTGTTGGCTTTGTTAGTTTCCTTAACTTAGAACGTGGCGCAAATCCAGCAGTTACTTCTTTGAAAGGTGTTCCTTATGTAGTTCCAATTGTGTTAATACTTTTGGCAGCGGGAACATTTGTGTTAAATAGAACAAAATTTGGAAGACATGTTTATGCAGTTGGTGGTAACGCAGAAGCCGCCAGACGTGCAGGCATTCAAGTAAGTCGAGTGCGCATCAAAGTATTCATGATCTCATCTTCGTTTGCAGGAATTGCCGGAATTCTTATGGCCTCTCGCCAAGCATCTGTTGATGCAGCAGCTGGTAGATCAATTGTGTTAAACGCAATTGCTGCAGCCGTGGTGGGTGGAGTGAGTTTGTTTGGTGGACGCGGTCGACTCAGTGATGCTGTTATTGGTGGATTTGTTATTGCGGTTATCGATAACGGTTTGGGACTTATCGGATTGGCATCTGGATTAAATCTTGCAATTACAGGTGGCGTGCTTTTGTTAGCAGCAACAGCTGATGCGATAACCAGTCGAAAATCACGAACTTCTTAATCACATATTTTCTTTTCAAAGCCTAAGGATTTGAAATGACAATTGAAATAGCTAGTGGTGATCACAAATTAGTAATTGATCCGATTAATGGTGGACGTGCCACAGCATGGTACAAAGATGATTTGCAAATCCTGGGAGAACAGGGAGATCATCCATTAATTGGTGGCTGGTACTTGATGGCACCATGGGCTGGTCGAATTAGGGATAATCAAGTTAGTTTTAATGGGAAAAGCTATCCCCAAGAAATAAATTTTCAGCAGTGGGCCATTCATGGCACTGTGGCATTTGGTCCAGGAAAAGTGCAAAATCAATCAGATTTTGCTGTTGAAATTTTGCATGAAACAAATGACAAGTGGCCCATCAAAATGCAAGTCCTACAAAGATGGAGCATTGCTAATAATTTCGTAAAGTGTTATGCCTCAATCTCAACTGAGCAGGCAGAATTTCCGGCCCAACTTGGCTGGCATCCTTGGTTTAAACGCCAACTAACTAAAGGAAAAATTGCCAAGTTTGGAATTGAAGCTGAATCCCAATATAAAAAAGACGAAAATAATTTCACCTTAAATGAAACACAACTAATCGGTATCCCACCATTTGATGATGCTTTTGTTGTGACCAGTGGCAAAGGATTCATTGAGTGGCCTGAAGCATTAAGAATTGATTTCAGTAGTGATGTGGACACATTCGTGATTTATGATGAGCTAGAGGATGTTTTCTGTATTGAACCTCAAACCGGCCCACCAGATGACGTTAATCACCCCAAACACCTGGTTAGTCCTGGTGCTCCGTTGGCAGCGAGTGTGAAATGGGAAATTATTCGTCTTTAAGTAGCATTTACTGTGGCCGTTTAGGTAATCACGGTCATTCTAGAATTGGCGAGAAACGCAATAGTCGGTTTAACTAGGGATATGAAGGAAGGTAGGACAACATGAGATTGCTTCATTCCATTAATTCACCTACCGATCTAAAGAAAATCACTTCAGCCCAAATTCCAGCTTTGGCAGCAGAAGTTAGAGAATTCCTGATTGATCGAGTGTCAAAAACTGGTGGCCACTTAGGTCCAAATTTAGGTGTTGTTGAATTAACAATCGCCATTCACAGAGTTTTTGATTCACCTCAAGATGCAATCATCTGGGATACCGGACATCAGTCATATGTTCACAAAATGTTTACCGGCAGACTTGATCAGTTTAGTGAGTTAAGAAAAAAAGATGGAATATCTGGGTATCCGGCCAGAATTGAATCAGCACATGACATTGTTGAAAATTCTCATGCTTCAACTGCTTTGTCTTGGGCTGATGGAATTGCGCGAGCTTATGAACAAACCGGTGAACTTAAAGACCGACATGTAGTTGCGGTGGTGGGGGATGGATCACTTACTGGGGGAATGAGTTGGGAGGCACTAAATAATATTGCCGCACAAACTCATCGACCGTTAGTAATTATTGTTAATGACAATGGACGATCATATTCACCAACTATCGGTGGACTTTCAACTCACTTAGCAAGTTTAAGAACAAATGACACGTATGAAAAAGTTTTAGATTGGGGTAAAGAAACCTTATTAAAGTCCCCACTTGGTAGACCAGTGTTTGAAGCTTTGCATGGTATGAAAAAAGGTATTAAAGATGTTTTTGCGCCACAAGGTTTATTTGAAGATTTAGGTTTGAAATATCTAGGACCAGTTGATGGTCATGATGAAGATTTGATTGAAAATGCTTTACAGGTGGCAAAAAGATTTAACGGCCCAGTTTTGGTTCATGTCATAACTGAAAAAGGTAAAGGTTATGGTCCTGCTTTAGATGATGAAGCAGAAAAATTTCATGCCACCGGTGTAATTAATCCAGACACAGGTAAACCAGTTAATGCCTCAGCAACAACTTGGACTTCTGTTTTCAGTGACGAATTGGTAGCTATTGGTAAGGAAAGAAAAGATGTGGTGGCAATAACAGCAGCGATGCTGGGGCCCACAGGTTTAGTTAAATTTGCGCAACAATTTCCTGATCGAATCTTTGATGTTGGTATTGCTGAACAACATGCCACCACCGCAGCTGCGGGTATGGCTTTTGGTGGACTTCATCCGGTTGTGGCAGTTTATGCCACATTTTTAAACAGGGCTTTTGATCAATTGTTGTTGGATGTGGCCTTGCACAATGCGGGAGTAACTTTTGTGTTGGATCGAGCAGGAGTCACAGGTGATGATGGGGCCAGTCATAACGGAATGTGGGATTTATCTATTTTGCAAGTAGTTCCTAATTTGATGTTGTCAGCACCAAGAGATGCATCAACTTTAAGAGAGTTGTTAAGAGAATCTGTAGTCGTTAAGGATCGACCAACAGTTATAAGATTTCCTAAGGGAGCAATTGCTCAACCAATTCCGGCCCTGGAACGTATTCAAGGTGTTGATGTTTTAAGTAAACATGGGGAAGAAGACGTGTTACTTATTTCAATTGGGGCCATGGCACATCTAGCAGTCGATGTGGCCCACAGACTAAAAGATCAAGGAATGGGTGTCACAGTTGTAGATCCGCGCTGGCTTAAGCCGTTACCAAAATATTTGGCAACCTTAGCGGCCAGACATAGGTTGATTGCAGTGGTGGAAGATAATTCAAAATCAGGTGGAGCAGCAGCTGGTATTTCTCAATTCTTGAGAGACCAAAATATTTACACCCCTCAAAGAGATTTTGGTATTCCAGAGAAATTCTTAATGCATGCAACTCGTGCTCAAGTTTTGTCTGAGATTGGTTTAACCGCCCAAGATATTTCTCGAGAAATTATTGAAGCAGTAGCAAGACTTGATGATGTTTTAAGCGCCAGAAAGAATTAAGAAACTTTAACTTTTTCTACAGTATCTTTATTTACTTTGGCTGGCTTTAGAAACAGTGTGGCCACAATAACGATGTAGGAAATGTAGGCAAACAATTCCAACCAAGACATTGATGTTCTTAAGCTAAGTAGTCCCTTAAGTAAGGTTGCCACAAAACCGCTGGGATCAATTGAAGTTGATAAATCATAAGCTATCGCGTCTTCACCAGGTAACCAACCGAGTTCTTGGAATTCGTGTATTCCGTAGGTTAATACACCAGCAGCTACCACCATTAAAAGTAGACCTGTGGTGCGAAAGAAGACAGATAGATTTAATTTTACTGCACCTAGATAAATCAAATATCCTAAGAAAATTGAGATTGCGATACCGGTAAAGCCGCCCACCAAAGTTGGTAAACTTCCAGAATTTTGTGCCGCTGCCCATAAGAAAATTGAGGTTTCTACACCTTCTCTTGCTACCGCCGCAAAAGCTAGCGCAGCTAAACTAAACGCTCCACCACCAATTAGTGCACTATCAACTTGGGTTCTTAAATTCTTAGCTAATCCTTTTGCAGCAGCTCTCATCCAAAAGATCATTCCGGTTACAAAACCAACTGCGATGAAACTCATGGTTCCGGCAAAGAATTTTTCCGCAAATTCTGTTAATGACTCAGAAGTTAATCCCACACCTATGCCCACAATTAAAGAAAAAGCTACGGCTGAAAGGACACCTGTCCAAATGGTTTTAATGCGGCTGCGTAAATCAATTTTAACTAAATATGCAATAAGGATTCCTACGATCAGGGCAGCTTCTAAACCTTCGCGAAGGCCAATTAGGAGTCCAGCAAGCAAGAGAGGTTTTCCTTTTTTCGAGTTAGTTCTAACCTAACCCAGTTCCTCGAATTCGTCAACCTCGGGGTTGTCTAATGATTTGAGCAGCAATGGGGTGATTTTCTCTACCTGCCAGGAACGAGCCCCATGAGCCAAGAGCCACTGCTGAGTTGATTCCTCATCTTGAGAGGGCTTGTCCCAACACCAACGTTTCACTAAATCTGGCAAACACAAATGCTCCACCGGAATTTGGGTTTCTTCACCCAACTGATGCAATGCAGCCTTCATAAACTGCAAACGCTGATATGCCTCAGGTCTTCTTTCTAACCAAGATTTAGGTGCAGGATAAGTTTCAGTCGCTTTTTGTTTCACGGGCCATTGATCAGCAGGCAACTGCAAGGCAATTTGTAGTTGTTCAAACCAGATTGCGGAATCATTTTTAGCTGGTCGATATTTAATGGAAGGCAAAGATTTCAAACCTGTTTCCGTTTTCGGTTTCTGAGCAGCAATTTCTACAATTGCAGCATCATTTAAAACTCGACCAGGAGCAATGTCTCTTTCTTGAGCAATCTCATCACGTTTCAACCAAATCTGTTTCACTATGGCTGCTTCTATTCCACCTCTAACTTCATGCATTCCAGAAGTTCTACGCCAAGGATCTGGTTTTGCTCCAGGGGATTGCCAAACACACAAGGCTTGAAATTCTTGGGTAGCCAATTCTAGTTTGTTGCTCGCGGTGAGTTTGGTAATCAAAATATTTCTGAGTTGATGCAAGAATTCAACATCAAGGGCAGCATAAATTAACCAATCTTGAGGCAGTGGTCTTTTAGACCAGTCTGCTGCTGAATGTTCTTTATCAAGTGTTATTTGTAATTCGTCTTCCAATAATCCACCTAAACCAACGTGGGGTAGTGACATCAATCTGGCAGCTAATTCTGTATCAAATATTTCACCAGGCTTAAGCCCAAGTTCATGAAGGCAAGACAAATCTTGGGTGGCTGCATGCAAGATCCAAGATTTATTGTTTAGTAAATCCCTTAAAGGTGTTAGGTCATCAATTCCGGTGGGATCAATTAAATAAATATCAGAGGTGGCTGAAGATATTTGCAATAGATAGGCGCGTTGCGAATATTTGAATCCCGAAGCACGTTCAGCATCCAGGGCAAAAGGTTCTGCTTCTGTGCTTAATTTTTTTGAGAAGGAAACTAATAATTCTTGCGAATCAATTAAATGAATTGGTCTAATTGGTTTGGTGATGTGGGTGAGAAAGTCAGCTTCCTCTAAAGCAATTTCTTCCAAAGACTCTGACATATGCCTCTAGCCAATCACACCAGCTCTCAATGCAGTGGCAACTATCTCGGCTCGGTCATAAATCTGAGTCTTTTTACGAATATTGCACAAAACCTTTTTCACCTGGGAAACAGAAACGTGCAAGCTGGAGGCGATTTCGTTGAGGTTCTTGCCTAGGGAAAGAAATTGCAGAATTTTTATTTCTCGTTTAGTTAATTTCCAGTTTGGGTAGGTTTGTTTAGTTTTTTTCTTGAAAACAAAACTCCTATTTCCTTTTTGGATAACTTGGGTAAGAAAAGTTGGATCAGTTTTATTTATGAACAAAACAATATTTTTACACCCGGCTTGTTTTAGTTCTTGAGCTATATTTACACCCCATTCAGTGCCGATTCTTTCATCGAGTAAAGCAATATTGGTTGGTCCATGTTTTCGAAAATGGGTTCTGATCGCATTGGGGTTGAGGGGATTGACCCAATGGGTTACCCCAATATTTTTACAAATTTGTAACAATAATGATTTGTTTTGTGGGCTATCTGAGATCACAGCGGAAAGAAAATTTTTCAAGTTAAAAACTATGACGAAGCAACTTTACTAGTTAGTTCCCAGTTACAAAAAAATTATTTAAAGAGATCTTTTAATTCGGGTCATTCCAGGAGGAAGTGGCTGTAATCCTGCAGCTTGGCATAACAAATCTCCCCAGGCGGCAACGTGTAAGCTCAATTGCTCAGGAACAGTCCAGGAAGCTCTAATTTCAATTGTTCCTTCTAGTGCATGGTTATTGAGTTCTCCATAAGAATCTGATGAAGTTCTAGTCACAGTTCCTGAAAGTTCACTTGCCGTTATGCCTCTTTGAGAAAAACAATCAAGTAACCAGGTCCAACCAACTTGGGTTAACAAAGGATCACTTGCTAAATCAGCTTCCACGCGAGCTTTAGTGAAAGTTACAACTCTGGTTGTGCCTTTCCAAGCTTCCACACCTGCTGGGTCGAAAAGTAAAACAAGTCGACCATTGCTGATGTCATCTTCGCCTTCTAAAACTTCGGCGGAAATTGCTAAAGAGTATGGAGCTAAACGCATTGGGGCTGGCACTTCTTCGGTGCTGATTTCTGGTCGCAATGGTGCGTTACGCACAGCTTCAACTAGTTGCTCAAATTGGGAATTTTCTGATTTCACATTTATTACTGTATTTGTTACTGGAGTGACTATTGGGATGCAACGCCGTTTACGTTGTTTTCCTTAGTCCTTGGGTTTGAGACAAACTGCATTTATGCAATAGCGTAGATCTGTGGGGGTATCAAATCCTTCACCTTCAAAAACATGACCAAGATGAGATCCACAATTTGCACAGCGCACTTCCACTCTTAATCGACCCATCGAATAGTCAGATAATTCTATGATGGCTGCTTTTGCTAACGGAGACCAAAAAGATGGCCAGCCACAACGCGAATCAAATTTTTCATTGGATGTAAAGAGATCAGCATTACATCCGCGACAAACATAAGTTAAATTCTCACCTTTTTGAATTTCTCCACTCCAAGCAGGTTCAGTTCCAGCTTGTCTTAAAACATGATATTCAAAATCTGTTAACTCTTCTTTCCACTGCTCATCTGTTTTTTGGACCGGATAGTTTTGTCCATCAGGTTTTTGGGGAGAAATGTTGTCACTCATTTAGAATTTATGCCCTTCGGTTAGGTAGCGAATAAATATTGTTTGATTTTCTTGCAAAACATGTAGGGGTTTGAATTGTATTGGAATTTTGAAAGCAGCACCTTTAACTAGCGAAGTTATTTCTGTTGATTGCGCAAACTGTGCCACTACAGAAAGATCTAATTCATCTACTAGATCTGCATTGAGTAAACCATGCAGCAAGGTTGGACCACCTTCACACAATATTCTCTTAAAAGATCTTCTCACTAAATCTTGTTTAACACTTTTAAGATCAACTGATTTTTGTCCACATAAAACAAATTCTGCCAAACCCACAAATTGTCTGATTGCACCTTCATTGCTTTGGGAAGTGTAAATAATGGGTTGAGCTTCATCAATTCTTGATTTGAGCCAAGTTTTAGTGAAATTTAATTCATTTGAAACTATTGCCAATCTGGGTTTCTTGGTCAATCTAAGTCTTTTTCTTAACTCCTGGTTGTGTTCATTTATTTTGAAATCAAGATAAGGAGATGATTGTGCTGTTTTAGCACCAATCAAAATTACGTCACTGAGTTGTCGCAAGTGGCGAAATATTTGTTTATCAGCAGCAGTACTCAATGCTGAAGTTTCTTGGTTTTGATCTGTGACACCACCATCAAGTGTTTGCACCATGTTGGCTCTGATCCAGGGTTTATTTGGCCAAGGGTAAAGGTTTAATAAATCAGATTCGGCGAGCACTTTTTTAGGGGCAGGAGAGATTCTGATCATGGGTTAACTCCTCATCCTTTCAGATGACCTCGGGTCTTGAGCCTAAAGAAACCCAGTTGGTGTTTCTGGTGTTGCCTGAGGGTTAAGACTAATCCACCGGAGTAGCATCCCAATCATGAATAAAACATTTAAAAAATCTTCGGTTGTCTTATCTACTTTGTTATTTTTAGCTGGTTTATCAGCACCGGCACAAGGTGCCACGACATTAACCCAGGCTCAACAAACCAAAGTTTCAGCTGTTTTCAAGGCGATTGCTTCTAGTGATCCTGATTCCATCAACACCTCCAGAAAGAACTTGTCCGGTTCAGCAGATTTAGCGGTGGCCATGATTCAAAATTATTATTCAACGGAAAAATACATGCGTTCAATTTCCACGGTGGGTAGACCCTTAGGTGTCACTCCAGCAAATGCTGCTCTGGGTAGTGCCAAAATTACCAACGGAAAAGTTGTGTTAACCACTGCAGCGCCAGGTTTTTCTGGTACTTATACCGATTTTAAATTCAATAAAGCTGGCAAAATTACTGCTTGGTCAATTTCTACTAGTGGGGGTAGCAAAGTAAATATTGCTGCACGTGTAAAAGTTTTACCTAAAGTAACTTGGCAATATGCCAATGACATTAAAGCTGTTTATTGGGGTAAAGGTGTGCAAATTGATTCAGGAACTGTTTACCAAGATTCGTTAAGCAGATGGATCATGCAACTAGCTGTTACTAATGTGGCTGGTGGGAATAACACTAAGTCTTTGATCACCACCACCGGTAAATATCAATCTCCAGATAAAAATCTTTACACCACAACTTCCACCCCAGCGGGTTGTTTTGAAAGCGGGCAAACCATATTTTTCACGGCTGTTGTGCCCCAAGGGGCAGTTGTTTTAAATGGGGTAAAAGGGATACTTGAGGTTCCGATGAGCAATGGGTGTGCTGAAGATGACTCAAATCGCCTCGAAGTGACCATTAAACCCTAGTTTTTCCTCATAAAATAGGTTGCTCACCCTTGGAAAGCCCAGTTTGTTGGTATGGTCTTTAACCATGCGCCTGAAACGACGCCTGGTTACCCTGACGATCACGGGAATTTTAGCCAGCACCCTCTCAATTTCTCCTGCCTTCGCAGATGGAATTCCTAACTATCCAGGATCCGCTGCTCTACAAACTGGTGCAGAAAACAGTGCTGTGAAAAAAATGCAAGCAGCCTTAATTGAGCTTGGTTATGACATCCCAGTTTCTAATGGAAAATATGGCCCAGCTACAACCAGAGCCGTATCAAAGTTTTATTTCGAAAATGGTGACATCGATGATGGCACTTCTGTTGGACCATTGGGATGGAACGAAATCTTTATTGCACTTGACGAACAAAGAGCTGTTAACAAATCTGAGAAAGAATATGAAGAAGCAACTAAGGAAGAAGTTGTTGCACAATTAAACCCTGAACAAGTTGCCACAGTTATTCCAGAGGAACAACGAGGTAAGCAACCTGCTCGCGGAGCGTCAAGTAAAACTTTGCCTTACAAAATGCCAGTGGCAGGTCAAATCTCAGCGGTTTATAACCAAAAAGGTAGACGTTGGGCTGGTCGAAGACATGATGGTATTGATATTCGTGCACCTAGAGGAACTGTTATTAAAGCTGTAGTTGAAGGCAAAGTTACTTTTGCTGGTTGGCAAAAAGCTTACGGCCGGTTAATAATTTTGGAACATGCTGATGGCACCACTTCTTGGTATGCCCACATGTCAAAAAGAGTTGCTAAAAAAGGTGATGTGTTAATGCCCGGAGACACTATTGGTTTAGTGGGAGCTTCAGGTCACACCACCGGATCACATCTTCACTTTGAAACACATAACGCTAATGGTGAAAAAACTAATCCAGTTACCTGGTTGCAATCAAGAGTGTGGAAAGTAGAACCTGCAACAGATCCTGCAGCTGAAACACCAGTTACAGAATCTGCTACAAACTAAAAATACTTAAATTAGCCTTGATTAGACTTTGAGGCTTTCTTTTCTTGCTTAGCTAATCTTTTTTCTTTCAATGATTTGGCGGCAGGTTTCTTTTTCTTAACCTCGCCTTTGGATTTTTCACCCATTTATGGCTCCTTTAATAGCACTACCTAGTACATATATCTTGGCATGAATTTTGAAATATTTACCTCAATTTAAGTCCGTTTTAGCGAAAGCCTGATGTGGCATAGTGTTAAGGGTGGGACTAAAAATCAGGTTTATCAAACAAATTTTCATCATCTTTTTAGTAGTGGTATTCACTCACACCACCACCGCCTCAGCACTACCTCTTCCTCGTGATGCCGAAATAGATAATGCTCGCTCTGAAATTGCCCAGTCAAAAAAAGATTTAGCCACCGCTCAAGAAGTTTTGAAAAAAACCACTGAAGAATTAAATCAAGCTGTAGCTGAAGATAAAAGAATCAGAGCAGAACTAGAAGAAGCCCAACGCCAAAAAGCGCAAATAATCGCTGAAATAAATGCGTTGATCGCTGAAATCAATAGAGTGCAAGCCCAAATTGATGATCTGGTTCGGGCCACCTACATTGATGGCACCCAACAGGAACTGTATTTAGTTGAAGCAATTTTGTCAGCCGAAGATTCCAACGAAGCCATGTCTACCTTTGACTCTTTACAATCACTGTTGGCAAATAGCAGCAAAGTGGTAAAGATTCTTAACGACGATAAAGCCGCTCTTGAAGTTAAAGAATTAGAGTTACAAGTTAGAGAAAAAGAAATTACTGCCAAGAAAGCAGAATCAGCACAAATTGTGGTGGCTTTAACTAAAGTTCGGGCTAAAGCTGCTGAAGAGGCAGAAAAGATTAAAAAAATTGTTGCCACCCAAGAAGCTGTTTTAAAAAGATTAGTTTTAGCTGGATTGGCTAGAAATAGTGGTAATTTTTCTGCCCGGGTTGGACCGGGGGACAGAATTCTTGGTTCCGATATTTCCAGATGGCAACATGGTGGCAATGCCCAAATTAATTTTGTGAAAATGTATGACGCAGGTATGAGATTTATTTTTATTAAAGGAACTGATTCTCACCCCGAAGGTGCAGCACCTGCAAAATATTGGTCATCAATAGATTTTCCGGCGGCAAGAGAAGCAGGGTTACTAACTGGTATTTATCACGCAGCACTTATCCCTAGAGGAATTAGTGCTGATGCTGCTTTTGGGGTGGGACAACAACAAGCAGATCTACCAATTGATCATTTAAATTCATTGGGTGGTTTAGTGCCTGGGGTATTACCAATTGTGTTAGATATTGAATCTTTTTCCAGACCATCAGGAACAAGTGCTGCAGTGGTATCAAATTTTGCTTTAGGATTTACTGCCAGAGTTAGAGAGAGAACTGGTAAAACTCCAATTATTTATTCTAATTTAAATTTCATTCGAGGGTATTTAACTAACGGTGCACTTGCTAATAATTATTTATGGGTGGCCAATTATTCTCAAACTTCAAATCCAGCTGCCACTCCATCAGCAGGTTGTTCGCGCACCATTTGGAGTGCTTCAGCTTGTGATTTGAATTGGACATTTTGGCAGTACACAGATCGTGGTCCTGGTACACAATATGGACTGGCCCGGGGGAGTTTGGACATGAACGTTTTTGCCTTTGGTTCGGGTGAACTATTGGCTCTGGCCGGCTATTAAGTATTTAAATTAAGGT
>CAMATO010000010.1 GCA_945861165.1 Bifidobacterium breve | reverse complement strand
TCAAAATCTTTTTTCAATTCTTCAGCCGTCCAACCAAAGTCTGCTGCCCCTTTTAGTGCAGCCTCATATTTTGCAGTTCCATCTTTTTGAATGATTGCATCAATTACCGATGATGCTTCTTCTACAATTAGGGAATAATCTAAATTTACATTTTGATCAGTCAAGTGATTTCTTATTTCTATCCCAAAATTATCTTTCGAAGTTCTGGCTTTCATGAAAGTTTTAACACCAAGTCGTGCCAGTGCTACAGCTGTGTTAGCAGGAGATCCACCAGGGATATTTTTTATTCCACCATCGATGCCGTGCACGACATCTATGAGTGCTTCACCGATTACTAGAACACTGGGCATTATCTAACCGAATATGCCTAGTTAATTATCGGCTTTGTCTAAACCTGGAAATGAGTTTTACGACAACCACAACGAGCAGCGCAGCGATTATCCAAGGGATAAAATAGCCCAAAATTGAGGTGAGGTTAGCGGCAGCATTTAATAGAGCCACAAATCCCTTTTCAATTCCAGCTAAGAAACCAATTGGTTTAATAGCGCTAAAAGAATCATTTGGAAGTAAAGCTAAGTAGATAACTGACATATCAACTTGTTCTGATAAATATTTTAATTGAGCAGTCAAACTATCTAATTCTGCTTGTCTTTCTGCAAGTGCAGTTTCGGCAGCAATGAGATCAGAGGTGTTAGTAGCAGCAGAGATGAGTTGTTTAAAACGCTCTATTGAAGTAGTTAACGCCAAAACACGTGCATCCAGGTCCACTTTTTGCAAGGTCACATCAGTTGCCGATATTGATGATGATTCAACATCACCTAAATCTTTGAATGATTGAAGTGCTTTCTCCAAATTTGCAGATGGAACCCTGATTGTTAAATTGGCACTTAGTGATTCATCACTACCAGGATTTTTGTATTGAGAAGAGTCATCAACTCGACCTTCAAATTGAGTTGCCAAATCTTGAGCTTGAGTGATTGCTTTTTCTACATTCTTAACCCTGATACTTAAAGAAGAAGTTTTAATAATTGATCTATCCAGGGCAGTTTTGTTTTCAACCATCATGTCGCCTGTTACAGGTAAACCAAGGGAAGAGTCAGACATTCCCATTGAATTTGTGGTAGACCCACACGCAGTTAACGCTAGAGACCCAATTAATGAAATAGTTATTAATACTTTCTTTAACAATTTTTCTCCAAGATTTGACCCGTATTTCTACTATATCTCGAGATAAATTGATTGTCTTTAACTTTGGATAACGGCACATCAATCAAAGGGGAAGAAAACCCTTGAGGTGCTTAACATCTCATGGTCAACCACCACAATTTTATAGTCGTGTTTTGAAATTAAACTTCCTCCGGCGTAGTCTTAGGAGCACCATGGTGAATCAAAATATTGATTGGGAACTGCTTCGTAGTGAAGCAAAAAAAGCCCAAAAGAATGCTTATGCCAATTACTCAAAATTTCCAGTGGGTGCTGCTGCACTAGTGGATGATGGTCGAATCGTTTCTGGTTGCAATGTTGAAAACGCATCCTATGGTTTAACGCTTTGTGCTGAATGTGGATTAGTTTCACAACTTGCGTTAACTGGCGGAGGAAGACTGGTTGCGTTCTCTTGTGTGGGACCTGAACCTGGAATTTTGCTCCCTTGTGGCAGATGTCGTCAATTACTGCAAGAACACGGCGGTGGGGAATTAATAATTGATCACAACGATGGTCCAAAAAAATTAAAAGAATTATTACCGGATGCATTTGATGGAAGTCATTTAAAATAAATGAAAGAACCATTAGGAATAATTGCTGGAACAGGTTTCTATTCAATCTCAGCTTTAAAAAATCCTGAAGTTAAAGTAATTGAAACAAAATATGGTCAAGCCCAAGTAACTAAAGGTACTTGGCATGATCGAATAACTTACTTTTTAACCAGACATGGCACTAAACACTCTGTCCCCCCGCACAAAGTTAATTACCGAGCAAATATTCAAGCTTTAGTTGATTTAGGTGTTAAAGATGTTTTGGCAGTAAATGTCTGTGGTGGAATAGATAAAAATGTTCCGGTAGGTGGATTACAAGTAGTTGATGACTTTATTGATTTCACAAAAAATAGAATTTCTACCTTCTTTGATGGAGAAGAAGGAGTAAATCATGTTGACATGACAAACCCCTATAACCAGGATTTAAGAAATGTACTAATTAAAAGTTGTCAGAATTTAAATATTCCCATTTCTGATGGTGGAATTTATGGTGGTTTTGAAGGTCCAAGATTTGAATCAAAAGCTGAAATTCAAATGGCCAAACAAATGGGTGTAACCATGGTGGGAATGACAGGTGTGCCTGAAGTTGTTTTAGCTGTTGAAAAAGGATTGAGATATGCAGCAATTTGTATCGTGGCAAATCCTGCTGCAGGATTAAGCAACGAAGAAATAACTATGGAAGATGTCCAAAAAGTGGTAGAAACCTCCGCTGCTCAAGTAGTGCAAGTTCTTGATGAAGCTACAAAGATTTTGGCGCAATAACTATGGCAACCCAAGTTGATTTAATTCTTCATAATGCTCAATATGTAGTTGTAGTTGATGCAAAAGCATCAGTTTTAAGAAATGTAAGTATTGCTATAAAGGATGAGAAAATATTTGGCATAGTGCCAATTGATCAAGAAAATCAATGGCAATCAAGCAAAGTAATCGATTGTTCACACCATTTAGTAATGCCAGGTTTAATTAATACTCACACTCATACACCAATGACACTTTTGCGAGGAGTTGCCGAAGATGTTGATTTGCAAGGTTTCTTAGAAAAAGTTTGGGCTGAAGAAGCAAGAATTATGGATGAAAAAGGAACTTACATTGGTGCCAAACTAGGAGCATTAGAAGCTTTACTTGGTGGCACAACTTGCACATTAGATATGTATTTGCATCCACACATGGCACATAAAGGTGCTGTGGAAGTTGGGTTAAGACATTTAATTGGTCCAGTCTTTTTTGATTTCGCAGGTCCAGATGGACTTGAATGGGATAAAAGAATTGAGCATTTAAGAAATTGGCCCAACGTCATTAAAGAAATAGGTGGCGCTTACGCACCTCTTGTTGCCCAACCACATTCAACTTACACAGTTTCACCAGAACATTTAGCAGAAGTTGCAAAAGTTGCTAAAGAAATAGGAGCAATCTTTAATACTCATATTTCTGAGAATCAAGCAGAAAACGATGACGTGATTAAGCGCCATGGTAAAACTCCTACCAAAGTATTAAACGATGCCAAGGCTTTAGATAACGCAGTTTTTGCTCACGCAGTGAAACTAACCGATGAAGATAGAAAAATAATTAAAGAAAATAATGTAAGTCTTTCTCATTGCCCAGGGTCTAATTTAAAACTTGCCAGTGGTGCTTTTGAGTGGGTAAAAGCAAAAGAAAAAGGAATTAACGTTTCATTAGGAACAGATGGTTGTTCATCAAGTAATGATTTAGATATGTGGAATGTAATGAGATCAGCAGCAAACTTAGCCCGCTTAATTACAGAAGATGCCGCAGCAATTCCAGTAGCTGAAGTAGTTAGAGCAGCAACTTATGGCGGAGCACTAGCCCTTGGAATGCAAGATCGAATCGGAACTGTTGAAGTAGGTAAAGATGCAGATTTAATTGTGTTAGATCTTGATCAACCCCATCTTGTCCCAGTTGGTGACCCTCACGGATTACTCGTTTACGCAGCTGGTCGAAGTGATGTGGTGCATGTGTTAGTTGCAGGAGATCCGGTAATTGTGGACCGAATTTCTACCAAAGTTGATATGAACCAAGTAATTAGTGAAGCTAGAATTCATAGTGCTAAATGACAAATAGATTCAGCAACAAAGTTGCCTTAGTTACAGGTGCTAGTTCTGGTTTAGGTAAAGAAATTGCTTTGCAGTTAGCAAACGAAGGTGCCCAAGTTGTGGTTCATTACAACAATAATAAAAAGGGCGCAGCTGAAGTTGTTGCCCAAATTCAACAAAAAGGTGGAAAAGCTTTCAGTGTTCAAAGTGATTTATCAACTGGAAATCTTGATTTAGTTGCAGAGAAACTAGTTTCTGAAGTATTAAAGCAGGTTTCTACAATTGATTATTTAGTTAATAATGCAGCTGATCAAACTCTAGATCCAACAGATCCAATGGATGAGAAAGTCATGAATTCAATCATGTTCACAAACGTCTTAGCTCCACAAGCAATTGTTAAAGCCTGTTTAAATATTTTTAAACCAGGAAATGCGATTGTGAACATTACCTCTATAGAAGCTGAGCACCCCTTTCCAAATCACTCTTTGTATGCCTCAAGTAAAGCTGCCTTAACTCGATACACAGAATTAGCAGCTGTTGAATTAGCAGCATTAGGAGTTAGATGTAATGCAGTTGCTCCAGGTTTAGTTGATCGCGACGGATTAGATAAGTCATGGCCAGAAGGTTTAAAGAAATGGAATGAAAGATCTCCTATGAAAAGACCTGTTAGTGCCAGTGAAGTGACTAAGTCTGTTTTGTTCCTATTAAGTGATGAGGCATCAGGGATAACAGGAATTTCTGTTAGCGTTGATGGTGGTTGGAGTGTGGCATGAACTTTCAAGATTTGATTTATGCAAAGCGTGACGGCGGAGTATTAACTGAAGAGCAAATCCGTTGGTTTATCAACGCGTTTACGAAGAATGAAATTCCTGATGAGCAAGCTGGTTCTTTTCTTATGGCAGTTTTCTTTCAAGGTTTAAATAAAGAAGAATTAAATGTTTGGACTGACGCCATGGTCAAAAGTGGCGAAATTTTGGATTTATCAAGTGTAGGTAAACCAACTGTTGATAAACATTCCACTGGCGGAGTTGGTGACAAGATTTCTCTTCCCCTTTGCCCTTTGGTTGCATCTTTCGGAGCAGCAGTTCCACAACTATCTGGGCGAGGATTAGGAACATTTGGTGGAACTTTAGACAAAATGGAATCTGTTTCTGGATTTAATATCACGTTGTCAAATGATCAAATGATTAAACAATTGAAAGATGTTGGTGTTTTTATCACTGCAGCCAGTTCTGGTTTAGCTCCTGCAGATAGAAAGATGTACTCATTTAGAGACGTGATTGGCGCCGTGGAATGTATTCCCTTAATCGCTTCATCAATTATGAGTAAAAAGATTGCGGAAGGAACTCAAGCTTTAGTTTTGGATGTAAAAGCGGGTCGAGGTGCTTTCATGAAAGATTTTTCAAAAGCAAAGCAGTTAGCCGAAACAATGGTGGAAATTGGTAATAAAGCGGGAGTTAAAACTGTTGCGCTGATTACCCAAATGGATACACCTCTTGGTCAAGCAGTGGGAAATGCTTTAGAAGTAAGTGAATCTATTGATGTCTTGAAAGGCAAAGGACCTCAAGATGTAATTGAAATAACACTTGCTTTAGCAAAAGAAATGTTGGAATTGGCAGGAATCAAGAAAAATCCAGCAACAGGCTTGAAAGATGGTTCTGCATTCGAAATTTGGAAGAAAATGATTGTTGCCCAAGGGGGAAATCCTGATATTGAAATCCCAGTTGCTACCAACAAAGAAAATGTTGTTGCAACAAAAGCTGGCTACATCACTGATCTTGATGCGTATTCGATTGGCTTAGCTGCGTGGAGATTAGGTGCGGGTAGAGCAAAGAAAGAAGATTCAGTTTCCAAGACAGCAGGAATAATCTGTTTGGCCAAAGAAGGCGATTATGTGGAAAAAGATCAACCAGTTCTTGAACTACATATTGATGATGCTGCCAGATTGCCTCTTGCCAAAGTCGCACTGGAAAACGCCTATACAATTGGCTCTGAGCCAAAAGAGAAGCGAAAAATCATCCTGGAACGCATCTCTTAAAACTCAGTTCACACTAGTAACAGAAGTTTCATAACGCTTTCATCACGTAATCAAATTCACCCATAAATATAGAATTATTTCCCCATATTTGGCGTAGTGTCTTCTCTATCGGCGGTGAAAACTACTGATACTCAAACGTTCCCAAAATGGGGCGAAAAATAAAAAGAGGGAGCACTAGTTAATGAAGCGCATGCGCACATTAGCAGGAATTTCAATTCTTGCGTTAGTACTAGCAGCTTGCAGTAGCGGATCCTCAGACACAGCAGCAGATACAGCTGCAGCGTTAGATGATTCAAACTGTGCAGCAGCTGAAAGCTTCTGCGTTGGTTTAGTAACCGATATCGGCAAGGTTGATGACAAGTCATTCAATCAATCCGCACATGAAGGTGCTATGGCAGCAGCAGCAGAAGTTGGCGGTTTCTATAAGTACATCGAAACCACAGACACAAAAGACTATGCAGCAAACATGGGACAATTTACCGACAAGAGCTATGACGTTATCGTCACAGTTGGTTTCTTGATGGCAGAAGCTACCGTTACTGCAGCAAAAGCTAATCCAAACACCAAGTTCATCGGTGTGGATCAATTCCAAGCAGAAGAAGTTGCAAACTTAACAGGATTGATTTTCCCTGAAGATCAAGCAGGTTATGGCGCAGGCTATTTGGCTGGATTAATGACAAAGACCAATAAAATTGGTTCAGTTCTTGGTCTAGAAATTGCACCTGTACAACTATTTGCTAAAGGTTTCGAAGCAGGTGCCAAAGCAGCAAATCCAAAAGTTGCTGTGACAACTGTTTACCATCCACCAGCCGATAACGGTTTCGGTGATCCTGTATGGGGCGCAGCCGAAGCTAAAAAACAATTAGCTCAAGGTGCAGACATCATTTTCGGTGCAGGTGGCGGAACTGGTAACGGCGCATTAGCTGAAATTGCAAAAGCAGAAGGTGCAGGAACAGCAGTATTTTGTATCGGTGTTGACACTGATCAATGGTTCACTGTTCCAGAAGCACAACCATGCTTGATTACTTCAGCAGTTAAAGGTCTGACTGAAGGAACAACTGGCTTAGTGAAGAAAGCATTTGATGGTTCAATTGCTGGCGGAAACTTTGTTGGATCAGCTGGCATTTCTGATTACCATGATTTTGCCTCTGTCGTTCCTATGGACGTTCAAGACAAAGTTGCTGGTGTTGTGGCTGGACTAAAAGACGGCTCAATAAAGACTGGTGTAACACTCTAGTCAAATCAGTTAATTAAGGACAGAATGTTAGTGGGACGCAATCTCTATTGCGTCCCACTTTCATAATTAGGGGATGAGGAGAAATCAATTGACTTTGACTGAAACAAAAATGGATAACAAAATTGGTTTTTTTGTTCGTAACCAATCGATCGTTGTTCCAATTGCTGCAATTTTTGTAGCTTTTGTTTTGGGCGGTATTTTAATTTTCCTGCAAGGTGTTAATCCACTTGTTGCATATAGAGCGATTTTTTCAGAAGCATGGTTTGATTCCGATGGACTTCTTAGAACTTTTCAAAAGACAACTCCTCTAGTTTTAGCTGGATTAGCAGTAACAGTTGGTTTAAGAGTTGGACTTTTTAATATTGGGGCACAAGGTCAATTAATTTCAGCAGCATTAGCTTCCGCTTTAGCGGGCATTTACATAACAAACTTGCCTCCAATTTTGCACGTCATAGTTGCATTATTTTGTGGAGTAATTGTTGGAGCCCTTTGGGCAGGCATAGCTGGTGTATTAAAGGCTTATAGAGGTGTGCACGAGGTTATTTCAACAATTATGTTGAATAGTATTGCGATTGGAATTCTTGATTACTTAGTAAGTAATCCCTTCCAAGAACCCGATCAATCATTGCAGAGAACTAAAAAAATTGCCGAAACTGCAGTGTTACCAAATATCGGAGTGATTCCATTTGGTTTCATTTTGGCAATAATTATCTGCTTATTAGTTTCTTGGATGCTTAATAAAACTACCGCAGGTTTCAGATTTAATACAGTTGGAAAGAACAAGTTTGCGGCAACTTATGCAGGAATAAACATGAAACTGATGGTTGTTACTGGAATGTTGCTCAGTGGTGGCCTGGCAGGACTTGGTGGGGCAATAGAAACATTAGGAATCACTTACCGATTTGAACCAGCATTTAATGCAGGATTAGGTTTTGATGGAATTACAATTGCTCTTTTGGCAAGAGCAAATCCTTTGGCCACAATTCCCGCAGCAATTTTAGTTGGAACACTTCGAGCCGGGGGTGCTTCTTTGCAGTTTGAAACTGGAATTGAACCTGAAATCGTTGACGTTCTACTTGCTATTACTTTGTTGCTTGTTTCAGCCCCAATCTTGGCGAAGTACTTGTTTAAAGGAAAAGCTCAAAAATCTGCAAATGTTACAAGTGGGTGGGGTAACTAATGTTGGATTTTATTAAGGACAATAGAAAACCAGTAATAACTTTGGGCCTAGTGACGGTAATTGCTTACGTTTTCTATTTCCTTGACGAAATTAAAACAACATCAGTTTTAGTCTTTGGCTGGGGATACGCGGTTCCTTTAGTTTTAGCTGCGATGGTGGGAATTATTGGGGAGCGAACTGGCGTTGTAAATATAGGCATCGAAGGCCAAATGCTTATGTCCGCCTTTGCTAGTTTTTTTGGTTCAGTGATTACTGGCAATATTTATATAGGAATGTTGATCGGTATTGCTGCAGGTTTAATAATGGGTGGATTCTTAGCTGTAGCAGCGGTCAAATGGGAGATGGATCAGATTATTGCCGGTGTAGTTATAAACATAGTTGCTGCAGGATTAACATCGTTTTTTTATGCTCCGGGTAAAACACTTCCACAATTAGTGCCTGTTGTTTCAATCCCAATCTTGAGTGACATTCCTTTAATTGGTCCAGTGTTTTTCAGAAATGGAATATTTGCCCTTGCAACTCTGTTTATAGTCTTAGCCGTAAATTTTGCAATTTTTAAAACACGTTGGGGTTTAAGAAGTAGATCAGTTGGTGAATATCCAAGTGCAGCAGATGCCGCAGGAATTAATGTCACCAGAGTTCGAATGATGAATGTGACTCTTGCTGGAGCTTTAGCGGGTTGTGCTGGAGCATTCTTAGCGCTAGAAGCTGCTGGAACATTTGCGCGAGGATTGACTGCTGGACGAGGGTTTTTAGCTTTAGCAATCATGATCTTTGGTGCATGGAATCCATTGGGAGCTCTTGCTGCAGCACTATTTTTTGGTATATCAACAGCAATCGCTAGTCAATTACAAGCTGATGAAGTAATAAATATTCCACAACAATTTGTTAACTTATTACCTTTCGTAATGACATTAATTGTGTTATCAGTTGCAGTAGGAAGAGTAAGACCACCTGCGGCAGCGGGCCAGCCTTATACCAAGGAAGGCTAACTGTTGACTGATTATTTGATTGAAGCTAAAAACTTATCAAAAAAGTTTCCTGGAGTTTTAGCTAATGACAATGTTTCATTAACACTTGAAAAGGGTGAAATCCTTGCACTATTAGGTGAAAACGGTGCTGGTAAATCAACGTTAGTAAAAATGATTTATGGTCTTTATGGTTCAGATGGTGGAGAGTTATTCATCAAGGGTCAAAAAGTTGAATTTCATTCCCCTGCAGAAGCAATTGCTAAAGGTATTGGCATGGTGCATCAACATTTTCAATTAGTACCAGTTATGACTGTGGCTGAAAATATTGTGTTAGGAGCAGAAAAAACTAAAGGAATCAAATTTGATTTAGTTGCTGCTGAAAAAGAAGTAACAGAATTATCAATTAAATACGGTTTAGAAGTTGATGCAAAAGCAAGAATTGAAGATTTGCCAGTTGGCATGCAACAAAGAGTTGAAATTCTTAAAATGCTTTACCGTAAAGCAGATATTTTGATTATGGATGAACCCACTGCGGTTTTAACTCCCCAAGAAACAGATGAATTATTAAAAGTTATGCAAGGTTTTGCAGAAAAAGGGGTAGGAGTAATTTTTATTACCCATAAACTTCGTGAAGTTTTAGCAATTGCAGATCGAGTTGTTGTGCTTAGAAATGGCAAAGTAGTTGGAACTACCAGACCAAAAGACACAGATCAAGAAGGTTTGGCAACCATGATGGTTGGTCGAAGTGTGGTGCTAGATGTCAAAAAAGATTTAGCCAATCCTAAAAATAATGTGTTGCAAGTGAAGAATTTAAACGTGCGAGATGATAGAAGATTACCTGCAGTAAAAGACTTAACTCTTGAGGTTAGAGCTGGTGAAATTGTTGGAATTGCAGGGGTAGAAGGAAATGGTCAAAGAGAACTAGTTCAAGCGATAACAGGATTAAGAAAAATAGATTCAGGAACTGTGGTAATTAATAATGAAGATGTAACTAAACTAAGTCCTCATAAAATACATGAATTAGGCGTAGCTCATGTTCCCGAAGATCGCGAAAAAGATGGTTTAGTTGCGGCCTATTCAATTGCTGATAATTCTGTTTTAAACAGATTTGATGAAAAAGAATTCTCTAAAGCAGGGGTAAGACAAATTGGCGCAATTAGGGCTTTGGCTACTAAATTAGTGGAAAAATTTGATGTAAGAACCCCTTCAATTGACACTTCAGCTGGTTCTTTATCTGGCGGAAATAAACAAAAACTTGTTATTGCAAGAGAATTAATTTGGGGACCAAAATTATTAATAGCTGCCCAACCAACTAGAGGTGTTGATGTGGGTTCAATTGAATTTATTCATAACCAAATAGTTGCGGCACGCGATGCTGGATCTGCGGTGTTATTGGTATCGGCTGAATTAGATGAAGTTTTAGGGTTAGCTGATCGAGTGGCAGTTATGTATGCCGGAAGAATTGTAGCGATTTTAAATCAAAAAGATGCGGAAAGAAATAAAGTGGGAAGACTCATGGCTGGTGGAGACGTTAACTAAATGTCTGAGCAGTTAACACCAGAAATAATCAAATCGGTTCCAAAAGTTTTGTTGCACGATCATTTAGATGGTGGAGTCAGACCAGCCACAGTTGCACAATTAGCAGAGGAATTTGGTTACAGCAATCTTCCAACCACAGATCCAGTAGCACTTGCAAAATGGTTTAGAGATAATTGTGATTCAGGTTCGTTAGAAAAATACTTGGAAGCCTTTGTTCACACAGTTGGTGTTATGCAAACAGCAGCTGCCTTAGAAAGAGTTGCTTTTGAAGCAGCCGAAGATTTAGCAAATGATGGAGTGGTTTATGCAGAAATTAGGTTTGCACCCGAGTTACACCAAAATCAAGGATTAACACTTGATCAAGTCGTGGAAGCCGTAATTAAAGGTTTTCAACGTGGGGAAGAAACCATGGCCAAAAATGGTAAACCAATTGTGGTGAGAGCTTTATTAACTGCAATGCGAACAGCTGCAAGATCAAGTGAGATTGCAGAACTTTCAGTTAAGTGGCGCGATAAAGGTGTAGTTGGTTTTGATATCGCAGGTAAAGAAGCAGGTTTTCCACCAACAAGACACTTAGATGCTTTTGATGCAGTTAGACGGGCAAATTTTCATATGACAATTCATGCCGGTGAAGCATTTGGTTTGCCTTCAATTTGGGAAGCGGTACAAATTTGTGGCACAGATCGTTTAGGTCACGGGGTAAAAATTGTTGATGACTTAAGTTTTCAAACAAACGGTGAAGTAAAATTAGGTGAGCTCTCTGCTTATGTTCGTGATCGCCGAGTGCCACTTGAGCTTTGCCCGTCATCAAATGTGCAAACAGGTGCAGCTAAAAGTATTAAAGATCATCCCATTGGAGTTTTAACAAAACTTGGTTTTAGGGCAACTGTTAACACAGATAACAGATTGATGTCTGACACCACCATGACAAAGGAAATGACACTTTTAGTTACCGAATTAGGCTTCACCTTAAAGCAATTGCAATGGTTAACAGTAAATGCAATGAAAAGTTCTTTTATTCCATTTGATCAAAGACTCAAATTAATCAATGAGAACATAAAACCTACCTATGCCAAAATCGCTCAAGATTTAGGAATAAAGTTCTAAAAACCTCGCGGGTGCCACACAGTTTTAGTTTCTAAGAAAGTCTTAATTCTTGCTAAACCATCTATTTTAGTATTAGGACGAAGCACACGTTTCAAATTTATGGCAGCTTCTTTTTCTAATTCAAGTGCTATTGCTTTACTTTCAACTCCACTTAAATCAATTGCGTTAACATCTTGGTGACTGGCAAGCCATGGGGCAATTTCTTTATAGGAACCAGTCAATATGTTGACAACTCCACCAGGTACATCACTTGTTGCTAAAACTTCAGCCAAGGAAATAGCTGGCAATGGTTGTGTTTCAGAAGCTATAACTACCACAGAGTTTCCGCTGACCACAATGGATGCAATTGTTTCAACTAAACCTAATAGGGGGGATTTGTCAGGGGCAATTGCTGCCACAACTCCGGTTGGTTCAGGAATTGAAAAATCAAAGAAAGGCCCAGCCACAGGATTACTAGATCCGGTAACCATGGCGATTTTGTCTGCCCACCCGGCAAACCAAACCATCAAATTTATTGCTTCATCAACTTCATTTTCAGCATGTTTATTACTTTTGCTGCATAAATTTAACTCTTCTACAAATTGTTCACGACGACCTTGCATTAATTCTGAAACTCGATATAAAACTTGAGCACGGTTATAAGCGGTAGCTTCGGACCATTTTGAAAATGCTGATCTAGCAGCAACAACTGCATCGCGGGCATCTTTACGTGAAGCTAAGGCAACGTTTGCTAAGAAACTTTGATTGTTGTCAAATATTTCATAGGTTCTTCCTGATTCAGATCTTGGGAAAGCACCACCAATAAATAGTTTGGCAGTTCTTTTTACATCAATGTTTGACATTTATTTACTCGCCTTCAGGTAAGCCTCAAGTCCTTGACGTCCGCCTTCACGACCGTAACCTGATTCTTTATATCCACCAAATGGACTTGTGGGATCAAATTTGTTAAATGTGTTCGCCCAAATAACACCAGCTCTTAAACGATGTGCAACTTCCAGAATTCGAGATCCTTTTTCAGTCCAAATACCTGCACTTAAACCAAATGGGGTGTTGTTTGCTTTTTCGATTGCTTCATCGGGAGTTCTAAAGGTGAGGACACTTAATACCGGACCAAAAATTTCTTCACGTGCGATTTGGTGCGAAAGAGTAACATTTGTAAACACAGTAGGAGCAAACCAGAAACCTTTTTCGGGAATTTCACACGGAGCACTCCACATTTGTGCACCTTCAGATTTCCCTGCTTGAGTTAAAGTATGAATTTTTGCTAATTGTGCAGCAGAATTTATAGCACCTATATCGGTGTTTTTGTCTAAGGGATCTCCCAGGCGAAGTGTTTTCATTCTTTCGTAAAGAAGATTCAAGAATTCATCAGAAATAGATTCTTGTAATAGTAATCTCGATCCGGCACAACAAACATGACCTTGGTTAAAGAAAATACCGTTAATGACACCCTCTACTGCTTGATCTATGGCAGCATCATCGAAAACAATATTGGCAGCCTTGCCACCAAGTTCTAAGGTAACTTTCTTATCTGTACCCGCCACAGCTTGTGCAATTAGTCTGCCCACTTCAGTTGATCCAGTGAAAGCAACTTTGTCGATTTCTGGATGTTCAACTAAAAATCTTCCAGTTTCTCCTGCGCCGGTGACAATATTTACAACGCCATCAGGTAATTCAGCTTGTTGACATATTTCAGCAAATAGTAAGGCTGTTAAAGGTGTGGTTTCAGCAGGTTTTAATACCACAGTGTTACCTGCGGCAAGGGCGGGTGCGATTTTCCAAGACAGCATTAACAGTGGAAAATTCCAAGGAATAATTTGTCCAGCGACGCCAAGTGGTTGTGGATTTTTACCTAAACCGACGTAATCAAGTTTGTCAGCCCAACCTGCGTAATGAAAGAAATGTGCGGCAACCAAAGGAATATCAATATCTCTACTTTCCCTTATTGGTTTTCCGTTATTCATTGATTCAAGGACCGCTAGTTCCCTTGATCTTTCTTGAATTAAACGTGCGATGCGATAAAGATATTTTCCTCGTTCTGCACCAGTTAGCTTGGACCAAGATTTAAATGCTTTACGGGCAGAATTCACGGCATAATCAATATCTTCCGAACTTGCTTCAACTATCTCGGCAAGAACTTCCTCGGTAGCCGGATTAATAGTCTTATATGTTGAACCATTTTTACTTTTAACGAATTTTCCATCAATAAATAGTTCGTAATTAGTTTTTAGATTAACAACTTTAGTTGACTCTGGGGCTGGAGCGTATTCAAAAACCATTAGTCCACCGTCACATAATCGGAGCCAGAATAGGCACCATTTTTCATTTTTTGTCTTTGCATTAAAAGATCATTTAATAAACTTGAGGCACCGAATCTAAACATGTTTGGGTTCATCCAATTATCACCTAAAGTTTCTTTGATTAAAACCAAATATTTCATAGCATCTTTAGTGGTCTTGATACCGCCTGCTGGTTTCATCCCAATTCTTCGATGGGTTGCAATTTCAAAATCTCTTATGGCCTGCAACATGACCAGAGTTACCGGCAAAGTAGCAGCGGGTTGAACTTTCCCAGTGGAAGTCTTAATAAAATCGGCTCCAGCCAACATGGCAATCCAAGAAGCTTTCTTCACATTGTCATAGGTTTTCAATTCGCCTGTTTCTAGAATCACTTTCAAATGTGCTGCCTGGCAAGCTCGTTTGATTGATTGAATCTGATCATAAATATCTAGAAATCTTCCTTCATGAAATGCACCTCGATCTATAACCATGTCAATTTCGTCGGCCCCTTGTGAAACTGCATCTGCAGTATCTTGCAATTTGGCTGCTAATGAAATTCGACCAGATGGAAAACCAGTTGCAACTGCGGCAACTTTAATGTTTGTTCCAATTAAGTTTTCTTTTGCAATCCCAACTAAATCACTGTAAACACAAACTGCAGCCACACTTGGCACAGTTGAATCGAGTGGATCTGGTCTCTTTGCTTTGGCACAAAGTGATTTAACTTTGCCTTTGGTGTCCATGCCTTCCAAGGTTGTTAAATCAATCATGCGAATAGCAAGATCAATACCTTCTGCTTTGGCTGTGGTTTTAATTGAACGAGTTCCTAATTTTGCTACTCGTTCTTCCACCCCAACCGTGTCTACTCCAGAAAGGCCATTTAAAAATTTTTTAAGTGCAGAATCACTATTGGTGGTATCGCGAAGAAAAGAGGGGAGTACTAACGGATCGTCTTTGAGCACGAATACAGCGTATCTAATCGGTAGAAAGTTTAAATAGTCGTGAGTAATTGGTGCACGGATTTAGCCAAAGAATCTAATTCTTGAATGGCAATGGCCTGATTTGTTTGAGGATTACCTGGCTTGGTAATTACTTCTAGATAGCATTTTAATTTTGGTTCCGTGCCGCTTGGTCGAACGATTATTCTTCCATTTTTTGTCGTTAATCTAATTCCTGAGGTTGGTGGCAAGCCATCAATGCCATTATTCATATCTTCTACTTTTTCTACATTAAATTCACCAATTTTTGTGGGCGAATCAGAAATTAGTTTCTGAGTAATTTTGATAGCTTCAGATACAGAAGCAAATCTAAAACTTAATTGTTTGGTTAAGTGCACCCCAAATTCTTGATAAATTTCATTTAGAATTCCAGTCACAGAATTATTATTTTGTTTTAAGTATGAGATCATTTCTACAACTCTTAGTGCAGCAGTGATGCCATCTTTATCTCTAACAAAATCTGGATCTGTGCAATAACCAATGGCTTCTTCATAACCAAAAATTAGTTCATCTAAATGGCCCATCCATTTAACTCCAGTTAAAGTACTGGCACCTTTCAGGCCATGTGCTTGCGCCATTTTGGGGACAAGTGAGCTCGATACTATTGAAGCCACCATTTGACCACGAAGTGGCACATTAGTTAATTTAGATTTTTCAATCATCCACCAAGCCAATAAAAATCCTAATTCATCACCACTTAATACTTTCCAGTTTCCTTTTTCTGGAACTGCCACAGCGCAGCGGTCTGCATCTGGATCATTAGCAATTGCCACATCTGCGTCTATTGTTTGGGCCAGCGCAAGCAGTAAGTCCATTGCTCCTGGTTCTTCTGGGTTTGGAAAAGAAACAGTGGGAAAATCTGGATCTGGCTTAGTTTGTTCTGCAACATTTATTGACGGATTAAATCCTGCTTCTTTCATGCACGCATCGAATGTTTCTTGACCAACACCATGCATTGGCGTAAAAGCAACTTTGATTTGACCATAATTGTTATTAACAAGTTGGGCAGCGCGTTGTTGATATTGTTTAGTGATATCTATTTCATTCCAACCGGCACCTAATTTTATTTCATCAGCCATTGGTGCGGATTTAATTAGTTGGGCAATTTCTTTATCCATCGGTGGAATAATTCCAGCACCAAGATGATCATAAACTTTGTAACCGTTATCTTGTGGGGGATTGTGTGATGCAGTAATCATGACTCCAGCATCTGCTCCAATGTGTCTTACTCCAAAAGCTAAAACTGGGGTAGGAAGATTGGAGGGCAATCTAAATACTTCTAATCCAAGTGAAACTGCAACACCACACACGTCTTGGGCGAAGTGATCAGACATATGACGAGCATCATTTCCCACGATTAATTTAGGTTTCTTATTGGGATATTTATTTAATAAATACTGGCAAAGACCATAGGTAGCACGTATTACAACAGCACGATTCATGCGAGATTGTCCGGGACCAATTTCTGATCTTAATCCAGCTGTTCCAAATTCTAGGTCACCTGAGAAAAGTGAAGTTAATTTATCAATATCGTTATCTTTAATTAAATCTAAAACTTGTTGTTTTGTTTTTGTATCCGGATCATGCTCAGCCCAATTTTTAGCTAAACTGATTAAAATTTCACTCACAGTTTTTCAATAACTTTCTTTAGCAAATCACCCATTCGAGCAGCAGCAGCTAATCCAGCTGCTAACACTTCTTCGTGATTTAAATGCTCTTCGGTGAGCCCGGCACCAGGATTTGTGACCATAGAAATTCCTAATACTTCAGCTTGAGCTTCACGTGCCGCTATTGCTTCTAAAGCAGTAGACATTCCCACTAAATCTCCACCAAGTCTAATTGCCATTTGCACTTCAGCAGGAGTTTCGTATTGAGGACCATGAAATTGTACGTACACACCTTCCTCAAGTGTGGGATCAATTTCTTGAGCAATCTTTCTTAACCTTTTGGAATAAACCTCACTTACGTCTAGAAATCGTGGCCCAACTAACGGGGTCGCACCTGTTAGGTTGATGTGATCTCTAATTAAAATTGGTGTGCCAGGTTTCCATTTAAGGTTCAATCCACCACAAGCATTAGTTAAAATTATTGTTTTAACACCACTTGCAACTGCAGTTCTCACGGCGTGAACAACTGCTGCTGTTCCTTTACCTTCGTAATAATGGGTTCGACCCATTTGAATTAAGGTTTGTGAGTTTCCAACTTTTACACTTCTAATTTTTCCAGCGTGACCGGCCACAGCAGGAGCACTAAATCCTGGTAAATCAGTGACAGTAATTTCTGCATCCGGTTTACCTAAAGCTTCAACTGCAGGAGTCCACCCAGAACCTAAAACAACTAACACATCATGTTGAGCGATTTTGGTTATTTCAGCTAATTTGGCTGCGGAGGCTTTTGCTAGTTCATAAGGGTCTTGGTTCACGCAGTAACGCTACTACTTATATATATAGAGAAGGAAAGCCATTGGCTTAAGCGTAAGAAAAGTGTCCAATCTCGCAAACAGACCCGTTCTCTCATAAACTCTGTGATTGTGCGCTTTTTAAATGAACCTTCTTATGATCTGACCTATGACGATGTGTTCATGGTGCCAAGTCATTCTGATTTAACCTCCCGAGTCGATGTTGATTTAGCTGCACATGATTTAACCGGTACCACTATTCCTTTGGTGGTGGCCAATATGACCGCAATTTCTGGTCGCAGAATGGCCGAAACTATTGCTCGCCGTGGTGGTTTGGTGGTAATTCCACAAGATGTGCCGCTAGCAGTTATTACTGAAATTGTCGATTGGGTTAAAAGTAGAAACACTTTTTATGACACACCTTTAACTCTTAGTCCAGATCAAACCGTGGCCGATGCCATGGGCATTATTCATAAGCGCGCCCACGGTGCTGTAGTTGTGGTAGAAAATGGCAAACCAATTGGCATTGTTACGGAAGAAGACTGCGCAGAAGTTGATCGATTTACTCAAGTAAATCAAGTGATGAGTAAAGAACTAATTACTATCACCCAAGAACTTTCACCACGAGAAGCATTTGATTATTTGAATGACAACCGAACAAAACTTGCTCCAGTGGTGGCAAAAGATGGCAAACTTTTAGGTATCTTGACCAAAATCGGGGCACTGAGAGCAAGTTTATATAAACCAGCTTTAGATAAAAATGGAAAATTAATAATTGCTGTAGCTGTGGGAATAAATGGTGATGTAGCAGCAAGAGCTGAAAAAATTATCAAAGCAGGAGCCGATGTGTTAGTAGTTGACACGGCACACGGTCACCAAAAGAAAATGATTGAAGCATTGATTGCCATTAAAGCCTTAAATCCTAAGGTTCCAATTGTGGCAGGAAACGTAGTAACTGCAGCAGGTGTTAAAGCTTTAATTGAAGCCGGTGCAGACATTATTAAAGTTGGGGTTGGTCCAGGTGCAATGTGCACCACTCGTATGCAAACAGGTGTGGGCAGACCACAATTTTCTGCAGTTCTGGAATGTTCAGCTGAGGCAAAAAAATATGGTAAAACAGTTTGGGCTGATGGTGGTGTTAGACATCCTCGCGATGTGGCATTGGCTTTGGCAGCTGGCGCATCACATGTAATGATCGGTTCTTGGTTTGCTGGAACTTATGAGTCTCCAGGTGATTTACAAAAAGATGCCGCAGGAAAATTATTTAAAGAATCTTTTGGGATGGCTTCGGCTCGAGCAGTTGCTGCGCGAACCAGTGGAGAAGATGCATTCGATAGGGCACGAAAATCATTGTTTGATGAAGGTATTTCAACTTCGAGAATGTATTTAGATCCAAATCGACCAGGGGTAGAAGATTTAGTTGATGAAATAATTGCCGGACTGCGCTCTTCCTTTACCTACGCAGGGGCTAAAACTATTAGCGAGTTTGCAGAAAAAGCTGTGGTCGGAATTCAATCAGCAGCAGGTTATGCCGAAGGCAGACCTTTATATACCTCTTGGAATAGTTAAAAGAATAAAAAAATAAGGGCCAGATTTCTCTGGCCCTTATTTTTATTTCCTAGGACATTATCCGAGTAGATCTCTAATCGGAGATGTTGCAAAATAAACCACGAAGGCGCCAGCCACTACCCATAGCAATGGGTGAATGGTTTTTGATTTGCCTACAGCGACTTTTAATACAACATGAGTAACAAATCCTGCACCCATACCTACCGCAATTGAGTAAGTAAATGGCATCAAGATGATTGTTAAGAATGCTGGAAGCGCGATTGTTACATCGGTCCAGTCAATGTCTTTAATTTGCGTCATCATTAAGAAACCAACGATGAGCAATGCTGGGGTTGCGGCTTCGTAAGGAACTAATGCAACTAATGGTGACAAGAATGTTGTCAACAAGAATGCAATTCCGGTAACGATGCTTGCTAATCCTGTGCGAGCGCCTTCGCCCACACCTGATGCTGATTCGATGTAAGAAGTATTTGAAGAAATACCACTTGCACCGCCAGCCATAGCTGCAATTGAATCGACTAACAAGATTCGGTCAGCATTTTCTACGTTTCCTTTGCTATCAGAAAGTCCTGCTTCTGCACCAATGGCAGTCATTGTGCCCATGGTGTCGAAGAAGTCAGTGATTAGCAATGTGAAAACTAGCAATGCTGCAGTTAAGAATCCTGCAGTTGCAAATCCACCAAACAAATCGAATTGACCAATTAATCCAAAGTCAGGTGTTGCAATTATTGAACTTGGGATTGATGGCACATTCAAATTCCAACCACTTGGGTTGACTTTGTCTGGGGCTGTAAATAGTGGTCCAATCTTGTAAACGGATTCTAGAATTACAGCAAGCACTGTTGCTGAAAGAACTCCGATTAAGATTGCACCTTTTGTTTTGCGTGCATACAAGAATGCGATCAAGAGCAAACCAAAGATGAAGACCACTACTGGCCATCCAACAAGGTTTCCGCCTGCGCCTAGTTCAACTGGAACTGGTCCAGATTGAGTGCGGCGAACAAATCCTGCATCCACTAAACCAATTAGCGCGATGAATAAACCAATACCAACGGAGATAGCTATTTTTAATTGAGTTGGTACAGCTTTAAATACTGCAACGCGGAAACCAGTAAGAACTGCGATGGTGATGATAATTCCTTCCAACACCACTAAGCCCATTACTTGATCCCACGGCATATAGCCTGCAGCGATTCTGGCGACGAATGCATTGATGCCTAGGCCAGTTGCTAGAGCTAATGGAAAATTAGCAACAGCCCCCATCAATATGGTTAAAATTCCTGCAACTAACGCAGTTGCTGCTGCGATTGCTGCCAAATTAGGTGCTTCTCCGCCACCCAGGAATTTACCGTTGACATCTTGTGTGAATCCCAAGATCAGCGGATTTAGTACAACTATGTAGGCCATTGTTAGGTATGTAACAAGCCCACCACGGACTTCTTGACTTACGCTGGATTTTCTTTTCTTAATTTGGAAATATGAATCCAATGTTGCCATTAGCTAGTTTTTTCCCCTCCTGATTTATTACTTGTGAAGCCAAGTAATAAGGCAAACTTTATTCGCAAAT
>CAMATO010000009.1 GCA_945861165.1 Bifidobacterium breve | reverse complement strand
ATCAAACCACTTGGCTGTACTTTGTCGTATTGAATTTCAACCTTGCTAAAAACACTTTTGCCAGATTTACCAGTAATAGGTGCAGTTAATTTAATTTCCACTGTCGAAACAACGTCGTTTCCTTCCACACAAGTTGGTTCACAGTCATTTGCTGTGGAGGTTCCTACGCCGATAGCATTTGTTGATGCCCAGCTAGACCATGAGATTTCATTCAATATTTGACCCGCATCAGCACAATAAAGAACTAATTCGACTGGTTTTTGCTCAAAAGTCACGCAATTGACTACATATATGTCTGCATTTGAGGCACTTTGAGTAGTTGAGGCCACTTGATTACAAGCCGAAACTGTGAGGGAAAGAGTTAATAGCAACAGGACTCTCACTAGCACAAATTGAGGCTAGCGCCTAGGAACCCGACCCCCGATGTCGGGCGTGCCGTGACCATTGCGTAAATTGGTGTCTCGCGTCTCAAGTGCAAAAGGGTTATTTGCCCCACACATTTGATCGCTGACTTTCAGCTAGATCGAAAGAAATTTCAGTACCAAAGAGAAACTGGAGTAACTGCGTGCCTACGATTCAACAACTCGTACGCAAGGGTCGCCAAGAAAAATCGGCGAAGAGTAAAACACCAGCGCTTAAAGGTTCACCTCAGCGCCGTGGTGTTTGCACGCGTGTTTATACAACAACTCCCAAAAAACCAAACTCTGCTTTAAGAAAAGTTGCACGTGTTCGTTTATCTTCCGGTATGGAAGTCACTGCATACATTCCAGGTGTTGGACATAACTTGCAAGAACATTCAATTGTTTTAGTTCGTGGAGGACGTGTTAAAGATCTTCCAGGTGTTCGTTACAAAATTATTCGTGGTTCTCTAGATACACAAGGTGTAAAAGATCGTAAACAATCACGCAGTCGATATGGCGCAAAGAAAGAGAAAAGCTAATGCCACGTAAAGGTCCTGCGCTAAAGCGCCCATTAGTTTCAGATCCAGTTTATTCATCCCCACTAATTACTCAATTAGTAAATAAGATTTTATCTCGTGGTAAAAAATCAACAGCAGAATCAATTGTTTATGGTGCATTAAACGGAACCAAAGATAAAAGTGGCAATGATCCAATTATCACTTTGAAAAAAGCTTTAGAAAATATTAAACCAACTGTTGAAGTTAAATCACGTCGCGTTGGTGGTGCAACTTACCAAGTTCCAGTTGAAGTTAAACCTGCTCGCGCAACAGCATTAGCTCTGCGTTGGTTAGTAGATTTCTCACGCGAACGCAGAGAAAAGTCAATGATGGACAGATTGATGAATGAAATTTTAGATGCCTCAAATGGTTTAGGTGCATCTGTAAAGAAACGCGAAGACACCCACAAGATGGCTGAAGCAAATAAAGCATTTGCTCACTATCGCTGGTAGTTAAAGAAAAGGAAAAGAAGACAGTGGCAACAGATACGCAACTTGATTTAGCTACGGTGCGCAATATCGGCATCATGGCTCATATTGATGCGGGCAAAACTACAACCACTGAACGAATTCTTTTCTACACAGGCGTTAATTACAAAATCGGTGAAGTTCATGATGGTGCCGCAACTATGGACTGGATGCCACAAGAACAAGAACGCGGTATCACTATTACTTCTGCAGCAACAACTTGTACCTGGGATGACCATTTAATTAACATCATTGACACACCAGGGCACGTAGATTTCACAGTTGAAGTTGAAAGATCTCTTCGAGTGCTAGACGGTGCCGTTGCAGTGTTTGACGGTGTTGCCGGTGTTGAACCGCAATCAGAAACCGTATGGCGCCAAGCAGATCGTTACAAAGTTCCACGTATTGCCTTTATTAACAAATTAGATAGAACCGGTGCTGTTTATACCCGCACTTATGACATGTTGATTGAAAGATTGCACGCACCAGTTGTGTTGTTACAACTTCCAATTGGAACCGAAGGCGAATTTGCTGGAATCGTAGATTTGATTGATATGAAAGCTTATGTTTGGGATCTTGAAGCCAATAAGGGTGACGAATTTGAAACCTTAGAAATTCCAGCAAATATGGTGGATGAAGCAAAAGTTAAGCGTGCTGAAATGATTGAAAAACTTGCTGACATTGATGAATCAATTATGGAATTGTTCATGGAAGAAAAAGAACCATCCAGAGATCAAATAATTGCCGCAATTCGTAAGGGCACAGTTAACTTCTCAGTAGTTCCAGTAATTATGGGTTCTGCATTTAAAAACAAAGGCGTACAACAAATGTTGGACGCAGTTGTTAGATATCTTCCAAGCCCATTAGAAGTTGGAGCCATCAAAGGCTTTAAGCAAGGAGATCCCTCAGTTGAAATTGATAGAGCACCTTCAGAAAATGAACCATTCTCTGCCCTTGCTTTTAAAATCATGAGTGATCCTCATCTTGGAAAATTAACTTACATTCGAATTTATTCTGGAAAATTAGAACCAGGAACATCTGTATTGAATGCTACAAAGGATAGAAGAGAAAGAATTGGCAAGATTTATCAAATGCACGCCAACAAACGTGAAGAAAGAGATTCAGCAACTGCAGGTTTGATCGTGGCAGTTATGGGATTAAAAGACACCACTACAGGTGACACACTTTGTGATCAAGATAAACCAGTTGTTCTTGAATCAATGGACTTTCCGGATCCAGTTATTCACGTAGCAATCGAACCAAAAACAAAGAACGATCAAGACAAACTTGCCACTGCAATTCAAAGACTTGCTGAAGAAGACCCAACATTCCACGTTCGTGGAGATGAAGAAACCGGTCAAACAATTATCGGTGGAATGGGTGAACTTCACTTAGAAGTTCTGGTAGATCGCATGAAACGTGAATTTAAAGTTGAAGCAAACGTTGGTAAACCACAAGTTGCATATCGCGAAACTATTACTAAAAAAGTTGAAAAAGTTGATTACACCCACAAGAAACAATCTGGTGGTGCTGGACAATTTGCCCGCGTAATTGTTGATATCGAACCAAACACCACTGAAGGTGGCGGTTATGAATTTGTTAACAAAGTATCTGGCGGAAGAATTCCTAGAGAATATATTCCTTCAGTTGATGACGGTGCTCAAGAAGCAATGGTCAACGGTGTATTAGCCGGTTACCAAATGGTTGACATCAAAGTTACTTTGCAAGATGGCGCATACCACGATGTTGACTCTTCAGAATTAGCTTTCAAAATTGCTGGATCAATGGCATTTAAAGAAGCTGCTCGAAAAGCAAATCCAGTTTTATTAGAACCAATGATGGATGTTGAAGTAGTAACACCTGAAGATTTCATGGGTGAAGTAATTGGAGATTTGAACTCCCGTCGTGGCCAAATTCAAGCTATGGACGAAAGAGCAGGCGCACGTGTTGTGAAAGCTCTCGTGCCATTAAGCGAAATGTTTGGTTATGTAGGTGACTTGCGTTCCAAAACACAAGGACGAGCAAGTTACTCAATGCAATTTCATTCTTACGCGCAAGTACCAGCTGCAGTTTCGCAAGAAATTGTTGCGAAGGTTCGCGGCGAGTAAGAAAGAAAGAACCGTGCAATTAGCAAACTGCTAATTGTCGGGATAGAAAAACGCAGGTCAAAGGAGAAGCAAAGTGGCAAAAGCCAAATTCGAGCGGACAAAGCCGCACGTAAATATCGGCACCATCGGCCACATCGACCACGGCAAAACCACATTGACCGCGGCGATTACCAAGGTGCTACACGACAAATATCCGGATGTAAATCCATTTACTCCGTTCGACCAAATTGACAAAGCTCCTGAAGAGCGTCTACGCGGTATCACCATTTCGATTGCACACGTCGAATACCAAACTGAAGCACGTCATTATGCACACGTTGACTGCCCGGGCCACGCTGACTACATCAAGAACATGATTACTGGTGCAGCACAGATGGACGGCGCAATTCTTGTTGTTGCAGGAACTGACGGACCAATGCCACAAACAAAAGAACACGTTTTGTTGGCACGTCAAGTTGGGGTACCTGCAGTTGTTGTTGCATTGAATAAGTGCGACACAGCAGATCCAGATTTGTTAGAACTTGTAGAAGAAGAAATTAGAGAACTTCTAACCAAGTACGAATTCCCTGGAAAAGATACTCCAATTGTTCGCATCTCAGCTTTGAAAGCTCTAGAAGGCGATGCTAAATGGGCAGAATCAATCATGGAATTAATGACTGCTGTTGACACATTTATCCCAACTCCAGTACGCGAAATCGAGAAGCCATTCTTGATGCCAGTTGAAGACGTTTTCACGATCACAGGTCGTGGAACAGTTATTACTGGTCGTATTGAAAGAGGACAAGTAAAGGTTAACGAAGAAGTTGAAATCGTGGGAATCCGCGAAACTTCACAAAAAACTATCGTTACCGGTATCGAAATGTTCCGCAAACTTCTTGACGAAGGTCAAGCTGGCGAAAACGTTGGTTTGTTACTTCGTGGAACCAAGCGTGAAGATGTTGAACGCGGTATGTGCGTTGTTAAACCAGGAACTTCAACACCACACACCAACTTCGAAGCTCAGGTTTACATCTTGAGCAAAGACGAAGGTGGACGTCACACTCCATTCTTCAATAACTACCGTCCACAGTTCTACTTCCGTACAACTGACGTGACTGGTGTTTGTGAATTACCAAACGGTGTCGAAATGGTTATGCCAGGAGACAACACTGAAATGAAGGTCGAGTTAATTCAACCGATCGCCATGGAAGACGGTCTTCGCTTCGCAATTCGCGAAGGTGGACGCACTGTTGGTGCAGGACGTGTAACAAAGATTGTTAAGTAATTAACAATCACATTTGACTTTCAAGCGGGATGGGTAAAACCTGTTCCGCTTGAAACCAAAAAAGTAAGACCAACCGAAACTAGTAAGGAAGGTAGGCGAAACCGATGGCCGGACAAAAGATCCGTATCAGGCTAAAGGCTTACGACCATGAGGTCATTGACTCTTCTGCCAAGAAGATAGTCGAAACTGTGATCAAGACTGGTGCGAAAGTTGCTGGACCGGTGCCACTTCCAACTGAGAAAAATGTTTATGTGGTTATTCGTTCACCATTTAAATATAAAGATTCACGTGAGCATTTTGAAATGCGCACACATAAAAGACTTATCGACATTTTGGATCCAACTCCAAAGACTGTTGATTCACTAATGCGTCTGGACCTTCCAGCCGGTGTAGATATTGAAATCAAGTTATAGAAGGTAGGTGACTAACAATGGACAGAAACGTTAAAGGTTTGCTTGGTGAAAAACTAGGCATGACACAAGTTTGGGATGAATCAAATAAAGTGGTACCAGTAACCGTTATTAAAGCTGGTCCAAATGTTGTCACTACTGTTAGAACTCCTGAAAAAGATGGTTACTCAGCTGTGCAATTGGCTTTTGGACAAATTGATCCCCGCAAAGTTAACAAACCTGAACAAGGTCATTTTGCTAAAGCTGGAGTTACCCCAAGACGACACCTTGTTGAATTAAGAACACTAGATGCCAACAACTACACAGTTGGTCAAGAATTAAATGCTGATGTATTTACTGCAGGTGATGCAGTTGATGTCACCGGAACTTCACGCGGACATGGTTTTGCTGGTGTTATGAAAAGACACGGTTTCCATGGACTGCGCGCCTCACACGGTGTGGAAAGAAAACACAGATCTCCAGGTTCTATTGGTGCATGTGCCACCCCTGGTCGAGTTTTCAAAGGTATCAAAATGGCTGGACGCATGGGTTCAGATCGCATCACCACAATCAATTTGACTGTGGCAAAAGTTGATGCCGAAAATGGTTTACTACTAATTAAAGGTGCAGTTCCCGGACCAATTGGTTCACTAATCCTTGTTAGATCTGCTGCCAAGAATCAAGTTAAGGCAGGTAAAAAATAATGTCTTCCGTACAAATAACAACACCTCAAGGTAGTGCTTCAGGCTCAGTTGATTTGCCTGCAGAAATTTTTGATGTTCAAGTTAATGTTCCTTTGATGCATCAAGTGGTAACTGCACAATTAGCTGCTGCTCGCCAAGGTTCACAAAAAACTAAATCACACAGTGAAGTTTCTGGTGGCGGTAAAAAACCTTACAAACAAAAAGGAACTGGTAACGCTCGTCAAGGTTCTATTCGTTCCCCACAATGGACTGGTGGTGGACACGTTCACTCCATCGTGCCTCGCGATTATTCCGAAAGAACCCCTAAGAAAATGAAAGCTGCAGCACTTCGCTCTGCTTTAAGTGACAGAGCTCGCGAAAACCATGTTCATGTTTTGAGTGCAATTGTGGAAGGCGACAAGCCATCTACCAAACAAGGGGTACAAGCAGTTAGAAATATTGCTAAAGGCAAAAAAGTTTTGGTAATCGTTTCACTTAATGAATTAATTGGTTGGTTTTCTTTGAGAAACGTTAACGATATGCATGTGGTCTCTCCTGGTCAACTAAATACTTACGACGTATTAGTTGCTGATGATCTAGTCTTCACAAAAACTGCTTTAGATGAATTCTTAAGTGGTCCGCGCACAGGTAAATCAGCAAGTGCTGTTGGTCGCGCTACTGATGCAGAGGTTGGTGCCTAAATGGATAAAAACTTATTGAGAAATGTTTTAATTGCCCCAGTTGTTTCTGAAAAGAGTTACTCACTTTTGGATGAAAACAAGTACACATTTGTGGTTAAGAAAGATGCCAACAAAACCCAAATTAGACAAGCTGTTGAAGCACTATTCAACGTAAAAGTTTTGAGTGTTAACACACTTAATCGAAAAGGTAAAACTTACCGCACTCGTTTTGGTGAAGGATCTAGATCAGACACCAAAAGAGCAATCGTATCCCTTGCGCAAGGCGATCGAATTGACATCTTCAATGCGCCAAGTGCTTAAAGGGGAGTTGAGATAACTAATGGGAATTAGAAAATTAAAACCAACCACACCATCAAACCGTGGTGCCTCAGTTGCTGACTTCTCTGAAACAACACGTTCCACCCCAGAAAAATCTTTGATTAGACCAATTCATTCCAAAGGTGGCAGAAACAACCAAGGAAGAATTACTACTCGCCATCAAGGTGGCGGACACAAACGTGCTTATCGTCTAATTGATTTCAAACGTTTAGACAAAGACGGAGTACCTGCAACAGTTGCTCACATTGAATACGACCCAAATAGAACTGCGCGTATTGCCTTGCTTCACTTTGCTGATGGAGAAAAGCGCTACATTTTGGCACCAAACAAATTGAAACAAAATGATGCAGTTGAAACTGGTCCAAGTGCAGACATCAAACCAGGAAACAATTTGCCATTAAGAAACATTCCAGTGGGAACTGTTATTCACGCCGTGGAATTAAAACCAGGTGGCGGAGCAAAAATGGCACGTTCAGCTGGAGCCAGTATTCAACTTGTCGCAAAAGAAGGTCAACTAGCACAACTAAGACTTCCATCAGGTGAAATTAGAAGCGTTGATGTCAGATGCCGTGCCACAGTTGGCGAAGTTGGTAACGCTGAACAATCAAATATCAACTGGGGTAAAGCAGGACGTATGCGTTGGAAAGGTGTTCGACCAACCGTTCGTGGTGTGGTTATGAACCCGGTCGATCATCCTCACGGTGGTGGAGAAGGAAAAACTTCCGGTGGACGACATCCAGTTAACCCTTCCGGTAAACCAGAAGGTCGCACTCGTAGACCTAAGAAAGCTTCACAACAATTTATTGTTCGTCGTCGACCAGCAAATAAAGCTAGAGGTGGAAAATAATCGTGGGTAGAAGTTTAAAGAAGGGTCCATTTGTTGACACTCACTTGTTAAAAAAAGTGAATGATCAAAATGAAAAGAAATCTAAAAACGTTATCAAGACTTGGTCACGCCGTTCCATGATCATTCCTGACATGTTAGGACACACCATCGCAGTTCATGATGGTAAAAAACATATTCCAGTTTTTGTGACAGAACAAATGGTCGGTCATAAACTTGGTGAATTTGCACCAACCAGAACTTTCCGTGGACACATTAAGGGTGACGATAAAAAAGTCACTAAGGGCGACTAAGGGATTATGACAATGGAATCAAGAGCATCAGCACGATTTGTTCGTGTGACACCAATGAAAGCAAGACGCGTAGTTGATTTAATTCGCGGACTTTCAGCGCGTGAAGCACAAGCAGTGTTGCGTTTTGCTGATCAAGCTGCATCAGAACCGATAGGCAAAGTATTGAAATCTGCCATGGCTAATGCGCAAAATAATCAAAAGGTTGATCCCACAACTCTTTATGTAGCAGAAGCTTTTGTTGACGAAGGTCCAACCATGAAACGAATTCGTCCCCGTGCTCAAGGCCGTGCGTATGCAATTCGTAAAAGAACTTCTCACATCACCTTGATTTTGGAACCAGTTGGTTCTGCTCCTAGAAGAAAACCAGGTCGCAGATCAAATAAGCCCAAGACTAAAGAAGTTGTTGCCCAAGCAGTTAAAACTCAAGTTGTTGCAAAGACCACTGCTCCGGTTGCTAAAAAAGCTGCTCCAGCCAAAAAAGCTGCAGCGAAAAAAGCCACCACTAAAAAGACTGCTGCAAAGAAAACCACCAAAGGAGGCACTAAGTAATGGGACAAAAAGTTAACCCACATGGCTTCCGTTTGGGATATACCTCTGAATACACCAGTAAATGGTTTGCTGATTCAACCAAAAAAGGTGAACGCTACCAAGATTACATTAAAGAAGATATTTTAATTCGTAAAATGTTAACTGCTGGCATGGAACGTGCTGGAATTTCACATGTTGACATTGAAAGAACCCGTGAAAGAGTTCGTATTGATATTCATACCGCCCGCCCCGGAATCGTTATTGGTCGTCGTGGTCAAGAAGCAGACCGAATTCGCATTGATTTAGAAAAATTGACTGGAAAACAAGTTCAGTTAAACATTTTGGAAGTTAAAAATCCTGAAGTTAATGCCCAATTAGTTGCCCAAGGTGTTGCCGAACAATTAGCATCACGTGTTTCTTTCCGTCGTGCGATGAGAAAAGGTATGCAATCAGCTCTTAAAGGTGGCGCTAAAGGAATTAGAGTTCAAGTTTCTGGTCGTTTAGGTGGAGCAGAAATGAGTCGTTCCGAGTTTTATCGTGAAGGACGCGTTCCATTACACACACTTCGTGCCAACATCGAATACGGATTCCACGAAGCGTTAACAACCTTTGGACTTATTGGTTGCAAAGTTTGGATTTTCAAAGGCGATGCTCCTGTCACTAAAGCTGAAAAAGAAGCTCGTCAACAACAAGATCGCTTACAAGCTCAAGCTGCCCAAGCAGCCAAGCAAACCAGAGCTCCTAGAAAACCTAAGAAAGAAACAGCTGAAAAAGTAGCTGTGCCAACAGAAGGAGCAGCTGAATAATCATGTTGATTCCTAAAAGAGTTGCACACAGAAAACAACACCACCCTAGAAGAACTGGTAAAGCAAAAGGTGGCACAAAAGTTGAATTTGGCGATTACGGTTTACAAGCTTTGACTTCTGCTTATGTCACCAACAGACAAATTGAAGCAGCACGTATTGCCATGACTAGACATTTGAAACGTGGTGGAAAAGTTTGGATCAATATTTATCCAGATCGCCCCATAACCAAAAAACCTGCTGAAACTCGAATGGGTTCTGGTAAAGGATCTCCTGAATGGTGGGTAGCAAATATCAAGCCAGGTCGCGTGATGTTTGAAGTTACTTTTCCTGACGACAAAGTGGCACGTCAAGCTTTGGAAAGAGCAATGCACAAACTACCTATGAAATGTCGAATCGTTACACGAGATTTGGTGGAGGGATAAATGGCTAAAGCAGTTAAAACACAAGAATTTCGTGGTCAAACAAATGAAGACTTGGCAAAGAAGTTGAAAGACGCCAAAGAAGAACTGTTTAACCTACGTTTCCAATCAGCAACCGGTCAATTAGAAAACCATGGTCGTTTGCGCACAGTTAAAACCGAAATAGCTCGCATTTACACAATCTTGCGTGAACGCGAACTTGGAATTACTCCTGTTGATACAGAAGGTGCTGCATGAGTAAAACTGTAGAAAGAAATGACCGTAAAACACGTGAAGGAATTGTGGTTTCCAACAAAATGGATAAAACCATTGTTGTGAAATTAGAAGAACAGTACACACATTCTCTTTATGGAAAAGTTGTGAACCGTTCTGTGAAATTTAAAGCACATGACGAAAAGAACGAAGCAGGAATTGGGGATCGTGTTTTGTTAATGGAAACAAGACCACTTTCTGCAACTAAACGTTGGCGCATGGTCAGCATCATAGAAAAAGCTAAGTAAAGGGCAGGCGAAAAAAAATGATTCAATCAGAGTCACGACTTCGAGTCGCTGACAACACCGGAGCCAAAGAGCTTCTGTGTATTCGCGTGCTGGGCGGTTCTCATCGACGTTACGCAAGTATTGGCGATGTCATCGTTTGCTCAGTTAAAGATGCTATTCCAGGTGGTGCTGTTAAAAAAGGTGAAGTTGTTAAAGCTGTGGTGGTGCGAATTGTTAAACAAGTTCGTAGACCAGATGGTTCATACATTCGCTTTGATGAAAACGCAGCTGTAATTTTGAAAGAAGATGGTGAACCACGTGGCACCCGTATTTTTGGTCCCGTTGGTCGCGAACTTCGTGACAAAAAATTTATGAAAATTATTTCACTAGCACCGGAGGTGTTGTAAATGGCTTCCCTGCACATTAAAAAAGGTGATTTAGTTCAAGTTATTAGTGGTAAAGATCGTGGTACAACAGGTCGAGTATTAAAAGTTGACCCAATCCAAGGTCTTGTCACAGTTGAAGGTGTTAATCGTGTTAAGAAACACACTAAAGCTGCCCAATCAGAAAAAGGTGCTGCTGTTGGTGGAATTTTAACAATCGAAGCACCACTTGATGCCAGCAACCTGATGGTGGTTGATCCAAGTGATAACAAGCCAACCAGAGTTAGACGTCGTAGAGACAAAATTGAAAAGAAGCGTGCCGATGGAACAACTTATGTTTCAACCCGACTTGTTCGCGTTTCGGCTCGTACCGGAAAGGAAATCTAAATGACTACTACTCAGACAAAAACCACACCCCGTTTGAAGCAACGCTATGCAGCAGAAATTGCTCCAGCGTTACAAAAAGAATTCGGGTTCACAAACGTTAACCAAGTTCCACGTCTGACAAAAATTGTGGTCAACATGGGTGTTGGTGAAGCTGCAAAAGATTCCAAACTTATTGAAGGTGCAGTAAGAGATTTAACAATTATCACCGGTCAAAAACCGGCAGTTGCTAAAGCGACTAAGTCAATTGCTAACTTCAAACTGCGCGAACACCAACCAATTGGAGCACACGTAACTATTCGTGGTGACCGTATGTGGGAATTCTTAGATCGTCTTTTAGCTGTGGGTTTGCCACGTATCAGAGATTTTCGCGGTCTTTCTCCAAAACAATTTGATGGCAGAGGAAACTACACATTTGGTTTAACAGAACAATCTGTGTTCATTGAAATTCCTCAAGATTCAATTGATCGCCCGCGCGGTATGGACATCACCGTGGTAACCACTGCAAACAACAACGAAGAAGGACGAGCTTTACTTAAATTGCTCGGCTTTCCTTTCAAGGAGGCATAACCAATGGCAAAAACTGCGATTGTGCAAAAACAACAACGTACTCCAAAATTTAAGGTTAGGGCCTACACACGTTGTGGAGCTTGTGGAAGACAACGTGCAGTTTATAGAAAATTCAACTTGTGTCGTATTTGTTTCAGAAACAAAGCACACAAGGGTGAACTACCAGGTATTACCAAGAGCAGTTGGTAAGAAAAACAAGACGCTGAAGGTCTGATTCAACTGGAATCAGAAACCACATCGAGAAAGGCTTAAAAAGCCATGACAATGACAGATCCGATCGCTGACATGTTGGCACGTTTGCGTAACGCAAACACAGCACACCATGACTCTGTTGCGATGCCCTATTCCAAAATTAAGAAAAATATCGCTGAAATTTTGAAAGCAGAAGGCTATATTCAAAGTTGGAAAGCTGAACCTGCCAAAGTTGGACAAAGTTTAGTATTAGATCTTAAATACGGCCCAAGTCGTGAAAGATCAATTTCTGGTTTGAGAAGAGTTTCTCGTCCAGGTTTACGCGTTTATGCCAAGAATGACACCTTGCCAAAAGTATTAGGTGGGCTTGGTATTGCGATCATTTCTACTTCAACTGGTTTATTAACTGACAAACAAGCATCCAAGAAAGGCGTAGGCGGAGAAGTCCTTGCCTACGTTTGGTAAATAAAATGTCTAGAGTCGGTAAAAAACTAGTAACTGTGCCAAGTGGTGTAGAAATTAACATCGCTGGCACCAAAGTTGATGTTAAAGGACCAAAAGGTCAATTGAGTATTGATTTGCCTGATGCTATTTCTATTAAGAAAAACGAAGATGGCACCTACTCATTACACAGAGCAACTGAAGAAACCAAAAACAAAGCACTTCATGGTTTGTCTAGATCTTTAGTAGCCAACATGGTTAAAGGGGTAACCGACGGTTATTTCAAAACCTTAGAAATTGTAGGAACTGGTTACAAAGTGACAGCTAAAGGAAATGATTTAGAATTTGCACTCGGTTATTCACACCCAGTGATATTTCCTGCACCAGCCGGAATTACCTTCAAAGTTGAGTCACCAACCAGATTTCAAATTCATGGTATTGACAAACAAGCTGTGGGAGAAACTGCCGCAAAGGTTCGAAAACTTCGCAAACAAGATCCTTACAAAGGTAAAGGTATCCGATTTGATAACGAAGTTATTAGACGTAAAGCTGGAAAGGCTGGTAAGTAACTAATGAGTAGATTCACCAGACCTGGCAAAAATTTAAGTAAAAAGTCAGCTTCGAGAAGAAGAAGACATATTCGAGTAAGAAAGAAAATTACTGGCACAACATTAAAGCCACGTTTAGTTGTTACTCGATCTTTAAGAAATGTCAGTGTTCAAGTAATTGATGACTTGACTGGAAAAACTTTGGCATACGCATCTTCAATTGAAGAAGGTATTGCAGGAGATAAAACAGCACAAGCAAAAATTGTTGGTAAAAAAGTTGCAGAACGTGCAACTGCTGCTGGCGTTAAAGATGTTGTGTTTGATCGCGCCGGACGCAAGTACCACGGACGAGTCGCTGCTTTAGCTGATGGTGCACGCGAAGGAGGTCTTACTTTCTAATGGCTGCAAAGACATCTAATCTAAACGGCACAGAAGAACGCCCAAATCGTCGCGAACGTCGCGAAAGAAATGAAGGCGGAGCTCGTGAAAAAGAAAAATCACAGTTCATTGAACGTGTGGTTTTCATTAACCGTGTAGCAAAAGTTGTGAAAGGTGGACGTCGTTTCGCATTCACAGCACTTGTAGTGGTGGGTGATGGCAATGGCATGGTTGGTATTGGTTACGGCAAAGCACGCGAAGTGCCACAAGCAATTCAAAAAGCTGTTGAGGAAGCTAAAAAATCTTTCTTTAAAGTTCCGCGAGTACAAGGAACTATTCCTCATCCAATAACAGGTGAAGCAGCAGCAGGAATTGTGATGCTTCGCCCTGCCTCCCCAGGAACCGGGGTAATCGCTGGTGGACCTGTGCGTGCAGTTTTGGAAGCAGCCGGAATTCATGACGTATTAACAAAGTCTTTAGGTTCAGGAAATGCAATTAACGTGGTTCATGCCACAGTTGATGCGTTGAAGAAACTAGAAAGACCAGAACAAGTTGCCGCAAGACGTGGTCTACCAGTAGAACACGTTGTTCCAGCAGCAATCTTAAAAGCACAAGCTGCAGAAAAAGCTGGTGCTTAATATGTCATCATTTAAAATTAAACAAATCAAATCATCTATTGGCGGCACAAAAATCCAATTAGATACTTTGAAAACTTTAGGTTTGGGAAAAATTGGTTCTCAATCAGTTAAACCTGATCGCCCAGAGTTTCGTGGAATGCTTAGAAGCGTTGCACACTTAGTAACCGTTGAGGAGGTTAAGTAACCATGTCAATAAAGGTTCATCATCTTCGTCCAGCACCTGGTGCTAAAAAGGACAAGAATCGTAAAGGTCGCGGTGAAGCAAGTAAGGGTAAAACTGCAGGACGTGGTACCAAAGGATCTGGTGCGCGTCGTAACTATTCTGCCGCTTTTGAAGGTGGCCAGATGCCATTACATATGCGTTTACCAAAATTGCGTGGTTTCACTCCGCCAAACAAAATTAGATATCAGGTAGTTAACGTTTCTGATATTTCAAGACTGTTCCCACAAGGTGGCGAAGTTACTCCTGCATCTTTAGTTAAAGTTGGCGCAATCAGAAAAGGTCAACCAGTTAAAGTATTAGGTTTTGGCGAAATTACTGTCAAAGTAACTGTGGTGGCTGACAAATTTAGTGAATCAGCTAGCAGCAAGATAGCCGCTGCAGGCGGATCAATTAAAGCTCTTTAGGAGTTAGCTTTGAATATAAATTTTGCGTGGTTAACGGATGCTTTTCGCACTCCTGATTTACGACGCAAAATTTTGTTCACTCTGGGCATGATTGCTCTTTATCGTTTAGGTACCACAATTCCAACACCTGGGGTTGACTATCCCGCAATTCAGCAGTGTGTGGAATTAGTGGAAGGTGACTCTCTTTATGGAGTTATTAACTTATTTTCTGGTGGAGCATTACTGCAACTAAGTGTTTTTGCCCTAGGAATTATGCCCTACATCACCGCCTCGATCATTATTCAATTATTAACTGTTGTTATTCCACGTTTAGAAATGTTGAAAAAAGAAGGCCAATCTGGTCAAGCAATCATCACTCAATACACCCGTTATGTAACTATTGGTTTAGGTCTTTTACAAGCAACTTCGATTTTAGCTTTAGCAAGAACTCCTGGACAATTATTAAGAGGTTGTCCCAACGATATTATTCCAAACCAAACTTTACCGGTGATGATTTCAATGGTGTTAACAATGACTGCTGGTACTGCACTAGTTATGTGGTTTGGTGAATTAATTAGCCAACGCGGTGTAGGTAATGGTATGTCATTATTGATTTTCGCCTCAATTATTTCTTCTGTACCGAGCCAATTTGCCGCAATATTAACCATCAATGGTCTTTTCACATTTATCGCCACAGTAGTTGTGGGTATCACAATTATTGCCGGTGTGGTTTTTGTGGAACAAGCGCAAAGAAGAATTCCTGTTCAGTACGCCAAACGTATGGTGGGAAGAGCGTCCTACGGAGGAACTTCTACTTATATTCCATTAAAAGTTAATATGGCTGGAGTTATTCCAGTAATTTTTGCCTCCTCTTTACTTTATATTCCTTCATTGTTGGTACAACTTTCTAATTCTCAAAGTCCTTGGGCACAATGGATTTCACGTAATTTTCAAAATGGAACCGAAGTTCCTTACGTAGTTACCTATGCACTACTAATTGTTTTCTTTGCCTACTTTTATTCTTCAATAACTTTTGATCCTCAAGAAGTTGCCGAAAACATGAAAAAATATGGTGGATTTATACCTGGAATTCGTGCTGGAAATCCCACTGCAGAATATTTGAAATATGTGTTATCAAGACTGATGGCTGCAGGATCAACCTATTTGACAATAATTGCAGTAATTCCATTCATTGCATTTGGAGCACTGGGTGTGGGAGACAGATTCGTATTCGGTGGAATCAGTTTGTTAATCATGGTCGGTGTTGGTTTGGACACTGTGAAACAAATTGAAAGTCAGTTACAACAAAGAAGCTATGAAGGCTTCTTAAAGCAAAATCCAACAATTTAATTAAATGCGCCTATTAATCATGGGCCCACCTGGTGCGGGCAAAGGCACACAAGCAGTAAATATTTCAAAAACTCTTAATATTCCTCATATTTCAACCGGAGATATTTTCCGTGAAAATATGAAAAAGGAAACTGCTTTAGGACTTGAAGCAAAAGCTTTTTATGATCAAGGAATGTATGTTCCCGATGAAGTTACTAACAGAATAGTTGAAGACAGACTTACCTGGGATGATACAAAAAATGGTTTTTTACTCGATGGATACCCAAGAACAATCGACCAGGTTAATTTCTTAGATCAGATTCTTGGTAAAAAATCTCAAAAAATTGAAAGAGTGCTAGAACTAACCATCGATATTCCAGTTGTGGTAGCAAGGCTGTTGAAGCGTGCGCAAGAACAGGAAAGAATTGATGATACCAAAGAAGTTATCACGAAAAGATTAGAAGTTTATGCTTCATCAACAGCACCTTTGTTAGCAGAATATAAGAACCGCGGCATATTGATAAAAGTTGATGGTATGGGTTCAGTTAGTGAAGTTGAAGGAAAGATCAAAACAGCTCTTAGTGTTTAATTTTTCCAATTGATTGGAATTTGAATTTCATTTCTTTTTAAAAAAGATGGTTTAAAAGGTGGATCAAATCTTGCGCTTCGCCAATTATTTTCATTGCCTATTTCAATGATTGACTCTCTAATCAAGGCACCTTTTAATAATTTTAGATTTTTTTCCAGTTTTATTTCTGTGTAATTTCCAGTAAATTTTAAGCATGCAAAAAATCCTTGTGATATTTGTTTAATTTCAACTTCTGAATTCTTAGAAATAGGTAAACTTGAAATATCTGAACCGTGTGGCATAACAAATGATATTTTCCACTGGCCTTTTTTGACTGGGATCTGAATAACTGGGGCAGTCATTGAAATACTATTTTGGGAAATGTAATTAAAGAGTGGACGAAATCCGTAGTTGCCTGCCTGATTCATTGAGGCATCGACAATTACTTCAGCAATTAAGCACGGTTCATAATCACGAATTTCAAAGTCAATGAATTTCTTTACAACTCTAAATTTTTGTTGTTCTGTCATAATCTTGTTAAAATTTCTGGACCATTGGCTGTGATGGCAATGGTGTTTTCCCAGTGGCTTGCAAATAATCCGTCACTAGAAACCACTGTCCACTCATCTTCCAAGACATGAACTTTATTGCTACCCAAAACTAACATCGGCTCAATTGCTATAGCCATACCAACTTGTAATTCAGGCCCAGAGCCAGCTTTGCCATAATTTGGCACACTTGGTGACATATGCATTTCTGTTCCGATGCCATGGCCAACATAATCTTCTAAAATTCCAACTTGCAAACCTTGATGACTTCTCACAAATTTTTCAATTGCAAATCCAATATCACCTATATGTTTACCAGGTAAGGCAGCATTGATCCCGATTTGTAACGCTTCTTTTGTGATATTGCTAAGTTTTTGATGCTCTGCTTTAACGTTTCCAACACCAATTGTGATGGCGGCATCTCCATGCCAGCCTTCAATAATTGCACCACAATCCACACTAACTAGATCACCATCGTTAATAAATCTTTTTTCATCGGGAATTCCGTGCACAACTTCTTCATTTATTGAAACACAAATTACTGCAGGATAACCGTGATATCCCAAGAAAGATGGTTTTGCTCCTTCTTGCTCCATAACTTCTCTAGCAATTAAATCAAGTTCAAGTGTGTTCATGCCAGGTTTAATTGCAGCATTAATTTCTGCTAAACAAAGTGCTACTACTCGTCCAGCTTTTCTCATAATGTCGAATTGCTCAGGAGTTTTTAGTTGAATCTGTGATTTGTTAAACATTTGATGCCAAACCTATCGTCAATTCATCACCATGGCTCTTTTGGTTCAAGTACTCTCCAGCAATACCAGGCAGCAATTGATCGATAGGGAGAGAAAGGATCTCCTAAGGGTTCCATTTGTTTTTCGTTGGGCATTTCTTTTAAACCGTGCGCAATTTGCCACCCTCTTCTAACCGCTAAATCACCAACTGGCCAAACATCAAGTCTTCCCATGGTGAACATTAAAAACATTTCTGCAGTCCATCTGCCAATGCCCCATTGAGAACTGAGCATTGCTACTGCTTCGTCATTCGAGGCATCAGCTAAGTGAGCTAAATCAATTTCCTTATTCAACTGAGCATTAGCTAAGCCATGAATTGTTTTGACTTTGGAGGCAGATAAACCTGCTTTACGTAATTGTGTTTCAGTTCTGTTTACCAACACTCGGGGAGTGATGTTGTTGTTAGAGATTTTTCTTACTCTTTGAATTATGGTTGAAGCCGCCACTGAAGATATTTGTTGAGCAATCACTGATCTAACTAAGGATTCAAAGTATGAATTAACCGATTGTTCTTGAGGTTTAAGATTACATACGTCGCTAACTGCAACTATTTTCTTTAAGTGTGGACATACTGATTTAACATGCTCAATACCATTATTTAATTCTTTTGATTTTGAGCCCATGATATTTCCAATCTAATCGTATGCAGTACAAAAGAACTCGTAAGATACTAATTTCATTCTTAGCTAAATACTTTGCAACCAAATTCTAAGGAAAAACTCTTGCTATAACAATTTCTTACTTTGTAGATTTGCAAAGCTATACCAGCCTGGAATTACTGGTAACCAAAAAGTTACTACCCGATATAACAACACTCCAGATAATGCCATTCCCGAAGCCACTCCTGCTGCGGTAAGTCCAGCAACTAAAGCTGCTTCCACTGCACCAATACCACCGGGAGTAGGAGCTGCTTGGCCAAGAGTTGCTCCAGCAAGATAAACAAAGGCTGCTACCGATAAAGAAATTTCACTTCCGAAAGCATGAAGTGAGGAATAAAAAGCCAGAATGTAGGCACTATTTAACGCAAGTGATGATAGCAAGCTTATTAATAATCTTTGAGGTTGTTGCACAATTGTGGCCAGGGTTGGGCCTACTTGATTAAGTATTGGTTTTGCACGATTTACAACCCAACTTCTGAAAGTAGAAATAGAAAACGCCACAATTACTAGTCCCACAATAATTACAAAAATTACCAAGGTTATTCGAGGTGGTCTAAATGATAATTCAGTTTGTGTTCCTGCTACTACACCAAACAAAAGTAATAATAATAAGTGAACAAAGAAAATGATTACTTGGGAAACTCCCACAGCAGTAGCAGCAGCTGGTGCCGGAACACCTGATTTGTTTAGGAAACGAATATTTACTGCTACAGAACCAAGAGTTGGGGGAGTAACTAAAGTTGCAAAAGATGCTGCTAACTGGGCTTGAAGTGTTCTAAACTTATTAACTTGGGTGGGAATGAAAGCTAGTAGGAGCGCTGTTGCTGCAAAGTAAGTTAGAGACGAACCAACTAAGGCCACTAAAGCCCATCGCCACTGAGCGGTAGAAATTAATTCTTCAATACTTATTTGACTAAATTGAGGGACTAATACATACAACGCGATCACGGAAGCTATTGCTAAAAGAACACTTTGCCAATTAATCCGTTGAAATTGGATTGGTTGAATCTCAGCACTCGGGGTTAAATCTCCCAAAGATTTGCGTAACCCTTTTAATAGTTCTCGATCAGATCTTAAATATTCACGCGTTTTTCGACTCATTGCGACACTTTGAATTGCTGGGATAACTCTAATTAATTCTTTGGTTGAGAAGACTATTTTCGCAATTGAAACAGTTTCTGCAATTGATGAACTGCGGGCTGCCGTTACTAATGCTTCTGCTAGATCAACTCTTTGTTGTAACTCTGTTGCACCTATTGTTCCGGAGTGAACACCTGTAAATGCAATTTCACCAGATTGAGTGATATAAATATTTTCAGATGAAAGTGATCTATGAACTATATCAGCATTATGAATGGTTTTCACACCTCGTAAGAATTTTTCTATTTGGTCAACAGTTAATTTGGTGTCTTGTGCCTTAAGGTCAGCAAAAGTAGAACCATCCAGATTTGCTAGCGCAATGAATATAGAGTCAGGTTCAATTTCTCGAACAAGTTGTACCTCAGGTACACGTATTCCTGTGGCAGATATGGCGTAAGACAATAGGGCAGTTCTTTCGACTCTGCGCCTAATACTCATTCCTCTAAAATCACCAGATGTTTTAATCGTTAAACCACGCCACCAAGAACTAATAACACCAGATCCTTGAAGCTCCCAGTCAAACACCCAAACGTTTAATTGTGCACCAGTTTTTAAATTGACACTATAAATTCTGCCCTCTGAAGTTTCCAAAAGTAAATTAATTTTTTCAACATTAAAACCACTGGAAGCTAGGGCTTGAGTTATTTTCTCGACAGAGGCTCTATTGATGGGTGTGCCTAGGCTGTAACGAACAGTTAAACCAATTGTCCAGCCAAGTAAAATATTAACGATTTGGGCAACAATTGTAGTTTGCCCAGCAACCAATGACACAAAAGATAGAGCAATAACAGAAACAGTTGCAACTGCTCCAAGTTTGCCACGATCAAAGATGCGCGCAATAACTAAAAATGCAATCAAGCCCGCTATTAATGGATCAAGTGGAGTTATGCCAGCAGTTTGAGTTCCACCAGTTAAGGCAAGCAACAATCTTGGAGAATCACTTTCAACTACAAGAATAGAGAGAGAAACTAAAGCAAGTACTGCTAATCCAGCAGCTAATGACGCATCAACCAATTGTCGAGCGCGACCTCGAATCACCAATGAAATACCCACCAAGACAGGAACAAATATTATTGCCGTGGCACCAATTGTGTTAATTACAATTAAAACAAAACTTGGTAATACCCGAGTAGCAGTAGTTAAATCAGCATCGATTCCCGCTGTGGTTTGAGCTGCCAGTGTTCCAACTATGGTCACTAGCAAAGTTATGCCCAAAGAAACTAGGAGTGAGACCAAGTCTCTGGGTCGTCGCGCGGCCTTTCTGGCAGGCCTATTAGTTGCAATATTCATCTAGTCCATCGTCCCATCACCTCAACATTTTCACCTGACCAGACACTTGTCGTAGGTTAATGATGAAGTAGTCATATGGCATTAATCGGAATCCCTGAAATCACCCTGGAAAAGACTGCCCTACCTTTCATTGAAAAACCTATCTTTGATTCTCAGCAACACAAGGTTTTAGAACACGAATCGGGATCGTTACTAGTTACCGGACCAGCGGGAACAGGTAAAACCACTTTGTTG
>CAMATO010000008.1 GCA_945861165.1 Bifidobacterium breve | reverse complement strand
AGCAGAAAATACTGTCGGAAAAACCATTACGCAAGCTTCTTACGATTCTTTGATAACTTCTGGAGTCTTATTTGACACAGTTTCTACCAAGGTTTCCACAGCCACTGAAACGTTGCCAATTTATGGTTGTAAAGATAAATTACTCAGCGGCAAAGTAAATCAACCAATTCAGTTCATTGCAGGTGGCTACACCTTGCAATCAGATGCGCACGGTTACATAAACACTGCTGATCTGAAATGGCACGACACAAACGGTGTCACCCTTTACACAAACAATTCAGCTTTTATGCACACCGTTAAATTCACTACAACAGGTAAATACGTCGTGGTTTTAACAGAGCAACCAGACACCAGCAGGGGATTAATTCCTACTTATGGTGTGAGAAGTATTCGTTTTGTAATAAATATTAATTAAATATTTTGTGGTCGATAGAGGACTCGAACCTCCGACCTCATCCATGTCAAGGATGCGCTCTAACCAACTGAGCTAACCGACCAAAGTTATTTTCTTTGGAGGTGGAGACGGGATTTGAACCCGTGTACGCGGCTTTGCAGGCCGCTGCCTCGCCTCTCGGCCACTCCACCACTTGCTTGAAATTTAATTAATAAATGATTAATTTAATAACTAAATTTCAGAGCGGACGACGGGATTCGAACCCGCGACCCTAACCTTGGCAAGGTTATGCGCTACCAACTGCGCCACGTCCGCGAATAAATAGACATTTCTTTGATTTTAAGGAATTTGCCTATTTGTACCTGTTCAAGATACCCGAAGGTGAGGCTAAAGGGTTCAGTCGAGTATCTAAGTTGTGATTCCGCAGGTAATGTCTCAAGTTATGGTGCACTTGAAAAACCAGGCTCGTGAAATGGCCTACGCACAATTTGGCACCAAACGATTTGTTGGTTTGCAGGATGTAGCTATTGATTTGAATCGGTTAACTGAACCAGGCCTGTGGGCAATCATTGGCACCTTTGAAGGATCTTGGTTATTGCTCAAATTTGAAACAGAAGTAGAAAACCCTATTGATTATCAAGGAAATTGGAATGGCATAGATCCAAATAATTGGGTTTCGTCAATGAATCAATCCGAATATGAATTAGCAGTTGAAGGATTAAGGCAACATATTTCAGTGGGGGATGTTTATCAGGCAAATATTTGCCGCGTTTTAACAACAGATATTCAAGCACAAGGTTACGAAATTGAAGGATTAGCTAATTTACTTACCACTGGTAATCCTGCTCCTTATTCTTGTGTCATAAGTGTTAACCAAGAAGCGCACGAAAGATTAACAAAAGATGTGGCCTTGGTGTCTGCTTCACCAGAATTGTTCTTAGCAAGAAATAAGCAACAAATTACTTCCAGCCCAATCAAGGGAACAGGTAAAACTGTGGAAGATTTAACAGAAAAAGATCGGGCAGAAAATGTGATGATAGTTGATTTAGTGAGAAACGATTTATCTCGAATTTGTAAAACTGGCAGTATTAATGTGCCAAGTTTGCTGGAAACCCAATCTCACCCCGGTTTAGTGCATTTGGTTTCCACTGTGGCAGGTGAATTAAAAGAAGATATTAGTTGGGCAGAAATTTTTGAGGCCACCTTCCCACCAGGTTCAGTTAGTGGGGCACCAAAAATAAGTGCTTTGAAATTAATCAAAAAATTTGAGAAAAGTGATCGAGGACCCTACTGCGGAGCTATTGGTTGGATAAACACTTTTAATGACACAGCTGCCATAGCGGTGGGCATTAGAACCTTTTGGAAAGATAAGCACAAACTTCTGTTTGGTACCGGGGCAGGAATCACCTGGGGTTCAGAACCATTAAAGGAGTGGCAAGAAACCGAATTGAAATGTGCCAAGTTATTTGAAGTGGCCAGCAAAAAACAACGAAAGTTATAACCCCAAAGATAATCAAAATAAAGATTTGAATTATTCTGTAAATATGAAAGATCGACCAACTAGTCCCATCAGAATAATTCGGGCCCGCATCCGCGCCAACAGAATTGCTGATGCTGCCTGGAAAACTGCAGTATTTTTTGCAGGATTTTTTATTATTGGCATAGGCATTGTGCTCTTAATTCTGCCAGGTCCTGGTTGGGTGATGATATTTATTGGTCTATTTACATTGGCAACAGAATTCACTTGGGCAAGCCGTTTTCTTGCCCCTTTAAGACTTAAATTAGCTAAAGCAAAACTTACGGGCAAAAAACCGATATGGATTTATTTGTTGTTCTTGCTCATCACCGCCATCGGAATCTTGTCTAGTTGGTGGATTTGGATGAAATTCGAGCGCTAGTCCCTTCATTGCAAAACCCTGAATAAATAGGTCCTAAGGGTAGTATTAATTCTGTGAATAAATCAAAAGTTGATCTGTATTTATGTGGCGTTAAAGGCTATGAAGCTGCCAAAGTGATCATAAGTTCTTATCAAAAATTTATTGGTTCAGTCGTGATAGCACCTGATACTGGAACAGTGGATGATCCGTTTGAAAAAATCTCCCAAATCTTTGAAAGTGCTGGAATAAAGGTTTCCACAAGTGATCCTGGAAAAATATCTGAATTAGCACTTGCCATTGGTTGGAAAAAATTAATCGATGCTAATTATCAACAAATTATTGTGATCCATGATTCTTTGCTGCCCAAATATAGAGGCTGGAATCCATTGTTAACCGCGTTAATTAATGGCGATACCAAGATCGGGGCAACAGCAATAATTGCCACCAGCCAAGTAGATGCTGGGCCTATTATTGCTCAAGCTGGGAAATCAATAAAATACCCAATTAATTTAGCTGAAGCTATGGCAATAATTTCCACATTGATAGAAAAATTATTACAAAAAGTTTTTACCCAAATTTCTAAAAAAGGTAAAGTTGTTGGTAAACCACAAATCCAAAAACAAGCAACCTATAGTTTATGGCGAGACGAAAAAGATTTCATTATCGATTGGTCCTTGCCAGCAGAAAATATCTTACGACACATTCATGCTTCAAGTTATCCTTATGTTGGTGCAAAAAGTCTGCTGGCAGGCGAAGAAGTAAGAATTCTTGATGGCAGGGTCAGTAAAGAAAACCCAACCATTGCAAATAGAACACCAGGAAAAATTTGGAAAATCACTAACGGTATTCCGGTGGTGGTGTGTGGAAAAGGCTTTATTGAATTAACCCAAATAAGTGGCAACAATGGCAGATCAGTTTTGCCCATTTCCAAACTTCGACAGAGATTCGAATAAGGGATAAAAACTGTGTCAGAATTTAAAGTAAAAATTGACGGGAAAGAAGAAACCGCCACAGCTGGAATTAACGCAATTGATTTTTACAAAGAAAACAAAAATATAGTTGTGGCAAGAATTAATGGGATCATTAAAGACTTAGCTACACCACTTAAAGCAGGTGATGAAGTAATAGGAATTCTGGCAAGTTCTGAAGAAGGACTAGCAGTGATCAGACATAGTACTGCTCACATCATGGCCCAAGCAGTACAAAAACTAAACCCGCAAACCAAATTAGGAATTGGGCCACCAATTAAAGATGGTTTCTATTACGATTTCAAAGTTGAAAATAATTTCACACCTGAAGATTTAGTAAAAATTGAATCTACTATGAAAGACATCATAAAAAGTGGTCAAAGATTTACTCGTAGAGTAAGTGATGAGAAATCTTTACTAAAAGAATTAGCAGCAGAACCTCTTAAAATTGAGTTAATTGGAATCAAAGGAAACCCTGCTGAAGATGTTATGGAAGTTGGCGGAGCCGAATTAACAATTTATGACAATATTGATTTTAGAAGTGGTGAAGTTGTTTGGTCAGATTTGTGTCGAGGTCCTCATGTTCCTTCCACTAAATATTTAGGTGCACACAAATTAATGAGAACTGCTGGTGTGTATTGGCGAAGTGATGAAAAGAATCCTCAGTTGCAAAGAATTTATGGTACCGCCTGGGCTAGCAAAGAAGAGTTAGCTAATCATTTGGTTTTACTGGAAGAAGCCGAAAAAAGAGATCATCGAAAACTTGGTGTGGAATTAGATTTGTTTTCATTTCCTGATGAAATCGGATCAGGTTTGGCAGTTTTTCACCCTAAAGGTGGAGTAATAAGAAAAGTGATGGAGGACTATTCACGTAAACGTCACGAAGAATCAGGTTACGAATTTGTTTACACTCCTCACATAACTAAGTCTGTTTTATTTGAAACTTCAGGACATCTTGAATGGTATGCCGATGGCATGTTTCCACCTATGCAACTAGATGCTGAATTTAATGCTGATGGAACTGTTAGAAAACCAGCCCAAAATTATTATTTAAAACCAATGAATTGCCCTTTTCATAATTTGATTTACAAATCTAGTGCTAAATCGTATCGAGATTTACCATTAAGATTTTTTGAATTTGGCAGTGTTTATCGTTATGAAAAATCTGGGGTGATTCATGGTCTAACCAGAGTAAGAGGAATGACTCAAGATGATGCGCACATTTACACAACTTTAGAAAATATGCCACAAGAGTTAGATACGTTATTAAAGTTTGTTTTAGGACTACTTAAAGATTATGGCTTAGATGATTTTTATCTGGAATTATCAACTAAGAATTCCACTAAGTCTGTGGGCACAGATGCGGAATGGTTGCAAGCAACAGAAACGTTAAGAAAAGCAGCAGAAGCACAAAACATTCCCTTGGTGATGGATGAAGGCGGAGCAGCTTTTTATGGACCAAAGATTTCTGTGCAGGCTAAGGATGCTTTAGGTAGAACTTGGCAGATGAGCACAATACAGTTGGATTTCCAACTGCCACAAAAATTTGAACTTGAATACAAAGATAAAGATGGTTCCGTTAAACGTCCTGTGATGATTCACAGAGCGCTATTTGGTTCTATTGAAAGATTCTTTGGTGTGCTACTGGAACATTACGCCGGTGCATTTCCACCGTGGCTTGCACCTGTGCAAGTGGTTTGTATTCCAATTGCTGACACCCATGTTTCATATTTGCAAGAAATTGAAACCAAATTAAAAGCTAAAGGCATACGTGTTGAAATTGACTCAAGTGATGAGCGGATGCAAAAGAAGATCAGAACTGCTCAAACCCAAAAAGTTCCCTTCATGCTGATAGCTGGGGATCAGGATATTTCTGCTAACGCTGTGTCGTTTAGATTCAGAGACGGATCTCAAGAAAATAGTGTTTCAGTTGATGATGCGATGAAGCGCATACTTGATGCCATAGAAAAAAGAATTCAGGTTTAGATGTCATTTCCAGAAACCGGATTACCTGATGCCTGGATTCGTTTATGGACCCCTCATCGCGGTGAATATTTACAAGATGTGCGAAGCGATGGCACAGTAGATCAAACTTGTCCGTTCTGTTCGGCACCTAAAGTCAAAGCAGAAGATTCATTAGTGGTGTTCCAAGGAAAACTAAATTATGTGGTGCTTAATCTTTATCCTTATAACGCAGGTCATCTTTTGATTGCACCCTTTAGACATTTTGCTGATTACACAACTATTACTGATGAAGAATCAATTGAAATGAGTGAGCTGACAAGAAAATCAATGTCAGTGTTACGAAAAGTAAGTGGTGCGCAAGGTTTTAACATTGGAATGAATCAAGGACCAGTTGCTGGTACCAGTGTGGCAGATCATTTACATCAACACATTGTTCCTCGGTGGGGTGGAGACACCAATTTCATGCCCATTATTGGTCGAGCTAAATCAATTCCGCAATTACTTAAAGATACCCAAACTCTTCTAGCTGCAGCTTGGAATGATTAATGCTGGGAAATTCCAAAGCTAGAAATTTAGGGAAATTAATTGCCACCCCTTTTGCTAAAATATTTATAAAATTAGGTTTCACTCCAGACTCAATTACTTTGTTGGGGACTTTTGGAGTGGTCGTAGTCTCCGTAATTTTTCTTGCGCAAGGTCAATTCTTAATAGGTTCAGTCTTATTTATGCTTTTTGTTGGTCTAGATGCAGTTGATGGGACAGTAGCGCGATTACTTAACCGTAATTCCAAATGGGGCGCTTTTTTTGATTCGGTTCTTGATCGCATAGCAGATGGGGCAGTACTGGGTAGTCTTGCATTTTATTTTGCTAGTGAAAATAATGTCACCTATTTTGTTTTAAGTTTAATTTCCCTGGTGGCAAGTGAAATTGTTTCTTACACAAAAGCACGTGCTGAAGGATTAGGTTTAAATTGCGATACAGGTTTGGCTGAGCGCCCTGAGCGGGTAATTGTGGTGGTAGCGGGAACATTCTTAGCTGGAATAGGAATAAATTGGATGTTACTTGCCTCAATTTGGGTTTTGGCGGCAATAAGTGTTATTACTGTGATTCAAAGAATGTTTTTTGTTTTAAAGCAAACTAAAATACTTTAAATGATTTCTTTAGTTGATTTTGGTTACCAAGCCGGTTGGGTCCTTGTTAAACGTTTACCATCAGGAATAGCGCGAAACCTATTTAGAAAAATTGCCGACTGGTCTTATCAAAAAGACATCACTGGAGTTCAACAATTAAGAGCAAATTTAGCTTTTATGAAGGGTATTGCTGCTGACTCACTTGTTCTAGAAACATTAGTTAGAGATGGCATGAGAAGTTATCTTCGTTATTGGGAAGATGCCTTTCGACTTTCTACTTGGAAAAAAGATAATTTAGCAAAACATGTCATCTGTATTGGAACAGACAATATAGATATGGCTTTGGCCTCCAAGAAACCTTTAGTAACCGCAACTCCTCATATGGGTAATTGGGATGGGGCAGGTTTCTGGTACACCGCAAATTATGGTGAAATTACCACCGTTGTGGAAAGACTCAAGCCTGAATCTTTATACAAAAAATTTGTGGCCTTTCGTAATTCTTTTGGAATAGAAGTTATCCCTACTAGTGGTGAGTCTGATATTTTTATGAAACTTTTAAGAAGAGCCAAAGAAGGACGCATGGTTGCCTTAGTTGCTGATCGAGACATCACCAATAACGGTATGGAAGTTAAATATGGTCCTGCAACTGCGTTCTTTCCAGTAGGCCCAGCAGCCATAGCAGTGGCACTTGATGGATTAGTTATTCCTTTAGCTACCTATTACAACCAGGAAAATGTTTTAGTGATGGAATTTTTGCCTCCGTTAAGTCCAGGTCAAGGCGAAACCAAGGAAAAAAAGATTTACGATTTAACGCAAAGACTGGCTAATGTGTTTGAAAGTGAGATTAAAAAACATCCCCAAGATTGGCATATGTTACAACGAGTTTGGAAAGACGTTCAGCCTTTAAAAAGAATCAATGAAGGATTAGTGAAATAGATTTGCGTATAGGAATAGTTTGTCCCTACGACTGGTCGGTACCTGGGGGAGTTAAGCAACACATCCAGGATTTAACGGAATCGTTAATTGAACTTGGTCATTATGTAAATGTTTTAACTCCCACCAGTGCTGAAGAATTATTGCCCAGTTATGCCACTAACGCGGGTAGCACAATTGCTTTGCCCTACAACGGTTCAATTGCCCGCATTAAATTTGATCCTGCTGCCTTCACTAGAACAAGAAATTGGTTACGGCAAGGAAAATTTGATATTTTGCATTTACATGAACCAACAAGTCCAAGCCCTGCCATAATTGCGGCTTGGTCAGCTCGAGGACCAATTGTGGCAACGCATCACACTGCAAATGATTCCATGTATGCCGTGAAGAACATGCAATTTTTATTGCAACCAATGATGGAAAAAGTTATCGCCAGAATTGCGGTAAGTCAAGAAGCCAAAGACACCATGATTGAGCATTTTGGTGGAGATGCTGTGGTAATTCCAAATGGAGTAAGAGTTAAAAATTATAGCAATGCCGTTAAATTACCTGGATTTGATCAAGACAAAACAATCGTCTTTGTAGGTAGATTAGATGAACCAAGAAAAGGTTTACAGATTCTGTTGGAAGCTATGCCCCAAGTTTTTGCACAATATTCTGATTTGAAACTACTACTTGTGGGACCTGGGGATGAACATGAAATTCTTAAAGCCATCGATGCAAAATATCATTCCAACATTGAATTCAAAGGATTTGTTTCGAGTGAAGTAAAAGCATCATGTTACGCAACTGCAACTGTTTATGTGGCACCTAATTTGGGTGGGGAATCTTTTGGAATAGTTCTACTGGAAGCCATGGCATCTGGAACACCAGTTTTAGCATCAGACTTACCAGCTTTTAAACAAGTATTAGAAAACGGCAAATATGGCAAATTATTCGAAACAAATAATGTGAATGATTTAGCCACATCTTTAATTGAACTTTTAGACAATAATTCAGAAAGAGAAAATCTAGCAAAACAAGGTATAAGTAGGGCTAAACAATTTGATTGGTCTGTAATTGTCAGACAAATACTTGATGTTTACGAAGCGGTTAAAAGTGTTGAAGGTAGAAATGTGAGAGAAGACTTTCGAGGTCAACTTTATGGTCGCTTAACTAAGACTGGAAGACTTGACCGCAGACGAGTTAAGAACTCATTTCTGACAGAATAGGGTTGTGGATACAAGTAATTGGGTTTTAATTGCCTCAGGATTAATTCTTTTTGCTATCTATCTAGCCAATGTTGCCGGAAGATTAGATCGTTTACATCTAAAAGTTGAAAATGCACGAAATGCCCTTGATCGCCAACTTGCCCTTCGCTCAGCAATCTGTTCAGATCTTGCAGGTTTAGATTTACTTGATGAAAAATTGAGATTAAGGTTAGCTAACGCCATACATGCATCAATTAGTGAAGAAACTTTAGATGTTCATACGGAAAATGAGTGGAAAATAGAAAGTGAAGTAACAAAATCTTTAGGTGAATTGTTTGATAAAGATTTTGATATTAATAAATATCCTCATCATAAAAACTTGATTCAAGAAGCAGCCGGAGCTACCAGACGTGTGCAATATGCGTTAACTTTTTACAACGACGCCGCAACATCAGTAATCAAAGTAAGAAAAAGATGGATCGTACGAAGCTTTCGACTCTTTGGTCGGGCCCGCATGCCAGTTTTGCTGGATTTAGATGTTCAGATTCCTCATGGCTTGGAGCATTGCTAAGTCTTTGCAATAAGCCTTATACATAAGTTGTGGAATTACACTCTTGGGCTAGAGTTGATATACCTAAAAATTAAGGAAATCGTGGCCAACCAAAACAACAGCACTGGTACACCAAGAGTCAAACAAGGCATGGCAGAAATGCTTAAAGGCGGCGTCATTATGGATGTCATCAATGCTGAGCAAGCAAGAATTGCTGAAGACGCTGGTGCAGTTGCAGTTATGGCTTTAGAAAGAGTTCCGGCAGATATTCGTAAAGATGGTGGCGTTGCTCGAATGAGCGATCCCGACATGATTGATGAAATCATTGCCACAGTTTCTATTCCGGTTATGGCGAAAGCAAGAATTGGACACATCACTGAAGCGCAAGTTTTGCAAAGTCTTGGTGTTGATTACATTGATGAATCAGAAGTTTTAACTCCAGCTGATGAATCACATCACATTGATAAACGGCAATTCACAGTTCCATTTGTTTGCGGTGCCACAAATCTAGGTGAAGCTCTAAGAAGAATTTCTGAAGGCGCAGCAATGATTCGTTCCAAAGGTGAAGCAGGAACTGGAAACGTTGTCGAAGCTGTCAGACATATGAGAACAATTCGTGGAGATATCGCTCGATTAAAAGGATTAGATAAAGAAGAGCTATATTCTGCTGCAAAAAATTTGCAAGCACCTTATGAATTAGTTGTCCAAGTTGCTGAACTGGGCAGACTGCCAGTGGTGTTATTTACTGCCGGTGGAATTGCTACACCAGCCGATGCTGCCTTGATGATGCAACTAGGAGCAGATGGTGTTTTTGTGGGATCAGGAATTTTCAAATCAGGAGATCCTGTCCAAAGAGCCAAAGCAATTGTTGAAGCAACCACGAACTTTGATGACCCAAAAGTTATTGCAAGAGTTTCTCGTGGACTTGGTGAAGCGATGGTAGGAATAAATATTGATATCTTGCCAGCGTCTGAAAGGTTTGCCGGACGCGGCTGGTAACTCTTGTTAAGAGTCGGAGTTTTAGCACTACAAGGTGATTTTCGCGAACACGTTAATTCCTTAACCGCTCTTAATGTTGCTGTACAAAAAGTAAGAAATCCGGAAGAGTTAAAAACTGTTAATGCTTTAGTCATTCCCGGTGGAGAATCCACCACAATAAGTATGTTGGCTAAAAGAGTTGGCTTATTAGATCCCTTAAGAAAATTTGTTAAAGATGGTTTTGCAGTTTATGGGTCATGTGCCGGAATGATTATGTTAGCTGATGAAATACTTGATGGTAGAAGTGATCAAGAAACCATTGGTGGAATAGATATAACTGTTAGAAGAAACGCTTTTGGTCGACAAGTTGATTCATTTGAAACAGATTTAGCACTAAAAGATTTCAAAAATAATTTTAGGGCAGTTTTTATCCGTGCTCCTTGGGTTGAGAGAGTCGGCAGCGAAGTTGAAGTTCTTGCCACCTATAAAACTGAAAATAACCAAGAACATCCAGTTATGGTTCGACAAGGGGCACTTTTAGCCACCTCTTTTCATCCTGAACTGACAAACGACAACCGAATACACGAGTATTTTGTACAGATGGCAAAATCGGTTTCAAGAGTTAATTCATAAAAAGGATTAAATATGTCAGGGCATAGTAAATGGGCAACGACTAAGCATAAGAAAGCTATTATTGATTCTCGTCGTGCCAAATTATTTGCCAAGTTGGTTAAAAAAATTGAAGTAGCAGCAAGACTTGGTGGACCAGATATTGAAGGTAACCCCGCACTATTCGATGCAATTCAAAAAGCTAAGAAAAATTCAGTACCAAACGACAATATTGATAGAGCATTAAAAAGAGGCAGTGGCACAGAAGAAGGTGCTGCTGATTACCAAACAATTATGTATGAAGGATATGGACCAAACGGAGTCGCTGTTTTAATTGAATGCTTAACCGATAACAGAAATAGGGCAGCAGGTGATGTTCGTTTAGTAATGACTAGAAACGATGGCAATATGGCAGATCCTGGATCTGTTTCATACATGTTTTCCAGAAAAGGTGTTGTTTTACTTTCTAAAACTGGATTATTAACTGAGGATGATGTTTTATCAGCTGTACTAGATGCAGGTGCTGAAGAAGTAAATGATTTAGGGGAATCCTTTGAGGTGATAAGTGAACCTAATGATCTTGTACAAGTAAGAACGGCTTTACAAAATGCCAAAATTGACTATGACTCTGCAGATACTTCATTTGTTCCATCGGTGAGCGTAGAACTTGACGCTGAGGCTGCAAAAAAGATTTTCAACTTAATTGAGTCTTTAGAAGACTTAGATGACGTACAAACAGTTTGGGCAAACTTTGATGTTTCAGATGAAGTTATGGCACAAGTTGGGTAATATAAGTAAATAATAATTGAAGGGTCAGTAACTAAACATGAGAGTTTTAGGTGTTGATCCTGGTTTAACTAGATGTGGTTTGGCCATTGTTGATGAAGCTCCAGGTAGAAAAGTGATTCTTAAAACGGTCATGGTTTATAGGACGCCACCAACTGATGCTTTAGCTGATCGCCTGTTGGCTTTAGATACCGCTTTGAGTCAAATCATTAAAGAATACAAACCAGATGTAGTAGCAGTCGAACAAGTTTTTAGTCAACATAATTTGAAATCAGTTATGGCCACAGCACAAGCAGCTGGTTTAGCAATGGTTAATGGAGCTAAACATGGGTGCCAAGTTTTCACTTACACTCCAACTCAAGTTAAAGCATCTGTTACCGGTTCTGGAAAAGCAGATAAACGTCAAATTGGTCGCATGATCGCAAAAATCTGTGGACTTTCCTCTGCGCCTGAGCCAGCAGATGCCTCTGATGCTGTTGCATTAGCAATATGCCATTTATGGCGTGGTGGAGCCGACGAAAAAATTAGAAAGAGAGCAGTTTCGTGATTGCCTTTGTGAAAGGAACATTGACAGATATCTCTGCCCTAGGGGCGATTGTTGATGTGGGCGGCGTGGGAATGAATTTGTTAACTTCAGCAAATGCTTTAAAAGGAAAAAAAGTTGGAGATCAAGTTCAAGTTCCTACGGTGATGGTTGTGCGAGAAGATCATATGACTCTCTATGGTTTTGCTGACGCGAATGAAAAAGATATGTTTTTGTTATTGCAAACAATTTCCGGAGTGGGACCACGCATGGCATTAAATCTAATTTCGGTGATGGGTGAACAAAAGTTGAGTAACGCCATAGCAAATTCAGATATTGGATCTTTAACCGCAGTTCCTGGAATTGGTAAAAAAGGTGCTCAAAGATTAATTTTAGAATTAAGTGACAAAATTGCGTCACCTAAGAATTCGGCTATTACTTCTTGGCGAGAATCTTTGATTACAGCCCTGGTTGGATTAGGTTGGAATCGTAAAGATGCCTCAAGTGCTGCTGAACAAGTCCAAACACCAGAAAATGAAGCTGATCTTTCAGATTCTCTTCGTGCTGCGTTAAAAATATTAAGTAAAACCAGATGAACATTGATGATCAAGCCACAGAAGATGTGGGCTTAGAGATTATTCGACTTGAGGTAAGTGAAGAAGATCGTCAAGTTGAAGGAGCACTTCGACCTAAAACTTTGGCAGAATTTGTAGGCCAACATCGTGTTCGTGAACAACTAGATTTAATTTTGAGAGCAGCTTTACAAAGAGGAAACTCTGCAGATCACGTTTTACTATCCGGTCCACCTGGTTTAGGTAAAACTACTTTGGCCACTATCGTTGCTTCAGAATTAGGTGCACCAATCAGAGTTACTTCAGGTCCAGCAATTCAGCATGCGGGAGATTTAGCAGCAGTTTTAAGTTCTTTAACACCTGGTGAAATTTTATTTATAGATGAAATACATCGTTTAGCAAGACCAGCTGAAGAAATGCTTTATTTAGCGATGGAAGATTACCGAGTTGATGTTGTGGTTGGTAAAGGTGTGGGAGCAAACGCAATTGGTTTAGATCTACCATCTTTTACTTTAATCGGGGCAACTACGAGAGCTGGTTTATTACCAAGTCCATTAAGAGATCGTTTTGGTTTCACCGCCCACCTTGATTACTACGAAGCAGCTGAATTAGAACAAATCGTTCACCGCTCCGCTGGATTATTAAAAGTTGAAATCACACAAGATGCAGCTGTAGAAATAAGTAAGCGTTCACGTGGCACTCCCAGAATTGCCAACAGATTGTTAAGACGAGTCAGGGATTATGCGCAAGTTCACGCCTCTGGCCAAATAGATATCACCATCGCCAAAAAAGCGTTAACGTTATTTGAAATTGATGACCGTGGTCTGGATCGAATTGATAGAGCAATTCTTGATGCTTTGATTAACAAATTTGGGGGAGGACCAGTTGGCCTTTCCACCTTGGCTGTTGCTGTTGGGGAAGAACCTGAAACTGTGGAAGATATGTGTGAACCGTTTTTAGTTCGAATTGGATATTTAGCAAGATCTGCTCGAGGAAGAATTGCTACACCTTCGGCCTACCAATTGTTGGGTAAAAGTGTTCCTGCTCAACAAGTCTTGGATATTACCGAATAAATTAGACCTGTTGGGTCAATAAATATAGGCATACGGAATACTTAATAAGCACGGTATTAATACTGAATGATAATGAATAATCTTTCCTAGGAGTCATTAAAAAGTGTCTGCCGCAAATCGCGCACGTCCAGGTAGATTATTAATTTTAATAGCCATTGTTTCAGCTTCCACAATATTGTGGGCTTTTTGGCCTGGGGCATCGCACGAAGCAAGATTAGGACTTGATTTACGTGGTGGTACTCAAGTTATTTTGACACCAGAATTAGCACCCGGTACTGAAGGTGTTTTAACACAAGATCAGATAAATCAAACTGTTGAAATTATTCGCCAACGTGTTAATGGTTTTGGTGTGGCAGAAGCAGAAGTCACTGTGCAAGGAAGTGGCGCAAATGCGGCCATTGTTGTAACCGTTCCAGGAGTTAATCCTGAAGGAATTACTAATTTACTTAAACAAACAGCACGACTAGATTTTCGTGCAGTACTTGCTGCTGGAAGTGGAGTGGAAATTGCTACTCCTAGTGCTTCTCCCAGTGCTTCACCAAGTGCCAGCCCCAAGGCTGTTGTGCAACCAACAGAATTACCAATTCAAGCAGCAACTTCTGACGAACTTTATGAACAATATTTGTCATTAAATTGTTTTACCCCTGGACTCCTCCAAGGTGGTAGAGCAGATGATCCAACTAAATATATGCTTACCTGTTCTAAAGATGGTTTTGAAAAATTTGTGTTAGCACCCGCATTCATCACTGGTGATCAAGTTTCTGATTCTCAAGCCACTTTGCCCCAACAAGGCGCAGGTGGGTGGATGGTTACTTTAGATTTTGATTCCCAAGGTGCAACTAAATTATCTGAAGCATCAATTACTTTAAGTAAACTTCCTTCACCACAAAATCGTTTTGGAATTGTGTTAGACGGACTAGTAGTTTCGGCACCATTTTTCTCTGAACCTATTTTGGGTGGTAAAGCACAAATTGAAGGATCATTTAAAGCAGAAGAAGCTAAGCAACTTTCACAAGTGCTGCGCTATGGAGCTTTACCGGTGACTTTAAATATTGCCGAATCAACTTCAATTAGTCCAACTCTTGGACAAGATCAGTTATCTGCAGGTTTATTGGCTGGAGCTATTGGTTTGATTTTGGTAGTAATTTATCTACTTATCTATTACCGCGCATTGGGCTTCGTGGCAGTTTTCAGCTTAATTGTCGCCGCCGGTTTCTTGTGGCTACTAATTATTGCTTTGGGTAGATCAATTGGTTTTACTTTAACTTTGGCAGGTATCGCCGGTGCGATTGTGGCAATTGGTATTACCGCTGACTCGTTTGTGGTTTATTTTGAAAGAATCCGAGATGAAATTCGTGATGGTAAATCATTAAGAGTTGCCACTGAATTAGCTTGGGTCAGGGCAAGAAGAACATTGTTAGCGGCAGATTTTGTTTCACTTTTGGCAGCAGTTGTACTTTATGCCTTAAGTGTGGGAAGTGTGAGAGGTTTTGCTTTTACTTTAGGATTAACCACAGTGATAGATGTTTTGGTTGCTTTCTGGTTTACTCATCCTTTGGTTACTTATTTTGGTAAATCCAGTTGGGCTGAATCTGGTGGGATTCTAACCGGGGTTTCACGTAAGCGATTAATTGCAGGTAGCACAATTTTGACTGGGAGTGACAAGTGATGAAATTTAATGAAGTTGGAAATCGACTTTATACAGGTGAAACCTCAATTGATTTTGTGGGTAGAAGAAAGCTTTGGTATTTTATTTCATTCATCATCATTGCGGTAGCAGCTTTTGGTTTGTTTGGTCGTGGATTAAATCTGGGCATTGAATTCAAAGGCGGCGCAAAGTTTAATGTGCCAAGTCTGACCAGTGTGGAGGATGCCCGAAATATTGTGAAGAATGCCGGGGTTGAAACTTCGGTAATTATTGCGGTAGGAAATGAAAGATTAGAAATCCAAACACCACCACTAGATGAAACAGAAATTGAAACTTTCATTAGCAAGATTGCTACAGATTTCAAAGTTGAACCAGGTTTGATCACCACCCAATCAGTTGGTCCTTCCTGGGGTGCAGATATTACCCGACAGGCCTTAATCGGTTTGGGTGTGTTTGTGCTTTTAGTTATTCTCTTTTTAACTGTTTATTTTGAATTGAGAATGGCAGCAGCAGCAATAGTTGCTCTGCTACACGATTTGTTGATCACAATTGGTGTTTATGCCATCACTGGCTTTGAGGTAACACCAGCCACTGTGATTGGTGTTTTAACAATTCTTGGTTACTCACTTTATGACACTGTGGTTGTTTTTGACAAAGTAAAAGAAAACACTAAAGGAATCATTGCGCAGTCAAGATTGAATTATCGTGAATCTTCCAATCTGGCACTGAACCAGACCTTAATTAGATCTATTAACACCTCTATCGTGGCACTTTTGCCGGTGGCGGCAATTTTGATTGTGGGAGTAGGAATTCTCCAAGCCGGAACGCTAAAAGATTTAGCATTAGCTCTATTTGTGGGAATCGCTGCCGGAACATATTCATCAATATTTATAGCCACCCCAATTTTGGTGCAACTAAAAGAACGTCAACCAGAAATTCAAGCTTTGACAAGACGAGTTCATGCCAGAAGAGTCAATGCCGGAGTAGATGGACCAGAAAACATGAAGATAACTGGTAGCCCAATTTTGGCCAATCAACTGATGCAAGCAGGACCAAGAACTCAACCTAAACGCTTTACGCGCTCAAAAAGAAAGAAATCTTAAGTAGTTTTTAATTGCAATTTATTCATTGCTAAACTAAAGAGCCAACAGTTGAAGAAATTCCTGGGAGGCATCAAACATGACTGATGCTCCAGACACGCGCAGTAGAATAGCCAAAATTACTGGTTGGAAATCTGAGAATCCTGAACTTGATCCACTCTTAAAAACACTTAAGAAATTTCATGCTAAAGACAATATTGATTTAGTAAATAGAGCATATGTTGTGGCCAAGAAACAGCACGAGGGTCAAAAGCGCAGAAGTGGACTTGATTATATAACCCACCCTTTAGCCGTTGCAACCATTCTGGCTGAATTGGGAATGTCTAGTGAAACTTTGGCGGCGGCGTTACTGCATGACACCGTAGAAGACACCGGATACTCAATAGAAAAACTTGAAGCTGATTTTGGAACAGAAGTTGCCCGATTAGTTGATGGGGTTACCAAATTAGATAAAGTTAAATTCGGTGATGCAAGTGCCGCGGAAACTGTGCGCAAAATGGTTGTTGCTATGGCCAAAGATATTCGAGTTTTACTCGTCAAATTAGCTGATCGATTACATAACATGCGCACCCTTGAATTCTTACCCGCTGATAAACAGGAACAAAAAGCTCGGGAAACTTTAGAAATATTTGCACCATTAGCTCACCGTTTGGGCATGAATGCCATCAAATGGGAATTAGAAGATTTATCTTTTGCCGGTCTTTATCCCAAAATGTATGACGAAATTGTGCACCTAGTTGGACAAAGAGCACCGCAGCGAGATCGTGATATCGCAGAGGTTGTGGAATTTGTTCAAAAAGATTTAAGTGCCGCCAAAATAAAAGCTGAATTAAGTGGTCGACCAAAACATTATTATTCGGTTTACCAAAAAATGATTGTGCGCGGCAGAGACTTTAACGAAATTTATGACTTAGTAGGAATAAGAATTTTGGTAGAAGATGTTAGAGATTGCTACGCCACACTGGGCACAATTCATGCCCGCTGGAATCCAGTGCCAGGTAGATTCAAAGATTACATAGCAATGCCAAAATTCAATCTTTATCGTTCACTTCACACCACGGTGATGGGACCAAATGGTCGACCTATTGAATTTCAAATCAGAACCCAAGACATGCATAAGGAAGCTGAATACGGTGTAGCCAGTCATTGGCGATACAAAGAGCGTCAAGGAAATGATGCGAAACTAACCGATGACATGGCATGGTTACGTCAACTTGTTGATTGGCAGAAAGAAACAGAAGACCCAGACGAATTTCTTGATTCGTTGCGCTATGACCTAGGCCAACAAGACGAAATATTTGTTTTCACACCTGCAGGTGATGTGATTGCGTTACCAAATAGTGCTACTCCAATTGATTTTGCTTACGCAGTTCACACCGAGGTAGGAAATCATTGCGTGGGAGCAAGAGTTAATGGAAAACTAGTTTCATTAGATTCAACTCTTTCTAGTGGTGACAATATTGAAATTTTTACCACAAAATCTGAAACTGCCGGTCCTTCCCATGACTGGTTAAACTTTGCTGTTTCAACAAGAGCCAAAAGTAAAATTAAAGCTTGGTTTACTAAAGAAAGACGCGAAGAGCATCTTGAGCAAGGTAAAGGTGAAATAGCTAAATTATTAAGAAAACAAAATCTGCCACTTCACCGATTGATGGCGAATCAAGCCCTAGTTGGCGTTGCTCACGAATTAAGAATAAAAGGAATTGATGAGCTTTATTCAGCTGTTGGGGAAGGAAAGATTAGTGCCCAAAGTGTGGTGGCAAAACTATTACAACTCCACGGTGGGGAAGAAGGTGCAAGTGAAGATCTTTCAGAAGCAATTGCTCCCACCAGAGTTAGAAGAAGTGGGAATATAACAAATTCTCCGAGTGTAAATGTTAAAGGAATCGATGATGTTTATACCCGACTGAGCAGATGTTGCACACCTGTTCCGGGAGATGAAATATTTGGTTACGTAACCCGAGGCGAAGGGATATCAGTTCATCGAATTGATTGCACCAATGCGACAGATTTGAAGAATGAACCAGAAAGAATCGTGGAAACCACTTGGCCAGAATCTAGTTCGGGAATCTATTTAGTTAACATTCAAATAGAAGCATTAGATCGAAATGGTTTGCTTTCTGATGTAACAAGAACACTGTCTGAGCATCATGTAAATATTTTGAGTGCCTCTGTTTCAACATCCAGAGACAGAATTGCTCTCTCCAGGTTTGCTTTCGAAATGGCTGACCCAAAGCATTTGGGAAGTGTATTAGCTGCAGTAAAAAATATTGCGGGAGTTTACGACGTTTATCGCGTTTAGCGAGTTAATTCAGCTAAAGCAGATTTTGTGGCATCAAGTAACATTTTTTGACTTTCAATTGTCATGGCAAGAGTTTCAGCTTTTTTATTATCACCTTTAGCTAGTGCTGCTTCTCGCTCTTTTTCAGTCTTGACAAGCTTAACTTCAAGTAATTGCATTGTTGATTGAGCACGTGCACTTTTTGCTGGATCGGTACGATTAATTTCATTCTTTTCAGTATTTTTGATTGCTTCTTCAACAGCTTTTAACCTTGATTCAATTTGATCTTTGTCTTTGCGAGGAACATGACCAATTTTGCTCCACTCTTCCTGAATAGGCTTTAAGGCTTGTCGAGCGGATTTCATATCTGTGATGGGAAGTATCTTTTCAGCTTTTTCAGCTAATAATTTCTTTGCCTCTAAGTTTTTTGTATGTTCTTCATCAAGCACTGATAGGGCAGCAGTACGAGCAGCAAAAAATACATCTTGGGCAACTTTGAAATCTTTCCAAAGTTTTTGTTCTTCTTTGCGATCCAAAATTGGGGCTGCTTTCCATTTAACCATCAAATTTCTAAACTTATTAGCAGTATCAGACCAGTCTTTAGAATCAGCGATAGCTTTTGCTTGAGAAACAATTTCTGCTTTAACTTTATTGGCTTCTTTGCGACCTGCTTCAAGTGTGGAAAAATATTGTCTTCTGGTCTTGTCGAAGGCTGATCGGGCAGAACTGAATCTCTTCCATAAAATTTGTTCTTCAGATTTTGTTCCGTGGGGAAGTTTCTTCCATTCTTCAACTATTTCTTTAAATCTTTGGGTGGTTACTTTCCACTGCTTGGAATTGATTAAATTTTCGGCTTCTGCGACAAGTTGATTTCTTTTTTCCATTGCTTTTTCTTTAGCAATAGCTTTGGCGGCAGAAAATTCCGCTTTTTTCACTGCAGCTATTACTTGCAGTTCCTCAACTTTTGTTGAAAGTACTGATAAATCTCCTACAAAGGTGGGATTTTCCAGATTGGTTTTAACTCTTTCAATGAGTTTAAAAGCAGCTTCTGCGTTACCTTTTCCTTCTTTAAGTCTTTGTAAAGTTAAAGATATTTCGTTCTCAATTTCATGAAATTTACGAATAAAGAAAGTTAAACCATCATTGGGATCTCCAGCGGCCCATTGGCCAACCTGTTTTTCAGATCCATCAGGCATCTTCACTAAGACAGTGCCATCATTTTCAACGCGACCGAAGTCTGTTGAACTTGTACTGGTGGTCATCGGGCTTTGTTACTACTTTCTGCTTCTACTGCTAACTAATTGTAACTTTTGTAGATTCAATCGTGACACTGGTCTTGGGTGTGCCATCGGCACCCCCGTCAACCACGCCGGCACTTGCAATTGTCTTCAAAATATCTAAACCACTGGTGACTGTGCCCCAAATTGTGTAATCAGGGCCAAGGGTGGTGTCCTGATAAACCAAAAAGAATTGGGAACCTGATGTTCCTGGACCGGCATTGGCCATAGCAACAGTTCCGGCTGGGTAATTATTTTCTTTAGCTTCGGGAAGATTTTCATCCGGGATATTAAATCCTGGCCCACCAGAACCTGTGCCTGTTGGATCTCCGCATTGTAGAACAAAAATTCCCTCAGTTGTTAAACGATGACAAATTGTGCCATCAAAATAATTTGATTGCGCAAGTGATGAAAGAGCGTTAACGGTTTGTGGTGCTAGTGCAGGAATTGTGTCAATCACAATTTCACCTTGATTGGTAGTAAAAGAAATTACCGCTTTATTTGTAGCAGTAATTCCAGCTGTTGGTAGTGCAGCAGCAGGAGTTGATTCTGCGGTGGCATCTTGAGTTGAGGTTTGTCCACCCAGACCTAGAATTACGGAACCGATAATTATCGCTAAGGCGGTTATTAATGCAACATAAACTGTTGACTTCTTAGTTGTGTTAAAGCGATCTTGGTTAGACATTGTTACCTTTCAAAGCCACTTTACGGATTTAGGGATTAACTAAAGTCTAGACTGTACGCAGGTCAGGAATAAATCCGAGTAGAGGATTAATAGAGTCAATGCTAATCAAGTCTTTCCCAGTTGGCCCTTGGGCTACTAATTGCTATTTGGTTGCTAATGAAGCCAATGCTGAATGTGTCATCATCGACCCAGGTTTTGATTCCTTAGCAGGAATAAAACGAATAGCCGAACAGTTTGGTCTTCATCCTGTTGCCACCTTGTTAACTCATGGCCATATGGATCATGTTTGGTCTGTGGTCCCACTGTGTCAAGAGCACAACATTGCTGCTTATTTGCACACTGATGATGAATGGATGATCACTACTCCAGAAAAAGCTTATTCAAAATCAGGTTGGCAAGAAATAGTAAATATGGCCGGTGGTGTCCCTGATTACAGACCTGATGAGCTAAAACTAATTAAAGAAAATAGAAATTTAGATTTAGCAGGAATTAAATTCAAAACTCATCATGCACCAGGTCACACAGAAGGCTCCACTGTTTTTGAAACCGGTAACCATTTGTTTTCAGGTGATGTTTTATTCAATAAGGGAATCGGGCGCACTGATTTACCGGGTGGAAACGCCAGCGCCATGGATCACACTTTGGCAAATGTAATTCTCAAATTTCCTGATGTAATGAGCGTTTACCCAGGACACGGACCATCAACAACAATCCAAGATGAGCGCACAAGTAACCCTTACCTGCGACACTTGGTTTAGAAATATTTTCCTGAGGAGTAGATAAAAAGTGGCTGGTCAGTTTCAAGCACCAAAAGGAGTGCCAGACTATTTTCCTCCCCGCTCAAATTCTTTTTTAGCTGTCCAAAATGCAATTGGTAATGCAGCAGCTTTAGCTGGTTATGGTTATGTCGAATTACCAATCTTTGAAGATGTGAATCTTTTTGTTAGAGGTATTGGTGAATCAACCGATGTAGTCAGCAAAGAAATGTATGTGTTTGAAGATAGAGGTGGCAGAACTCTTGCCTTAAGACCTGAAGGTACAGCTGGTGTGGCGCGTTTAGTTATTGAACATGGATTAGATCGTGGCCAACTTCCAGTAAAACTTTGGTACAAAGGTCCATTCTTTAGAGCAGAACGTCCACAACTTGGTAGGTACCGACAATTACAACAAGTTGGGATTGAAGCAATTGGTGCACCAGATCCAGCGTTAGATGTTGAAGTCATCAGTGTTGCCGATGATGCATTTAGATCACTAGGTTTAAGAAATTTTCAACTACTTTTAACTTCTTTGGGATGTGCGACTTGTAGACCAAAGTATAGAGAAAAACTAGCAGCTTATTTAGCAAAACTTGATCTTGATGAGGAAACAAAAACTCGAGCCAAGATAAATCCGTTAAGAGTGTTGGATGATAAAAGACCAGAAATACAAAAACAATTAACGAATGCTCCTTTAATTATTAACGAATTATGCGTCGAGTGCTCCAGTTATCACGATGAAGTTGAAGATTTACTCAAAGCAACAAAAATTGCATTTACTCCTGCGCCAAGACTTGTGCGCGGCCTTGATTACTACACTCGAACAACTTTTGAATTTGATCATCCAGAACTAGGCGCCCAATCTGGTATTGGTGGGGGCGGAAGATATGACGGACTAATGGAATCACTTGGTGGTCAAGATTTAAGTGGCATTGGTTTTGGTATCGGCACAGATAGAACTTTGATGGCTTGCGAAGTGGAAAATTTAATAGTGGGTGATACCTCTTTGGTAGATGTGTTCATAGTGCCAATTGGTGATAGTGCACACAGGTTAGCTGTTTCGTTATTGCAACAAATTAGAGCAGCAGATATAAGAGCTGATATGGCTTATGGCGATCGAGGATTAAAAGGTGCGATGAAAGCAGCTGATAAGAGTGGTGCGAAATATGCCGTGGTGATTGGCGAGGATGAAGTAAATAATGCCCAGGTGCAAATTAAGAATTTAGGGGAATCTTCACAAGTTCAAGTCGCGCTGGGTGACATGGTTGCGCACTTAATCCAAGTGATACGACAGACTGAGCACTAATAAATAACTAAGTTTTTTGTTACAAAAAAGGATGAAATTTAAGTGTTAAGAACACATGTGGCAGATGCGCTACGACCAATTGATGCTGAAGTAAAAGTGACATTGGCGGGCTGGGTAGGAAACCGTCGTGATCATGGTGGAGTTGCCTTCATTGATTTAAGAGATGCCTCAGGAATCGTGCAAGTAGTAGTTCATGATGAAAAACTTGCCCATGATTTAAAACCAGAAACTTGTGTACAAATAATTGGGCAAGTAAAGCTTCGCCCCGCAGGTAATGAAAATAAAGATTTACCAACTGGAGCAATTGAAGTATTTGCTAGCGAAGTTAATGTTTTATCTCAATCCCAAGCTCTTCCTTTTCAAATAGATAAAGAGGTAGATGTTAACGAGGAATCTCGTCTTAAATA
>CAMATO010000007.1 GCA_945861165.1 Bifidobacterium breve | reverse complement strand
TTAAATGGATCGTTAACTAATTGTTGATGCAATTTGTTTGGAAAATAAACTGCTAATTCTTTACCGTTAACAACAAATTTGCCGTTACCTGGAACGATACGAACGCGAGCAATAGCTTCTTTTCTTCGGCCAGTTCCCGCACTTGGTGCCTGCACGCCAGTCTTAAGTGGTGCAAAAGTTTTTGATGATTCGCTGGTTACGTAGTTTTCTGATTCGCTCAAGATATTTTCCTCTTAGTTTGCAATCTGCTTGATTTGTTTAATTTCATATGGCTGTGGATCTTGTGCAACGTGTGGATGGTTTGCATCTGCATAAACTTTTAGTTTCTTAATCAGTTGACGACCCAGTTTATTGTGGGGAAGCATGCCCTTAACTGCAATTTCAATTGCTCGTTGTGGATTTGTTTCTAATAATTTGTCATAACCAATTGCTGTTAAACCACCTGGAAAACCAGAGTAGGTGAATGCTTTCTTTTGTTGACGCTTTGATCCTGAAAGTGCAACCTTGCCAGCATTAATAACGATTACGAAATCACCTGTATCAACATGGGGTGCAAAAATTGCTTTGTGTTTACCGCGAAGAATTGTTGCTGCAACTGATGCAATACGTCCTAATGGAATGTCATTAGCATCAATAACGTGCCAAGCACGAGTTATCTCGTTGGCCTTGGGACTGAAAGTACGCACAGTTTTTTTTCTTTTCTCTGTTGGGGCTTTTGTTTCTCAACTTGCTCGAAGTCCTAGATTACCCAACCCTTAATCGCCTCGTGGCATCGAGGGTATCGCCTCTGTTTGTGAGGGAAAATTCCTTTTAAGCGTCGTAGTTTTGGGCTAGTTTTTCGATGAATTCTGTGCGCATTTGTGATGCGACTGGTCCTGGGGCATTTAATATTCGATCATCAATTTTAGAGATTGGTTGAATATCTCTAGTTGAGGAAGTTAAGAATGCTTCATCAACATCACGCAACGCTGACATTGGAAGATCTACTTCTTTAACATCAAACCATTTAATAACTAATGCTCTGGTGATTCCACCTAAACATCCTCCACTTAAAGGTGGGGTCAAAACTTGCCCATCTTTTACTACAAAAATGTTTGAACCTGTTCCTTCACATAGTTCACCTTTGGTATTAGGCATGATTGCTTCATGAGCACCTTGTTTTCTCGCAATAGAAAGTAGTGCTGCATTTTGGGCATAAGAGGTAGTTTTAGAACCAGCCAACATTGATTTATCATTTCGAGGATCAGTAACGGTAACAACAATTGCAGTCTCTGGCCAAATAGCTTCAGGACTTACTGCCACGGCAAGTGTGAAATTTTCTTTGGTTCGATCAGAACCAAGGGGGCCAACGCCACTGGTGTAGGTAATTCTCATTCTCATCACATCACCTAGTGATTTATTGGCAAGTATGACTTCGTTAATTGCTTTTTTTAAAATATCTTCGCTGTTTAGTTCAATACCAATAGTGTTTAAGGAATAGATCAATCTTTTTATATGGCGAGTAACTGCCACGGGTTGTCCATTTATTACTTTTAAAGTTTCAAAAGCACCGTCGCCCACAGTAAATCCGTGATCAAAAATACTTACTGTTGCCTTATCGGCGTCCACCAATTCATCGTTTAACCAAACTTTGGTGGAGTTCATTACTGTTTCCTTTTCTCAAATACGTAGGAATTTAAGACCAACCATACCCAACGGGCATTTGTTACTAATCCTCGAGTTTCCTTAAGCGTCTGGTGATTTCATATTGTTCTTTTAGCTTTGAGGGGTGAGGGTAAGTAACTTCTTCTAAAACCAGCGCATTAGCAGAAACCACATTTAAATCCATAATTTTTTTGCGTTTGAGCATAATTTCTTTTGGCCAAGATAAATCCCTTTTGCCATCTCCTACTTGCACAATTGCTGCTACCAATCCTCGGACCATGGAATAACAAAATGCATCAGCAATAACTTCACAAATTACATAATCACTTTTTCTTGACCAGTTAAATTTGATTAGGTTTCTAATAGTGGTGGAACCCTCACGAGTTTTGCAAAATGCAAAAAAATCGTTTAGCCCTATTAGTTCCCGGCTAGCTTTGTTCATCGCATGATGATCAAGTTCTTTTCTGTAATCTAAAACATAACGAGAATGAAGTGGATCTACTCCATCTTTAGCATCACAAATTGTGTAGGAATACCTTCTAGTTAAAGCCGAGTAGCGGGCATCAAAATCTGGGTGAGCAATGGATACTTTTCTAACTTGAATATCACTGGGCAATATTCGTCTAAATTTATATGTCGGATCTTTAACTTTTTGCCATAATTCTTCATCAACATCAAAATGCACCACTTGGCCGCGAGCATGAACCCCAGTATCTGTTCTGCCTGCTCCAACAGTTTTAACTTTATCTAGGGCCAGAAATTTTTTTAAAGATTTGTTCAATTCTCCTTGCACCGTACGCAGGTGAGGTTGAATTCCGAAACCAGAAAAATTTGTTCCGTCGTAGGCAATATCTAGACGAATGCGAACGAGCCCACCTCTTTTAGAAGCGGGCTCGTTAAGTTTACTTTTAGTAACTATTTAAGCGCCCTTAGTTGTTTTTTTCGCTGCAGTTTTCTTAGCAACTTTTTTAGCAGGTGCTGCCTTTTTGGCAGGTGCTGCTTTTTTAGCAGGAGCGGCTGCTTCTTCTTTCACAGCTCTTTTGGTTGCACCTTCTGCTTCAGCCACAACTTTTTGTGCTAATGCTTCAACTAATTCAATTACTGCCATTGATGCATTGTCGCCTTTTCGAGTACCAAGTTTGGTGATACGGGTGTAGCCACCGTCTCTTTTAGCAAAGCTTGGTCCAATTTCGGTGAACAATGAATGCACCACAGATTTGTTTCTAATAATTCCTAGTACACGTCTGCGTGAAGAAAGATCGCCTTTTTTTGCAAAAGTAATTAATTTTTCGGCGAAAGGTCGCAACTTTCTTGCTTTGGCTTCAGTGGTGGTAATTTTGCCGTTTTCGAAAAGTGAAGTTGCTAAATTAGCCAGAATCAATTTTTGATGGGCTGCAGAACCACCAAGACGAGTACCTTGGGTTGGTGATGCCATTTTTATCTCCTACTTGTTCTTATGACTCGGTGGGTTCTTAAAACTTTTCGTCTTCAGCAACGACATCATCATCTGATTCGTCGATGTAGCCGGCAGCTTTTGTTCTGTCATAACCTGCTGGTGAATCTTTGAGTTTCAAACCAAGCATTACTAACTTGGCGTGAACTTCATCAATAGATTTTTGACCGAAGTTACGAACATCCATCAAATCTGCTTCACTTCTGGTAATCAATTCACCAACTGTGTGCACGCCTTCGCGCTTGAGACAGTTGTATGAACGAACAGTTAAGTCAAGTTGTTCGATTGGCATATTTAATTGTTCTAAGGCATAAGCATCGATTGGGGATGGCCCAATTTCAATACCTTCTGCGTTCACGTTTAGTTCGTGTGCCAAACCAAATAGTTCAACCAATGTTCTACCTGCTGATGCCACGGCATCTGCTGGTCTCATTGATGGTTTGGTTTCCACATCGATGATCAAACGATCAAAGTCTGTTCTTTGTTCAACACGTGTTGCTTCAACTTTGTAAGTAACTTTTACAACAGGTGAATAAATAGAATCAACTGGGATGCGACCAATTTCTGCACCAGTTGCTTTGTTTTGCACAGCTGTGACATAGCCACGACCGCGTTCTACAACTAATTCCATTTCAATCTTGCCTTTTCCGTTAAGAGTGGCAATGTGAAGTTTTGGATTGTGTACTTCCACACCTGCAGGGGCTGTGATATCGGCTGCGGTAACTTCACCGGGGCCAGATTTTCTTAAGTACATAACTGATGGTTCATCGTTATCTGATGACACAACTAATTCTTTAACGTTTAAAACAATTTCTGTTACGTCTTCTGCCACACCATCAAGGGTGGTGAATTCGTGTAGCGCACCTTCGATGCGAATGCTTGTTACAGCTGCACCGGGAATTGATGACAAAAGGGTGCGACGAAGTGAATTTCCGAGTGTGTAACCAAAACCTGGTTCTAATGGCTCGAGAATATATCTAGCGTTGGTATCTGAAATTGGTTCTTCAACCAAGATCGGGCGTTGTGCGATTAACATTTTTACTGCCTCTCAGTCAACCTATATTTGATGACTTAGTTGGGGAAGTGCTTTATTACTTGGAGTACAACTCAACGATCAACTGTTCTTGCACAGCTGTGTCGATTTGTGATCGCAACGGTGTTGCGGTTACCAAAATGCGCATGGTGTGTGGTGCCACGTCTAACCATGCTGGAATTGGCTTTTCACCTGATTCGGCACGTGCCACAACGAATGGTGTTAACTCGCGTGATTCGGGACGAACTTCGATGATGTCTGTTGGTGAAACTTGGTAAGAAGGAATATTTAATTTCCTACCATTAACCAAGATGTGACCGTGGCGAACAACTTGTCTGGCCATGTCACGACTCTTAGCAAAACCTGCGCGATAAACGACGTTGTCTAAACGACGTTCCAACATTTCAAGAAGGTTTTCACCAGTTTTACCTGTTCTTCTTGATGCTTCTTCGTAATAGTTACGGAACTGTCTTTCTAAAATTCCATAGATTCGTGCAGCTTTTTGCTTTTCACGTTTCTGTAATGAGTATTCAGATTCTTTACCGCGATTTCTACCGTGTTGCCCTGGTGGAAATGGACGTGATTCCATTGGACACTTTGGTGAATCACACTTGGAACCTTTTAAGTAGAGTTTTACTTTTTCTCGACGGCATCTCTTGCAATCTGCCCCTGTATAACGTGCCATAAGTTTTCTTTTCTCCTTGTTTGTTAAAAGTTAATTAGACGCGACGGCGTTTGCGGGAACGCACACCGTTGAAAGGAACTGAGGTGACATCTTGAATTTGACCAACTTCAAGACCAGAGGCTTGTAAAGATCTGATTGCAGTTTCGCGACCTGATCCTGGGCCTTTAACAAACACGTCAACTTTTTTAAGTCCGTGTTCCATTGCTTTCTTGGCTGCATCTTCTGCAGCTAATTGAGCAGCAAATGGTGTTGATTTACGTGAACCCTTAAATCCAACTTGACCACTTGAAGATGAAGAAATAACTGCACCAGTTAAATCAGTGATGGAAACAATTGTGTTGTTGAATGTTGATTTGATATGTGCTTGACCATGGGCAACATTCTTCTTAACTTTTTTACGAACCTTCTTAGGACCTGAAGGTTTAGCTTTCTTGTCTTTATCTTTTTCAGCCATTATTCAAATCCTCTACTTCACTGCAATCTTTTTGCCGGCAACGGTTTTGCGCGGACCTTTACGTGTTCTTGCGTTGGTGTGTGTTCTTTGTCCACGAACTGGAAGTCCACGACGATGACGAACACCTTGGTATGAACCAATTTCTACTTTTCTTCTGATGTCTGACGAAACTTCTCGACGCAGATCACCTTCGATTTTAAAGTTTTGGTCAATGTATTCACGAAGTTTATTTAGTGATGGTTCATCTAAATCTTTTACTCGTGTATTTGGATTAACTCCTGCTGCGGTCAGCATTTGAGTGGAACGGGTTTTGCCAATTCCATAAATGTAAGTAAGAGCAACTTCAACGCGCTTATCGCGAGGAAGATCAACTCCAGCTAAACGTGCCATATTGGGCGGTTTCCCTTTTCTATTAAGTCAGAAGTCTTGTTACGTGTTATCGGTCTTACCCGCCCTGGGTAAGTCTTTGGCTTCTGATGACCAAAGGTGTCGTTCTCTATTTAAATCGGCAAGATTTAATTTGAGGTGACGGATAACCGTAATTGGTTACTACAAATTATTTTGTGATTTATCCTTGACGTTGTTTATGTCTAGGATTTTCACAAATAACCATTACGCGTTTGTGTCTGCGAATGACTTTGCACTTATCGCAAATCTTCTTAACACTTGGCTGTACTTTCATACATTCCTTTTTTTCGTAAGCGGTTTATTTGTAGCGGTAAACAATCCGACCGCGGGTTAAATCGTAGGGAGATAACTCCACGATTACGCGATCGTCAGGCAAAATTCTGATGTAATGCATTCTCATTTTGCCGCTGATGTGTGCGAGAACTTTGTGGCCATTATCTAGCTCAACCCGAAACATTGCATTGGGAAGAGTTTCAGCAATGGTGCCTTCAAGCTCAATGGCGCCTTCTTTTGCCATACCTCTCTTAACGTCAGCTTTTTGAATAACCGAATCACGAGTCTATGAGCCTCACAATTCACGCTCACCACTTGGGTCATATATATAGCCTTTTTCCCCAATAACTCCCCCTTGGTTAACTACCTGCCAGACTCTTATCTATGAACTCTCCTGTGATCGGAATTTCTTGCTACGTCGAACCCGCCAAATGGGGTGCTTGGGATATCACTGCTGCAGTTTTACCTTTTGAATACGTAAGTTCTGTGACCAATGCGGGTGGACGAGCTGTGATTCTTCCTCCTGATCAAAATGGTGGCCACGTGGTAAATAATTTGGATGGATTAATCATTGCTGGTGGTGCAGATATTGATGCACGTTTATATAAACAAAATCCCCATGAAACAGCAGATAAACCTCGAGAAAACCGTGACGCTGGTGAAGTAAGTCTTTATAAGCATGCCACAGAAATTGGGTTACCGATTTTAGGAATCTGTCGAGGAATCCAAATCATGGCAGTTGCTGCAGGTGGGACTTTAATTCAACATTTACCTGATGTCACAAAACTTGATCACAGACCAGCTCCTGCAAAGTTTTCTCAACATCAAGCAAGTTTCAAACCTGATTCACTTGTTTCATCAATTTTAGGTTTAGCAATGGTTGTTAATTCTTCTCATCACCAAGCAGTTGATAAACCTGGGTCTTTAATAATAACTGGTTGGGCTGAAGATGAAACTATTGAAGTTTTAGAAGATCCCACAAAAGATTTTCATTTAGGTGTGCAATGGCATCCGGAAATGAGTGAAGATAAAAGACTATTTGCAGCTCTTATAAAAGCAGCAAGTGCTTACCGAAATAATCGATAAGCACTTTTTTGCTGTTTTAAAATCTGTTTACAGTGGGGTTACGTAGGCTCCGGTAATTCCACCATCAACAAGGAAATTTGAAGCAGTGATAAATGAAGAATCATCACTGGCCAGAAATGCCACAGCTGCAGCAATTTCGTGTGCTTCACCAAAACGTCCCATCGGAATATGAACTAGACGTCTTTGTGCTCTTTCTTTATCTTTAGCAAATAGTTCTTGCAAAAGTGGAGTGTTTACTGGTCCTGGAGATAAAGCATTAACTCGAACTCCTTCGCGAGCAAATTGCACACCAAGTTCACGTGTCATTGCTAGTACGCCACCTTTTGAAGCGGTGTAAGCAATTTGTGAAGTAGCAGCAGCAAGAGTTGCCACAAAGGAAGCAGTATTAATTATGGAACCTTTTTTAGCTTTTAGCATGTAGGGCAAAACGGCTTTGCAGCAGAGATAAACAGAAGTTAAATTAACTAATTGAACTTTGTCCCAAGCTTCGATTTCGGTAGTCAAAATTGAGTCATCATCAGGAGGTGAAATACCTGCGTTATTAAATGCGATATCTATTTTGCCAAACTTTTTGAAAGTTTCGGCAAACAGGTTGTCCACACTTGCTTTATCAGCCACGTTACATTTAATGAAAGTTCCATTAACTTCACTTGCCACGGCTTGACCACTTTTTTCATCCATGTCAGCAATAACAACCTGAGCACCTTCGGATGCAAAACGAATAGCGGTTGCTTTTCCTAAACCAGATCCCCCACCGGTAATAGTGGCAACTCTGCCTTCTAATCTTTTCAAAATATTTCTCCTTATATTTCTGTGTTAATAAATACGTTCTTTTCTTCGGTAAACGCGTTTAGTGCATCTGGACCTAGTTCGCGTCCCAAACCTGATTTTTTGAATCCACCAAATGGCGTCCAATATCTAACTGAGGAATGCGAGTTAACTGAAAGATTTCCACTTTCAATTCCTCTAGCAACCCTTAATGCTTTCGCACCGTTATTGGTCCAAATAGATCCACTCAATCCAAATTCTGAATCATTAGCTAAAGCAATGGCATCTGCTTCGTCTTCAAAAGTTACCACTGAAACAACTGGGCCAAAGATTTCTTCTGCCAAGCTTTTATGTTTTCTATCAGTAATTTGTAACACAGTAGGCGGAAACCAAAAACCTGCACCAGTTGGCGCACTGCCACGAAAGGCAACTAATGATTCTTCAACATATGAAGCAACTTTGTCTCGGTGAGCTGCCGTAATTAGTGGACCCATTTCGGTTGTTTCCAAATTTGGATCTGCACATTTAAAAGCTTTAACTGATTGTTCCAAAAGTGGCATGAATTTATCAAAAGCTTTCTTTTCAATCAGAATTCGTGAACGTGCACAACAGTCTTGGCCCGCATTATCAAAAACTGCACCAGGAGCACTTGCTGCAGCTTTTTCTAAATCAGAATCAGCAAAAATTACGTTGGCAGATTTACCACCCAATTCCAAAGTAACTCTTTTTACCTGAGGTGCACATTTAGCCATAATTTGTGTACCAATTTCAGTTGAGCCTGTGAAAACAATTTTTCTAACTCTGGGATCTTGCACAATTGTTTCGCCCACTATTCGACCAGAGCCAGTTAATACTTGGAAAACGTTTTCAGGAAATCCAGCTTCTAATGCAAGTTCAGCTAATTTCATTGCACTCAAAGGTGTAACTTCAGCTGGTTTCAAAACAACTGTGCAACCAGCAGCTAAAGCGGGAGCAAATCCCCAACCAGCAATTGGCATGGGAAAATTCCACGGCACAATAATTCCCACCACACCGATTGCTTCTCTAAAAGTTATATCAACGCCACCTGGAACTGGAATTTGTCTACCAAACAATCTTTCCGGAGCACCTGCGTAATAATTCAAAACATTAACAACGTTGTTTGCTTCCCAGCGTGCATTCCCAATTGTGTGACCTGCGTTTTCTACTTCAATTTTTGCTAACACTTCAACGTTTTTTTCCACAACTAATGCAAAATTTCTTAACAGTTTGGCGCGATCTCCTGGGGAAACTTTTTTCCAAGTTTCAAAAGCTTTTTGTGATTTGGTGATGGCAACAACTGTTTCTTCAGCGCTAAGTGCTGGAACTGAGGTGATTTTCTTTTCAGTGATTGGTGAAATTACATCATGAATCGCGGTCAATTTAATTAACTCCTTTTAGGTAAAACTTGAGTCTTACATTCTTTCGAAACTGCGGATTCTTTCCCAATCAGTAATGCTTTTATCAAATGAGGCTACTTCTATTTTAGCCATGTTTAAGTAATGTGCTTTCACTTCACTGCCAAACACTTTTGTGACAAATTCACTCTTATCCCAAAGCTCTGTTGCTTTAGCAAGAGTTGAGGGAACTCGAACTGCATCTGAAACATAGGCGTTACCTTCAAATGCTGGTTCCAAAGTTAGGTTTTCTTCAATTCCTGCAATTCCTGCTGCAATCATGGCTGCTTCTGCCAAATAAGGATTCACATCACCACCTGGAACTCTGTTTTCGAAACGAAGTGAATGACCAGCTCCAACTAAACGAATTGCACAAGTTCTGTTGTCTCGACCCCACTTCATGGCAGTTGGGGCAAAAGAACCTTCCACATAGCGTTTATAAGAATTAATGTTTGGCGCAAAGAACAATGTCATTTCACGCATGTATTTCAATTGTCCGGCAATAAATGATTTACCTAATGCACTTAAGCCTTGGGGATCTTTAGCATCAGCCATAACTGGTTCATCATTTTCACTTCTTACAGATAAATGGATATGGCAGGAGTTTCCTTCACGTTCATTAAACTTAGCCATGAATGTTAATGACATACCTTGTGCTGATGCAATTTCTTTTGAACCAAGTTTATAAATAACATGATTATCAGCAGTTGTTAAAGCATCCTTAAATCTAAAAGCGATTTCATGTTGGCCTAGGTTACATTCGCCTTTTGCTGATTCAACTTCTAAACCAGCCCCATCCATTCCTAAGCGAATGGCTCTTATTAGTCCTTCAACCCGAGAACTTCCCAGCAGTGAGTAATCAACGTTGTATTGGTTTGCGGGAATTAAATTTTGGTAACCCTTATCCCAGGCTTCTTCAAATGTGTCCTTGAAAACAATAAATTCTAATTCTGTTCCGACATGGGGAACAAGTTTCAATTCTTTTAATCTTTTTATTTGTTTAATTAGTATTTGTCGGGGAGATGCATAAACATCGGTGTGATCAAGTTTTTGTAAATCAGCTAAAACCATCGCAGTTCCGGGCAGCCACGGGATATATCTCAATGTGTCGAAGTCTGGTGCCATAACCATGTCGCCATAACCAGAATCCCAAGATGACATGGCAAATCCACCAACAGTGTTCATATCTACATCAACTGCTAATAAATAGTTACAACCTTCAGTGCCATGATTCATGGTGTCTTTTAAAAAGAAAGGTGCATGAACTCGTTTACCTTGTAAACGTCCTTGCATATCTGTTACACCTACAACTACGGTGTCAATTTTTCCTGATTTGATATCTGCCTCTAATTGGGAAACCTTTAATGGAGCATCAGCTGATTGCTTGATTGAACCGCTCATTTTCAGGTGCCTCACTTTCCCACGCTTTTAGTAGTCCAGAGATTACTCCGACTGCCAAGTATTTGGAAACAGACGGCAGGATGCGCAGGGTTAACAATGGGAATAGTCTTAGGGAAACAAGATTGCAATTAGGAGCCCTGAGGCAATGGAAGTACGTATAGGCGTTCAAAACACCACTCGTGAAATCATTTTCGAAACAACGGCAACTGCTGATCAAATAACCAAAGAAGTTGAAGCAGCCGTAAAAAATAAGACTCTTTTGTCCCTGATTGATGACAAGGGCAAGAAAATATTAGTTCCAGGGGAAAGTCTGGCTTTCGTAGAAATCGGTGCTTCAGAGCAACGAAGAGTAGGTTTTGCCGGTTAACAAAATGCAAGAGCAGTTATTAATTAATCCAGTTGAAGTTAGTGAAGTAAAACTAAAAGCCGGAAATAAAGAGCTTGGTGCTTTAGTCACTGAACCTGAATCAATTCATGCTGGGACCATTGTCTTTGTTCCAGGATGGAGTGGCAGTCGTGAAGATTTTGTAGCAGTTCTACCTTTACTATCTTCCTTGGGCTGGCATTGTTTTTCTATTGATCAAAATGGTCAGCCAGCAAGTTATGGTTCTAACAAATTAGAGGATTTCTCACTTGAATCTTTTGCCCAAGATTTAATAGATTTAGCAAATAGTTTTTCAGAACCAATTCATTTAATTGGGCATTCCTTTGGCGGAATAGTTGCCCAATATGCAGCTAGTAAATCGCCTCAATCTTTTGCTTCAGTGACATTGTTGTGCAGTGGATCAGGACCCTTACCTAAAGAAAACTGGGGAGGATTACCCGTTCTAGTTCAAGCTGTGGAAAATGGAAGAAGTTTAGCTTTTATTTGGTTTGTTAAAACGCTCGTCTTAACAATTTTAAGAAAACAAAGTTTTTCTAAACCAGTAAGAAAATGGCGTAAAGAAAGGTGGTTAAACACAAATCCTCTATCTTTAAAAGTGATGTCAGAGTTATTAATGAAAGTGGAGAATGTAACCGAGAAGTTAAAAATAACACTAAGTAAACACAAATTACCAATTTTAGTAATGCGTGGGGAAAATGATGATGCTTGGCCTAGAAAAGAACAAATAGAAATGGCTCAAACCTTAAACGCGACCTTCATTGAAATTCTTGGGGCCGCACACTCTCCTGCGCGTGAATTGCCAGATAAAACCGCAATTGAATTAGATACTTTCTTAAAATCTATTTAGTTTTATAACCTGTTACCACAAAAAACATTCCCACCATTAATAACACAATTGCAGGAACTGTTTGCCAAGGCGGAACTTGACCAATAACTAAGGCAGCAATAATTGTTGACCCGGGCATTTCAAATAATATTCCCATACTTACAACTGTGGCAGACAAAGATCTTAAAGTGATATTAAACAAAGTATGACCAAGAATTTGGGCTAAAAGTGTTAATAAGAAAATATAGAACCAGGCTTGTCTACTAAAACCAGTTAAATTCATTCCGGTGACAATTGCTAAAACTACTAATGCAAAAGCTGCTGCAAAATATGCAATAACTGTGTATTGAGCAGTTGTTAAAGTGCTTCGAGCACTAGACCCAACAGTTACATACAGGGCTGCAAAAATTGCGCCCAGTAAAGCAAGCAAATCACCAATGACAGCTCGTCTGTCTAATGAGATGTCAATTCCTGTTAAAAGGATTGCTCCCAGTAATGCCACAAAGATTCCAAACCAAACTTTATTTGGAAAACTTTCTCCCCTAATTTTTGCAATTAAGGCAGCCCAAGCCGGTTGAGTTGCAACCATTGCAGTTGAGGCTGCAACTGTGGTGAATCTAAGACTTGGAATCCACACAGCAAAATGAATTCCCAAAAGTAATCCGGCGCTGATAGATGTTGTTAAAGTTTTTTTGTTTATGTTTCGTAACCCTTTTTTAAATGCAAATGGGGCTGTAGCTATTGCACCTAAGAAACATCGCCAAAATGCGATCGCAATAGCCGGAGCGGCTGTGACTGTTATTAGGGGACCAGAAGTTGAGATGGCCACAATTGCGATAGCCAAAATTATAAAATCTATGGAAAATTTGCTATTTACTGTCGTAAATTTCATATGAGGTGTTAGTCAATCACGTCCCAGGAGTAACATTTCCATGTGTCTGACCGTATCTTCATCTCCCGCCTCACTGGCACAGCTGTATTCGATCCGCAAGGCGATCAGCTGGGCAAAGTGCGTGACACCGTTGTCCATTTAAGACACAGTAATAATCCACCCAGAATTATTGGTTTATTAGTTGAAGTTCCACAACGTCGTCTGGTGTTTTTACCAATGTCTAGAGTTACAGATTTTGATGCTCGACAAATAATTTCAACTGGTGTGGTAAACATGCGACGTTTTGAACAAAGAGATTCTGAATCAAGAGTCGTGGGCGAACTATTAGATCGCAAAATGAAAATGAAAAATACTGGTGAAGAAGTTAGCTTGCTTGATATTGCGATGGAGCAATCAAGACCAGGTGCTGATTGGCACATCACAAAATTATATTTACGTCGAGCTGGATCAGGTTTTACCAAACGTGGTGAAAAATTCTTTGCTGACTGGAGTGAAGTTGAAGGTTTAACTTTGCAAGTGCAAGGTAAACCTTTTGATAATTTATTAACTTCTCTAAATGATATGAGAGCACCAGATATTGCAACATATTTAGCTGATTTAGAATTAGATAAACAAGTTGAAGTTATTTCTAAACTTGATGACGAAAGACTTGCCGATGTTTTGGAAGAAATGAGTGAAGAAACTCGTGTTGCAATTGTAGGTAAACTTGAAATGGAACGTGCTGCAGATGTTATTGAAGAAATGGCACCAGATGATGCAGCAGATTTACTAAAAGAATTACCACCACAAAAAGCTGAAGAGTATTTGGAATTAATGGAACCTGAAGAAGCAGATGACTTGCGTCGATTATTAACTTACGGTGATTACACAGCAGGTGGAATGATGACAACTGAACCAGTTGTCTTAACACCAGATGCAACTGTTGCTGATGCTTTAGCAAGTATTCGAAATCCTGAATTGCCACCATCATTAGCAAGCCAGGTTTATGTTGTTAGACCTCCCCTTGATACTCCAACCGGAAAATATCTTGGTGTTGCACACATGCAAAGACTATTAAGAGAATCTCCAGGAACACTTGTTTCAAGTGTTATTGATTCTGAACTAAAACCGGTAGGACCAAATACCACTTTGGCTTTAGTAACAAAATATTTTGCAACATATAATCTTGTAGCCTTGCCAGTAGTTGATGCAGAAAATCGTTTACTAGGAGCAGTAACAGTCGATGACGTAATCGATCACATGCTTCCTGATGACTGGCGTGATCAAGATGATGTTGAGGTAAGACAATGAAAAAAATTAGATCAACACGTTTAGATCAACCTAGAAGCAGAGGTTTGCAATTTAAGACTGTTTATGATTCTGAAAGATTTGGTTTAGTAAGCGAAAGAGTTGCTAGACAAATTGGTTCATGGCGTTTCATTGCGTTAATGACTGTTTTTGTTGTTGCCTGGATTTCGTGGAATACCCTTGGTCCACTGCAATACCGTGTCGATCCATGGCCATTCTTAGCTTTGACATTGATGCTTTCTTTACAAGCTTCTTATGCCGCTCCTTTAATCTTGCTAGCCCAAAATAGACAAACTGATCGTGACCGTGTCCAAGGTGCCCAAGATCGTAATCAAGCGAATCGACTATTGGCTGATACCGAATTCTTAGCTCGCGAACTAGCTGATTTGCGCATAGCGTTAAATGATGTTGCTACCCGTGATTACATCAAGAGTGAATTAAGAGACTTAATTGAAGAGTTACAAATCAATCAAGATAAAAAGAATTAACTAATCCTGTGGCTTTAACTAAAGACACGGTAATGACCGCTCTTGCTACTGTGCAAGATCCAGAAATCAGAAGATCCATCACTGAAATTGGTATGGTCAAAAATGTTGAAGTAACTGGTCAAGATGTGTTGGTAGAAATCTTTTTAACAGTTTCAGGCTGTCCTTTAAAAGAAGAAATAATTAAACGTGTCACAAGTGCTGTGCAAGAAATTGATAGTGCAGCTAAAACCAAGGTTGTATTAGACGTTATGAATGATGAGCAAAGAAAGAAACTTAAAGAACTCCTTCGTGGGCCAACCAAAGAAAATCCTTTTGCTGCGGAGAAGAATTTAACTCGAATTTATGCCGTTGCTTCAGGTAAAGGTGGCGTGGGTAAATCCTCTTTAACAGCAAATCTAGGAATAGCTCTTTCTCAACTTGGTTTATCGGTAGGAATTCTTGACGCTGATATTTACGGTCATTCGATTCCGCGAATTATGGGTGTTACCAATGCACCAACTGTTGTTGAAGGAATGATCATGCCTCAAATGGCACATGGGGTCAGAGTAATTTCTATGTTGGCATTTAAACCAGGTGGAGTTACCCAACCAATTGCGTTTCGTGGACCAATGCTGCACAAAGCTGTTGAACAATTTATGACAGATGTTTGGTGGGGAGATTTGGATATTTTACTTTTAGATTTACCGCCAGGTACAGGTGATGTGGCAATTAGTGTGGCCCAACTTGTTCCAAAATCAGAAATCATTGTTGTCACAACACCACAAATAAGTGCTGCTGAAGTTGCGGTGAGAGCAGGAACATTAGCGAAACAAACACATCAAAAAGTCATTGGTGTAATTGAAAACATGACAGGGGTGCCTTGTCCTCATTGTGGTGAAATTATGGAACTTTTTGGTAAAGGTGGCGGAGAAACTGTTGCTAAAGCAATTAGTGATGAATTAGGAACTGAAGTAAAAGTCTTAGCAAAAGTTCCCTTTGATGTGCGCTTGCGTGAAGGGGGAGATAGTGGTGAACCTTTAGTTATCTCAAATCCGGATTCACCAGCAGCCATCGAAATCATCAATATGGCTAAAGCTTTAATGACCAGCCCTAAAGGTTTAGTAGGAAAAAATCTAGGACTATTAACTAACTAGCCTTCTTCTCTACTTCCTAATACCACTGATACTTCTCTTTCTTTTCCAGCTGAATCCTTAACAGTGAACGCAACCGTGTCACCAGGATTATTTTTTCTGATTGAAACAATTAGTGCAGTTGAATCTTCAACTATTTCACCATTTATTTTTACGACAATTTCGCCAACTTTTAAGTTAGTTGATGAAGCAGGACCATCTGCCACAACTTCGATAACTTTTGCGCCTTCTCCTTGAAATGTGGAATCAATACTTATGCCTGCAATTGGAGTGCTTGATTTACCAGTGTTAATAATTTCTGTGACAATTCTTTGAGCTTGATTAATTGGGATAGCAAAACCTAGACCAATACTTCCACTTTGTGTTCCATTGCCAAGTGTGGCAATGGCCGAATTAACACCAATTACTTCTCCTTGACCATTAACTAGTGGTCCACCAGAATTTCCTGGGTTAATTGCTGCGTCAGTTTGGATTGCAGAAATAAATGATTGATCATCATTGCCACCAGCTGTAACTGGACGATTTATGGCACTAACGATTCCTGAAGTTACAGTTCCCGATAACCCGAGTGGGGAACCAAAGGCGACAGTTAAATCTCCAACATTTATGGCATTTGAGTCACCAATTTGAACTGGTTTTAAACCTGTGGCATCAATTTTTAATACTGCTAAATCATAAGATGCGTTTCGTCCCACTAGTTTTGCTTTGAAAGATGTTTTGTCATCCAAGTAAACAGTTAGTGTTCCCCCGTTTACCGAAGGGGCGACTACGTGATTGTTGGTCACAATGTAACCATCTTGTCGAAAAATAAATCCAGATCCAGTTCCTGAACCGGCATTTCCTTCAGCTCGAATTGATACCACACTGGGGATTAAATTTTGCACAATTTGGGAAACGGTCTCGGTTGCTGGATTAATGGAAATCGAATTTGTATTGCTGACATCTTTAACTTTTGAAGTGGAATTAGAAACACCATTAGCAAAATCTGCGGCTAAATAGCCAAATGCTCCACCAGCACTTCCCCCTACTAAAAGTGAAATAACTACTACTGCAGAAATTGGGGTGTTCTTACGTTTTCTTTTTCTTTCCCAAGACGGAACAGTTAAGGAACTTGAATCTTCACCCATTTTGTATATTTCTACGCTTTCTGCAAGGAATGCTTTATGTTTATGTTTTTAGTTTAGTGCGTAACGACATTTTTGGCGTCTCAGGAAGTAGCCTGCTGGTAATACCCAGGAAATTACCAACAAATACCCAGAAATTGTTAAGATAAACAGTGAGGAAAGGTAGAGAAAAGATGACTCAATCTCCCACCAGTAATGAGTGGAATCTTTCTCAAAACTTTATTCCTGAAGATACCCATTTAACTAACGCTCGTAATAAATCAATTGAATTAGGCCTTATCCCGATCGGTCAAGGTGCAGGTGCGCTACTCAGATTCTTAGCGTCCACCATTGATGCCTCTAATGTTGTTGAAATTGGTACGGGCACTGGTGTTTCTGGGCTGTGGTTAATAAGAGGCATGAATAGCGCAGGCGTATTAACTTCCATTGATTCAGATGCCGAAAGGCAACGTGCCGCTAAAGAAGTATTTAGCACCGCAGCAATTGCATCCAATAAAATTAGATTGATTGCTGGTCGAGCAATTGAAGTTGTAGATAAATTAACCAGTAATGCATATGACTTGATGTTTATTAATGGTGACAAATTAGAGTTTGAAACTCTTTTCGATCAATCGTTACGGCTTCTAAGGCCAGGTGGAATTTTAGTATTCCATAATGTTTTAAGTGATTCTAATGCTGCAGATAATCTAGCAGTTATAAAAGTAAGTGAAAAGATTAAGGATGACTCTAGATTAGTTTCGGTAATGATCCCTAGTGGATCAGGAATTATTGCGGCTTCTTACCGTCCGCACTAAAAGTATTACTTAAGAACATCCAATTGCACATCTAGTTCTTTAGCTTCATCAACAGTCATTTCCACAACTAAACGTCCGCCACCTTCAAGAGGTACACGCATCACAACTCCGCGTCCTTCTTTTGTAACCTCCATTGGACCATCACCGGTACGAGGTTTCATTGCGGCCATTTAAACACCTTTTCAATAATTAAAATTTGATATCTCTATTATCTCGTAACCCTAAAGATTCGTCTACTTTGGGTCTGTTTGTGCAAAAGTGAGCGCAAATTTATTCAATGAAAACTTAATTCCGGACACAAAAAAAGGTTTAATTATTATCCAACCAATTTTTCCAATGAATCCTAAAGGTAAATCAATTGATTCACTCCAAATAAATCTAGAATTATTCTCATCAATTTTTTCAACAACCATTGAACCTGTACCTTTTACTATTCGACCTAAATGTTTAACATCGACAATTTTGGGCTCAATCCATTGAGTAATAACCATTGGATCGTTAAATCCTATTTTCCAAAAACCAGTCCAAGCATTTATCTCTCCACCTAAACCTTGACCATTGTTTTTAGTCCCAGAAACTTTTGTGCCCAACATCCATTGGCCTTGGCTTTCCCAATCAACCACCTTGTCAAAGACTTTTTGTTGATTAGCTTTTACTTCCACGGAAAGCGATAATTCTACCGGTGACATTTACTTTGTTAACCAATCTTTTAAGGATGCAAAAACATCTTCAATTTGCTTAATTTTTACTGCTTCATCAGGATGATGTGCCAAATTTGGATCTCCTGGACCAAAGTTTATGGCCGGAATGCCGGCTGCCGCAAATCGAGCCACATCTGTCCACCCAAATTTTGGAGCAATAGCTGTGCCAATTTTTGACACAAAATCTTTAATTAGTTCATTGTTTAATCCAGTTGGAGCACCGGATGCTACGTCTAATAGTTGGAAATTAAAGTCTTTAAATAATTTTTTCATGTTTTCTTCAGCTTGTGCTGGTGTGATGTCTGGAGCAAAACGATGATTGATTGTCATGGTGACTTCATCTGGGACAACGTTTCCTGCTACTCCTCCATTTATTTTCACAGCCTGTAAACCTTCACGGAATTTGTGTCCATCAATAATTGGTTCGCGTGATTTATATGAATTTAGAATTTCTAAAACTGGGGTTAGGGCATGAATTGCATTTTCACCATTCCACCAGCGAGCCGAGTGAGATCTGGTGCCCATAGCGCTAACTTGAAAGCGTAAAGTTCCTTGGCAACCAACTTCTATGATTCCATTAGTAGGTTCCATTAAAATAGCAAAATCACAATTTAATAAATCTTTAGCTTGCTTTGTTATTAGTTCTAAACCATTATATTTTGTTTCAATTTCTTCTGATTCGTAAAATAAATAAGTCACATCATATTTTGCATTGGTTACTGCTGCTGCCAATTTAAGTGCTGCAGCTATGCCACTTTTCATATCCACTGATCCAAGCCCAATAATTTCGGTGGAAGTCTTTTTTCCAGGAAAATTATTATTGGCCGGAACAGTATCAAGATGACCTGCGATCACTACTCGTTGATTTGATCCAAAATTTGTTTGGGCAATTATTGAATTGTTGATTCTAGAAACTTTTAAGTGTTTGACTTCGACTAACGCAGCTTGGATTGAATCGGCAATCGCCTGCTCGTCCTGGGAAACACTGGCAATGTTGACAAGATCCAGGGTTAAAGCACCAATTTCTTGATCTATTTTCAACACGTTCCTATTCTGCCAACAGGCCAACCCTTATGTGACCATTAACCCCAATTAAGAGATAGTTTTGACTCATGAGTTTTATAACCGAAGCCGCTAGCGCAATAGGTGTAGGCACATTTGATGGTAAAAAAACGCTTGATGTTTGGTATCCAAACCCAGCTCTAAATTCTTCCCCAATTCAAATTCTTGATGCCTCCTCTTATGAAAGAAAAGATCCGGTCAGAGGTTGTGAATTAAGAGTTGTAAAAACCATTATCAAGGATTTATCAAAACCTGCTGAAAGTGTGGAAGATGCCTATTTGCGTTTACATTTACTTTCCCATCGATTAGTTAAACCTAGAACTATAAATCTTGAAGGAATTTTTGCAATTCTTAATAATGTGGCCTGGACAACTATTGGACCAGTTTTACCTGAAAAAGTTGAACAAGTCAGAGCTATAGCTAAAAAATCTGGTCAACATTTAACAGTATTTTCGGTAGATAAATTTCCCCGCATGCTTGATTATGTTGTTCCCACTGGAGTGCGAATTGCAGATGCAGATCGTGTTCGTTTAGGAGCTCATCTTGCATCGGGCACAACTGTGATGCATGAAGGTTTTGTTAATTTCAATGCTGGAACTTTAGGTTCCTCAATGGTGGAAGGCAGAATTTCAGCTGGTGTGGTGGTGGGTGATGGTTCTGACATTGGTGGTGGTGCCTCAATTATGGGAACACTTTCTGGTGGCGGACAAGAAGTAATCAGTGTGGGTAAAAAATGTTTGATTGGTGCTAATGCTGGGTTAGGGATAAGCCTGGGTGATAACTGTGTGATTGAAGCAGGACTTTATTTAACAGCTGGATCAAAAGTGCTATTACCGGATGCAAAAATAGTTAAAGCCAAGGAATTATCTGGTGGTAGTAATTTACTTTTCAGAAGAAATTCTCAAACAGGTGCAATTGAAGCACAAAATAGAACCGGTAGTTGGGGCGGACTTAATTCAGTCCTGCACAATAATTAGATTTCGTTAACTAAATAACTAACATTTTCTTCAGTTATTTCAAAACCTGTTGCTATAACTCTTGATTTTGAATGTTTAAGAAAATCTACTACTAAATCACCAGTCTTAGAAATAACTTTATTTCCTTGCTGGTTTTTAACTTTTGTCATTGTGGCATCCGAAATAGTTCGCAAGGAACTTGCGGAAGCTAAGAATTTTTCAATGTCAGCTTGACTACCTTGTTCAAGTAAGTTTTGTAACTTACTTAAATTATCGCCCAGATTTTCCACTACTTTGGACAACGATTTTCTATTAGGCCAAACTATTTCAGCAGTTCTTTCTGGAGGAGAAGTTGTAACGCGAGTTAAATCTCTGAAACTTCCACCAGCTAATAATTGTGCCAGTTGCGCAAATTCTGATTCGCCCACACTTTTGGCATAAGCCGAAGCAACAACGTGAGCAAGATGACTGCTTAAAACTACAGATTCGTCATGATCATGGGGATCAACTGGAACTACAAATCCTCCTAGTTCCGAAATTATTTTGATGACAGCAACAAGTGCATCCTGTTTTGTGTCGCTACTTAGGGAAACTGCCCATGGTGCATCTTTGAATAAATCTTTGTTAGCACTGCCAAAACCTGATTCATTTGATCCGGCCATGGGATGGGTTCCCACATAGTTTAAACCTTGAGCTGCTGTAAGTAGTGGTGCTTTCACTGAACAAATATCTGTGACAAATCCTGGGAAATTTATGTTCTTTAATTCTTTTAAGGTTTCGATGCTTTGGGTAGTGGGGGCAGCAATTATTACAAGTTCTGCTTCTTTAACACAAGTTGTTAAATCCGATGCAATATTTATACCAAATTGTTTAGCTAGCTCTTGAGTTTTCTTATCTGGATCAAAACCCGTTATTTGATGACTACTTTTTAAGCCTTGGGCAATTGATCCACCGATTAGGCCTAAACCCACAATTGAAATCTTCATTATTTATTTAATTATTTAACGCGGAACTTCAGTTGCTGCTTTAACTAAGCGGTCAACCCATTCTTTTAATACATCTGAAGTAACACTGCCGGGAGGCAATGATTCGCCTACTCGAGCAGAACTAATTTCTGGATTCATTGGGTATGAACCTAAGACTTTTACCGCTGCACCCAAATTACTTACATCCATAATCGCTGCTTGCAAAGTTGGTTCACCAATATGACCTCGCGTTGAAACCATAAAAGTGTATTCACCTAAACGCGTTTTTAAGGGACGGGAACTAATTGAAGTTAATCCAATATCTCTTTTAGCAAAACATGTCAAAATATCTGATAACAAACCATTTCTGTCTGCCACAGGGGTAATAACAAATGTAGTTTTGTCATGGCCAGTTGGAGAAGAAAGATTTCTAGAAATTAAAGCCATTCTAGTTTTTCCACCAGTAAAGTCTTCTAATCTTGTTTGTTTAACAAACAAACCAAATGTGTCAGCACCTTTAGTTGCAGCGATTGCGCCCAGGCCTGCTTCTTTTCTTTCCGCCACGATTCGACAAGCATCAGCAGTTGAAGCAGTGAATTCAACTTCAATTTTATTTGCTTTCAAGAATTCTTTACATTGGGCTGCTGCATGTGGATGTGTTAAAACTTTTGTAACTGGATCGTTTTTAGTTGAAGCTGGAACTGCGAGCACAAATGAAATAGGAACAACTATTTCTTCGTTGATGAAACATTGTGCTGATCTAAAAATTAGTTCATCTAAGGTCGACAGGACATCGCCTTCTACAGAATTTTCTAATGGAACTAATCCGGCATCAGCATTTCCTGATTCAACCGAAAACACCACATCTGAAACTTCCCTTTCGGCAACTATTTCTCCCGACCAAGGAACTGTCATCAAATCAATTGCTGCGTGAGTAAATGTTCCTGGTGGTCCTAAATAGACCAGTTTTTGATTACTCACCAGTTTTATTTATTTTGACTTAGGTGGAATGGATTTAATGACTGCAGGATCATTTGCGGTCATTCCTAATTTTGCTGCTCCGCCGGGAGATCCAATTTCAGCAAAGAAGGCGGCATTTGAAGCTGAGTAATCTTTAAAGTTTTCAGGAACATCATCTTCGTAATAGATGGCTTCCACTGGGCAGACAGGTTCGCAAGCTCCGCAATCAACACATTCATCAGGTTGGATATAAAGCATGCGCTCGCCTTCATAGATGCAATCAACAGGACATTCTTCTATGCAAGATTTGTCTTTGATGTCGATGCACGGCTCGGCGATAATGTAGGTCACGCTTGGACTCCTCTAGTTGGGAAAGTAAGACAAAACTACTTCATCTCTACTATTTGTATGTAAAGAGTATATGAGAGGAACAAATTTTCTCGGATGGCTGCAATCGGCAGGCTAAGAATTAGCCCTTCAGATATAGGTAGGCGCGTGAGTGTGCGCCATCTATCTGGGGATGATTTAACTGATGTGCTGGGAAATTTAGTTTCCTGGATCGGTGATTGGCCTGATGGGGTTATCAAGATACGTAAAAAAGATGACTCGGTGCAAGAAATAGTTACCGGGAAAATATTTGCGGCCAAAGTTATCGAACCAGAAATTGGCTCACTTGATTTAGAACGAGATTCAGAAAGTACTTGGGTCCCCCAGGAAAAAGAAAATTTAGGTGATTGGGTTTTGAGGTTTTCTGGTAACGAATCAGCACGAGCAAACTCTTGTCGACTAGATGGCAGACCCCAAGAATCTGTTGACCAATCTCTTGCCAAAATCGTTGATTGGTACCGGGCAAGAAAAGCAACCGCAATTGTGCAATCACCCAAACCTGGTGGCTTCGATGAAGCTTTAGCAAGAAACAATTTTTTAGAAGTTGCTCACGCTTTATACATGATCGCACCGGTAAGTGCATCAGATATTCCTGAAGTAATTATTGAAAGTGAATTAACCCCCAATTGGTTTGAAGCCGTAATGGCATCAGATGCTAAAGCTCCTAGGTTAAGTAAAGAACTTTTAGTAAGTGGCAGCTTTGTCAGATTTGCATCCATGATTGATCAAGAAAATAACATAATTGCCACCGGCAGAGTTTCTGCCTCAGCAGATATAGCGATGGTCACCACAGTTTGGGTTGCGGAGAGCTATCGTGGCACAGGTTTAGCAAAAAAGATTATGCATGCTTTGAGTAATGAAGTTTTTAATATTGGGCATAAGCAGATTGTTTTGCAAGTACTCAAATCAAATGAGGCAGCAGTAGGTCTTTATCAGTCTTTGGGTTATGAAATTCATCATGATTACGCCTATTACCGCCACACCAGAACAGAAAAAACAAAAGAAGTTGTTTACTAATGCAAAATAG
>CAMATO010000006.1 GCA_945861165.1 Bifidobacterium breve | reverse complement strand
TGCACTAAAAGATAACAAGATAGCTATTAATAAGGAACCTTGGCTTACTGCGTTCATTCATCCACCAAACTAGAAATAAATCCTTGAATTAAAGCTCTATCAATAGGCCCTAATTGTCTTGCTGCCACTAAGCCATTTTTGTCTATAAGGACAGTTGAAGGTATTGCATTAGCTGGCAATGTTTCTTTAAAGCCCAGCAGTAATATTCCATCTCTATCAAAAATATTTGGATAAGTTATTTCATAATTTGTGACAAATTTCTCTGCAGAAACTTTCGAATCTCTTATGTTTATCCCAATAAATTGCACGCCACTGTCTTTGTTTTTCAAGTAAAGTTCTTCGAGTTCAGTTGCTTCTTTTCTACATGGGGAGCACCACGATCCCCAAACATTTATTACTACAACTTTATTCTTAAAGTTTTCAAGACTAATTTTTGCACCATTAAATTCTGTGGCAGCTAATTTGGGGGCAGATTTTCTTTCATTGATCTGAAGAAATGTTGCTGTTCCATCTCCTGAAATAAATCCTGCTTCGCCAGAATTTTGGATGGCAGCATTTGGACTAGCACAGGCTGAAAGAACTAATAAACTCAAAACTAGTTTTAAATTACGCACCAGAAATTTTGCTTGCATCTTTGACTAAATCTGCTGAAGGCTCTTCGTATTTAATTTCAACTAAATTTTCACCGTCGAAAATAAAAGTTGTCACACTTGCTAAATTACATTGGCGTTTACGTGGATCGTGCACAAATGACTTACCTTCAGCTCCAAGTCTGGCAATCCAAATCGGTAATTGGTGTGAAACTAATAATGCTTCTCGTCCTTGCGCCAAATCACGGGCAGCAAATATTGCTGTGCGCATTCTGTCTGCAATCTGCTTGTAAGGCTCTCCCCATGATGGTCTAATTGGGTTTCTCAAATACCACCAATTACGCGGGTCTCTTAATGCTCCGTCTCCAACTGAAACTCTTTTACCTTCAAATATGTTTTCGGCTTCAATAATTAAGCTTTCTAATTCTGGTCTCAAATTATGAGAATTAGCGGTAGGAGCTGCAGTTTGCTGTGCTCTTTCAAGTGGTGAGGAAACAATAAGTGCTAAGTCATTGGTTTGAAAATGTTTAGCAGCACGATCTGCCATTCTTAGCCCAAGTTCAGATAACTTATATCCAGGCAATCTTCCGTAGAGCACTTTTTCTGGATTAAAAACTTCCCCATGTCTCATCACATGGACAAGGGTTTTATTTGCCATAGTTTTTTATTTCTTAGTGTTTACGCCGCATTGAACCACGACGTTTACTTGGTCGCCACACGTTGTCGCCATTTTCAATGGCTGCCAATCTTAAAGTTTCACCATGTGCAGCCAGTGCATCAATGAGAATTGAAACATTTGGGGATTCTGCTTGCACATCAACTCTTAAACCATGTTCTTGTGCAGCTTGTGCTGTTTGGGGACCAATCACTGCGACAACAGTTGAAGCGTGTGGTTTACCAGCAATGCCGACAAGGTTTCTTACCGTACTTGCAGAAGTAAATAGCACCGCATCAAATCCACCACTTTTAATTAATTCACGAGTATGCGCTGGAGGTGGTGCTGCACGTACTGTTCTAAAGGCAACGATGTCTTCAACTTCCCAACCTTTAGCTTGCATTCCTTCGACAAGTGTTTCGGTTGCAATATCTGCGCGTGGTAAGAAAACTCTATTGATGGGATCTAACAGTTGATCAAACTTTGGCCATACTTCTAATAGACCCTCAGAGTTATGTTCATTGGTGGGAAACAAATCTGGTTTAACCCCAAATTCAACAAGTGCATCAATTACGGGTTGACCAATTGCGGCAACTTTTAATCCAGCAAATGCTCTGGCATCCAAACCATAATCAACAAATTTATCTCGCACAGCTCTTACCGCATTTGTGCTAGTAAAAACAACCCATTGGAATCGTCCCGACACTAAACCGTGAACTGCTCTTTCCATTTGTTGTGGAGTTCTTGGTGGCTCCACCGAAATTGTGGGAACCTCTACTGAAACAGCTCCATAAACTGCTAATAGTTTTTGAAAATCTTCAGCATCTTCTTTTGTTCTGGGAACCAAAACTTTCCAACCAAATAAGGATTTGTTTTCAAACCATTGATATTTATCTCTGTTGTTAACAAGATCGCCTATCACAATTACGCCTTGTCCTGATTGTCTAGCCGCCTTTGCCACTAGTGGAATGTTTTCCAAAGTCGAAACAATGGTTCTTTGATCCGTGGTGCTGCCATCACGAGTAACAGAAATTGGGGTGGTGACATCGCGACCGCGAGCAATAAGTGCACTTGCGATAGCTGGTGCTTTATCTGCAGCATTAATTACCACGATTGGAATTGTTGGATCTAGGTGCAATGACCAATCAATTGGTTCTGAGCCATTAAGGATGTGAACTTCTTTTCCTTTATTGGCAAAAAGTGACATTCCGGCATGAGTTGGAACTGAAGTAATTGGGGAAACTCCCGGAACATATTCAAATTCGATTTTGGATTTAGCAAGTGTGGAAACTTCCACAGCTAAGTTGTCTTCTACAACAGGGTCTCCTGCACACAATCTGACAACTGCTGCACCTTCTTTGGCTGCATCAATTGCTAAGCGTGCTCTCACAGCTGGTGCCATTGGTACACCATCTTCATCAACTGCTGCCACCACATCTGCAGTTTCATTTGCGTGAGCATTAGCAATTTCTATGGTGTTTACGTCAGCAATAATTAATTCTGCTTGTTTAAGTGCATTAATGCCACGCAGTGTTATTAATTGTGGATCTCCAGGTCCTGCCGCCACATAAATTACGGGCAGAACAATAATTTTTTTCTTAGTCACTTAATTACCTTTCGTTTCTATATGGCTTTGCGTTGTTCGTGGAATGCCAATATTTGTAGTTCTGATGCCAAGTCAACTTTTCTGACATCAACACCTTCAGGAACACTTAAATGAACTGGAGCAAAATTTAAAATGCTTCTTATTCCTGCTTTTACTAAACGATCACTAACCACTTGCGCACTTTCTGCAGGAGTAGCAACTACCCCTAGTCGAGCATTTGTTTCTTTTATTACATCTTCTAAATCACTTAGGGCATGAACTAATAATTCAACAGTTTTTCCTTCAGCTCCACATTTAACTTTTGTGCCAATTAAAGTTTGATCAGCATCAACTAGTGCCACTACGCGAAATCCGCGTGAACCAAATCCGCCGTAATGAGCAAGAGCTCTACCTAGATTTCCTACTCCCACAATTACTACTGACCAATCTTGATTAAGTCCCATTTCCCGAGAAATTTGGTAGCGCAAAAACTCAACTTCATAACCAACACCACGGGTGCCGTAGGAACCTAAATGCGATAAATCTTTTCGAAGCATGGCACTGGAAACACCAGTTAACGCAGCTAATTCTTCGGAAGAAATTCGGATTTGCTGGGCATCTGCTAACTGACTCAAAGCCCGATAATAAGCAGGCAGTCTTGAAACTGTTGCTTCAGAAATTTTGTGGGTGTGACCATCTTTTATTGATGATGAGGCTTTTGATGGCATATATCTAAAGGTACACATTTGTGCAAAAAAGCACAAATCCTCTCACAAATAGAAGACCTTTAGGTAAGCGCTTTTCTTAGTCTTTCTGGATCTACTCGCCAATAATCATGGCGTTTGCCGTCAACAAATATCACCGGGATTTCTTCCCCATAAAGATGCATTAATTCGGGATTATTTTGAATTTCTTCAACTTCATAATCGATGTTTAATTCACTGGTTACTTGCGCAATAATTTTGATGGCATCATCACAGAGATGACAACCTGGTTTGGAAAGAATTTTGACTCGTTTAGAGATTTAGAACAACCCCTTAAAAGTGGGGAAAGCTGGCTGAGGGGAAATCAGCCAGCCTCTACGAATGATTCGCGCAAGTAGTCAGAAACTGCTGCTTCTGGAACACGAAACGATCTACCAACGCGCACTGCTGGCATTGTGCCGGAGTGAACTAATCGATAAACAGTCATCTTTGATACTCGCATTGATGCGGCAACTTCTGCCACAGTCAAGAATCTAACTTCGCCTAAAGGTCTATCTGGGCTTGTCGCCATTTCCTTGCCTCTTTCTTACACGCTTTAAGACCTTCCCTAAGCCTTAAGTGACGTGTGATGCCACGGTAATGCCTCGGTGCCCAGTAACACAAGAGAGGAGGGGGGTTATCTAAGGGAATCAGACATGCTAGTGGGTTTGAATACAGCACTGTTACAGAAGTGATTTAAAAGTTTTTTAAATAAAACGATCAGCTGGATGAGGATTTAATGACAACAAAACTTCTTTTGCTTTTCTACCAGGTAATTTTTTAATAGTTTTAAGTAATGTCACACGATTATCGCAATGCTCTTTCAAGACTGCGTATGCTTTTTTACCAATTAATTCAATTAAAGTATCTTTTTCGCTGATATAAACAGGATCTTCAGCAACATGGGCATCAGTATCTGAGGAACAATACCAATCCATGGTGTGACCACCATCTCCCCAATTTTTTCTTTTATATTCTTCGATAACAATTACTTGAAAATCTGTGTCATCTTCAAATTCTCTAGTTTCATAGCTTCTTCTAATTGGTAATTGCCAACAAACATCAGGTTTTGCTTCCAAAGGTTTAGCACCTTTTACCAACGCAAGTTTATGTAGTGCGCAACCTTGCCCACCAGTAAATTCTGGTGAGTTCATAAATATGCAAGCACCATTTACTACTCGTGTTTTTTCAATTCCATCTTCTCTTTCAGTCCAACCTTTTTTAGAATTTGCGTGTTCTTGTTTTTCCCAAATATCTGGGGTTAGTTTCTTAACCCATTTAGCAACTCTTTTTTTATCTGCTGGTTCAGTGAAATGTGCGCCGTGAACACAGCAACCATCATTTGGATTTGATTTCTCAACACCTTTGCAGCCTCTGCCAAATATGCATTCCCAATTGGAAGTTAACCACGTTAAATCAGCTTTGATAATTGTGCCTGAGGCATCCGGATCTATAAATTCAAGCCAAGTTCGAGGAGTATCTTTCAAAAATTCGGTCATAGGCGAGAGCCTACTCGGAGAGTTTCTGCGATACGCAAAGTACTCTTGTTCAATAAGTCACATTAAGTAGAAAGAATTAGTCATGAAAATAGGCATTGTTGGCACCGGCAATATGGGTGAAGCCATATTAAAAGGCCTGCTAAACAATGTGGTGTCAGCCCAAGACATAGTTTGTGTAGATAAGGTCCAAGCAAGCGTTGACCACATTTCCCAGCGGTATCAAGTTGTTTGTTCCACTGAAATTTCAGCAATTAAAGATTGTGATGTCGTTGTCCTCGGGGTAAAGCCTCAAAACATGGACGAAGTATTACCTTTGATCGGCAAACATATAAACCAAAATACGTTGATCATTTCTATTGCCGTGGGACTTACTTCGAGCTATATAGTAAAAAACCTAGGAATCACTAATGCAGCTGTGGTGAGAGCTATGCCTAATACTCCAGCCTTGGTTGGTAAGGGTGTCACGGGTTTGGCTAAAGGTGAATTTGCAACAGCTGAACACTTAGCTATCGCTAAAAACCTCTTAGCAGCAGTTGGTCAAGTTGTTGTTGTAGAAGAAAATTTGATTGATGTAGTAGCAGCAACTTCAGGCTCTGGCCCAGCTTATTATTTTTTCGTCACTGAATTATTAATTGAATCAGCGGTTAAACATGGCCTGACTAGAGATGTAGCTCAAGTTTTAGTGGAAAACACTTTCATGGGATCTAGTGCTTTATTTGAAAGTTCAGCTGATGACGTTGTTGAATTGAGAAGAAAAGTAACTTCTCCCCAGGGAACAACCCAGGCAGCAATTGAATTCTTAGAAAGTAAAGATTTAAAAGGTATTTGGGAAAATGCACTTGGTGCTGCAATTAAAAGAGCTGAAGAAATTAGTAAGAACTAAATTATTCAACAGTGCTAGTTACCGGTGGTGCATCTGGTAGAGCTTGTTTAGCTTCGCCAGTGAAAGTAAAGACTCTGGTATCAAGGGTTTTCTTGTCATTGTTAGCAGCTTCGCCTTCCACTCCTACTACCACAAGATTTCCAGCAGTTAATTCACCAAACAAAATCTTTTCACTCAATACATCTTCAATTTCTCGTTGAATTGTTCTTCTCATAGGTCTTGCACCCAAAGATTGGTCATAACCCTTATCAACAAGCAATTCTTTAGCTTGATCAGTCATGATCAGTCCCATGTCTTTGTCTTTCAAACGATCATCAAGGGAAGTGATCATTAACTCAACAATTTGTAGTATTTCTGGACGAGTTAATTGATGGAACACAATCACGTCATCTAGTCGGTTTAAGAATTCTGGTCTGAAATGTTGTTTTAACTCTTCATTTACTTTTAGTTTCATTCGGTCATAACTTCCTTCAACATCATCACCCATTGAGAAACCAAGACCCACACCTTTAGAAATATCTCGGCTACCAAGATTGGTGGTCATGATGATGACAGTGTTTTTGAAATCAACCATGCGACCTTGAGAATCGGTTAATTTACCGTCTTCCAAGATTTGGAGCAGTGAATTGAAAATATCTGGATGCGCTTTTTCAACTTCGTCAAAAAGCACGACCGAGAAAGGTTTACGACGAACTTTTTCAGTTAACTGTCCACCTTCTTCATAACCCACATATCCGGGAGGAGATCCAAACAATCTAGAAACAGTATGACGCTCTGAATATTCAGACATGTCTAACATGATTAATGCGTTTTCATCACCAAATAAGAATTGGGCCAAAGTTTTAGAAAGTTCAGTCTTACCAACACCGGAGGGACCAGCAAAAATAAATGAACCACCTGGTCTTTTAGGATCTTTTAGTCCAGCACGAGTTCTTCTAATTGATTTAGACAAAGCTTTAATGGCATCTTCTTGACCAATAACACGTTTATGTAGTTCTTCTTCCATGCGTAACAGTCTTTTAGATTCGGCTTCAGTTAACTTGGCCACAGGCACTCCTGTTGACATTGCTAATACTTCTGCAATCAAGTCTTCATCAACTTCAGCAACGATATCTAAATCGCCTGCTTTCCATTCACGTTCGCGTTCATTCTTTTCAGAAATTAAGGTTTTTTCTTTATCTCTCAGTGCCGCAGCTTTTTCAAAGTCTTGAGCATCAATAGCTGATTCTTTTTCTTTTCTCACATCAGCAATTTTGTTATCAAATTCTCTCAAATCAGGTGGGGCAGTCATTCTGTTAATACGTAAACGTGCGCCCGCTTCGTCAATCAAATCAATTGCTTTATCTGGCAATTGACGATCATTGATGTACCGATCGGCCAAGGTGGCAGCAGAAACTAAAGCAGAATCAGTAATTGTAACTTTGTGATGTGATTCGTAGCGATCTCTTAAACCTCTTAAGATTTCAATGGCGTGAGCAACGGAAGGTTCTTGGACTTGAATGGGTTGAAAGCGGCGTTCTAATGCTGCATCTTTTTCAACATATTTACGGTATTCATCCAAAGTGGTGGCACCAATTGTTTGTAGTTCGCCTCGAGCCAGCATCGGTTTTAAAATTGATGCAGCATCAATGGCACCTTCGGCAGCACCTGCTCCGACAAGGGTGTGAATTTCATCAATGAACAAAATAATGTCACCGCGAGTACGTATTTCTTTTAATACTTTTTTCAATCTTTCTTCAAAATCACCGCGGTATCTAGATCCGGCAACCAATGATCCTAAATCAAGAGTGTAAAGCTGTTTGTCTTTCAAAGTTTCTGGAATATCGCCCTTAACAATTTTTTGTGCCAATCCTTCAACCACAGCTGTTTTACCAACACCTGGTTCCCCAATTAAAACTGGATTATTTTTTGTTCTACGAGAAAGTACTTGCATTACTCGTTCAATTTCTTTTTCTCTACCAATTACTGGATCAAGTTTTCCATCACGGGCTGCTTGAGTTAAGTTTCTGCCAAATTGATCAAGCACTAAAGAAGTTGAGGGGGTTCCTTCATTGGGAGCACCTGAGGTTAAAGGTTCTTTTCCTTGGTAACCAGAAAGTAATTGGATTACTTGTTGACGAACACGATTTAGATCTGCCCCAAGTTTCACTAGTACTTGAGCAGCCACTCCTTCGCCTTCTCGAATAAGGCCAAGCAAAATGTGTTCTGTTCCAATGTAGTTATGTCCTAATTGCAAAGCTTCTCTTAAAGAAAGTTCTAATACTTTTTTGGCACGAGGAGTAAAAGGAATATGTCCTGATGGTGCTTGTTGGCCTTGGCCAATTATTTCTTCAACTTGTGATCTAACAGATTCAAGGGAAACACCTAATGATTCTAAGGATTTAGCGGCAACGCCTTCGCCTTCATGAATTAAACCTAAAAGGATATGTTCGGTACCAATGTAATTGTGGTTGAGCATGCGGGCTTCTTCTTGCGCAAGTACTACTACGCGTCTTGCTCGATCAGTGAATCTTTCGAACATTTAACTTAAGCCTCCTTGCATCAACTTTGGGGAAATTGTTTTTTTTCCTCTATATCTATAGTACGTCTCTAGTTTTAATTAGCAAATTCAACCTAAAAGTCGAGGAAACATCCCTATAAGTGGTATTCATTTACCCCATGGGTAACAAGAAGTAGGGGTAAGTAGTTTTAGTCGAAATTACAGGTGTTTGATCATTCGGGTGTTACCCAATGTGTTTGGTTTCACTTTGTCCAAATCCAAAAACTCTGCCACACCTACGTCATAGGACTGTAGAAGCTGTTGATAAATCTCTGGCTCAACAGGTGTGCCTTCAATTTCGACAAAACCATGTTTAGCAAAAAACTTGGTTTCAAAGGTTAAACAAAAAACTCTTCTTACCCCTAATTCTTTGGCTCTATTAATTAATGCTTCCAATATTTGCGAACCAATTCCTTTATCTTTAAATTCAGGAAATACTGCCACAGTTCTTACTTCAGCCAAGTCTTCCCACAAAACGTGAATTGCGCCTGCGCCAATTACTTGACCATCTTTTTCAATTACTAAAAATTCTGGAACTGCTTCATACAAGGTAACCGTTGCTTTAGAAAGTAATCTTCGCTCTGGAGCATATGTATCTACCAGTTTTCTTATGGTTGAAACATCAGTTGTTTTGGCCGGACGAATTGTTAGTGCAGACATTTTATTGTGGTTTAACCAGCGGAAATAAAACTGTTTCTCTAATTCCTCTACCAGTTAACATCATTAAGACTCGATCAATTCCCATTCCCTGTCCACCGGCTGGTGGCATTCCGTATTCAAGTGCTCGTAAGAAATCTTCATCTATTTGCATAGCTTCCACATCGCCACCTGCAGCAAGCTTGGCTTGTTCCGTTAGTCTTATTCTTTGTTCGATTGGATCATTTAATTCTGTATAAGCGGTACCAATTTCTGCACCAAAGGCAACCAAATCCCAGCGCTCTGCAACTCTGTGATCTTTACGGTGCTGTCTAGTTAAAGGAGACACATCGGTTGGAAAATCAATATAAAAAGTAGGAAGAACTGTTTTATCTTCCAATAAGTGTTCATAAAGTTCTAACACCACTTGGCCTCTAGTCCATTTAGGATCATGAGAAATTTTTAATTTATCGCATATATTTCTTAAAGTTTTTTCATCTGTATCAGCATTTATTGTTTCACCAGTTGCTTTAGCTAATCCTTCATAAACTTTTACCACCGGCCATTGACCACTGATGTCGTGCTCAGTGTGGTTTCCTTCATCATCCCAATGTCTAGCTATTTCTTTGCCATAAACATTCTTAGCTGCCTCCTGAATTAAGTGTTGAGTCAGTTCACGCATTACGTCATAGTCGCCATATGCCTGGTACATCTCCAACATGGTGAATTCAGGGTTATGCGAAGTATCGGCACCTTCGTTTCTAAAGTTTCTATTGATTTCAAATACTCTATCTACCCCACCCACCAGTAAGCGTTTCAAATAAAGTTCTGGTGCAATTCGTAAAAATAAATCTATGTCATAAGCATTTATATGAGTTTTAAAAGGACGAGCATTTGCTCCCCCATGCAGTACCTGCAACATTGGGGTTTCTACTTCAACAAAACCTCGATCAGTTAACGATTTTCTGATACTGGAAACAACTTTAGATCTCACGTGAAGCATCTCTCTTGCTTCTGGTCTAACAATTAAATCTACGTAACGCATTCGTACTCGTTGTTCAGGATCATTTAATCCATGATGTTTATCAGGCAATGGTTTTAAAGATTTACTTGTAATTAACCATTTACTGGCCTTAACAGAAAGTTCTCCACGCTTTGTTGTTACAACTTCACCAGTTAACCCAACATGATCACCTAAATCGACGATTTCTTTCCAAAGTTCAATTGAGTCTTCCCCAACGGCATCCGCTGCAATCATCACTTGCAAATCACCTGAACCATCTCTCAAGGTTGCAAAAATTAATTTTCCTGCAATGCGATTAAGCATTACTCGACCAGCTATAGAAACTATTTTTCCAGTTTTTGCCTCTGGTGCTAAATCTTTGTTTTCGTTTCTAACTTCTAAGAATGTGTGATCTGGTTTGAAACCAACTGGGAAAGGATCAATCCCTTGGGATTGAATTCTGGCAAGTTTTTCGCGACGGATTTGTTCTTGTTCGTTCAAATCCACTGGGGCATCGTTGCTCATAGAAAACTAGACTACTTGTTCTTTTCGAAAACTAACCGTAAGCCTTCCAAGGTCAAGTCTGGTTCGTGATGAGTAATAGTGCTTGATTCTTCAACAACCAATGGTGCAAGACCACCAGTTGCAACAACTGCTTTTAATGGACCAATCTCAGCAATTATTCTTTGCAAAATTCCATCAACTTGGCCCGCAAATCCATAAAGAGCACCTGACTGCAACGCCTCAACGGTATTTTTACCAATAACACTTCTTGGTTTCACAAATTCAACTTTTCGTAGTTGTGCTGCCCTATTCGCTAAAGCTTCTAAAGAAATTTCAATACCGGGAGCAAGTGCTCCACCCAGGAATTCACCTTTTTCACTGACCACATCAAAATTTGTTGATGTTCCAAAATCAACTACCACTGAAGGTCCACCGTGTCTTTCAAATACTGCTAAAGAGTTAGCAATTCGATCAGCACCAACTTCTTTAGGGTTATCAGTAATTATTGGTACTCCGGTTTTTGTTCCTGGTTCAATAATCACAGTTTTAGCGTCAGGAAAATATCTTTCCAGCATCCATCGCATTTCTCTTAAGACTGAGGGAACAGTTGAGCACAAAGATATTCCAGTTACTTTAGGTTGATCTTTTAATAAACCGTTATAAGTTAAAATTAATTCATCAGCAGTGGAATTGGTATCAGTTTTGATTCGCCAATTTTGAATAAGTTTTTCATTGTCATAAAGACCTAGAACTGTGTTGGTGTTACCAACATCTATTGCTAACAACATTTATTACTCTCCTAGCAACTCCAAATTAGCTCGCATATTTAGCGAACAGTTCTCAGGTCACCACCTATATCCAACACTGGCGCCGAATGGGTTAGGGCACCCACGGCTAGAAAGTCCACACCAGTCTCAGCAATTTTGCGGGCATTTTCTAGAGTTAAGCCGCCACTAGCCTCAAGTTTGGCTTTTTTATTTACAATTCCCACTGCCTTCTTTAAATCATCTAAGGCAAAATTATCCAGTAAAATTAGTTGTGCATTTGCTGCTAAGGCTTCATCAAGTTGAGTTAAATTATCCACTTCTATTTCGAATTCAATTTCTGGGAATTTATCCCTAACTTTCTCAACAGCTTTCTTAATTGAACCTGCTGCAATTATGTGATTATCTTTAATTAGTGCTTGATCATTTAAGCTCATACGGTGATTGGTGCCCCCACCAGCTTTTACAGCATATTTTTCTAAAAGTCGTAAACCTGGCGTGGTTTTTCTGGTATCACGTATTTGGGAATTAGTCCCAGCTATTTCTTTAACCCATTTATTTGTTGTTGTAGCAATTCCACTTAAATGACCTAAAAAATTTAGAGCTGTTCTTTCAGCTGCTAATAAATCAATGGTTTGACCCTTAACTGTTAACAAACAGGTTTTCGAATTGACTGTAGCTCCGTCTGTTACACATTTTTCTACAGCTATTTTGTTGTCACTTATGGAGAGAAACACTAATGCTGCAATATCAATACCTGCAATAACTCCAGATGATCTTGTCACTAAATCTAGTTCAGAAACTTGGGTTTCAGGAATAGTGGCAAGAGAGGTGACATCACTACCGCCCATTAAGTCTTCAGAAATTGCAAGATCGACTAGTGCTTGAACTAACTCAGGTTCCAGTCCGGCTTCGCGTAAATTTTCGTAAACCTGCTCTTTGGTTGTCATTTATTATTTCTTTCCGATAGCTTTTTCTGAAAGTTCTAATTTACCTTCATTTAATTTTCCTTGTATTCTCACCAGCCACCTTTCATCGTTTCTGGCTGGAAAATCTGTTCTCCAATGAGAACCTCTACTTTCTTCACGCCGCAGAGCAGCATTTGAAAGAAAACTTGAGACTGTTAATAAATTTGTTGCTTCCCAACTTTGGGTGGAAGCAAGATTAGTGGTTTTGCTTGCTAATTGTGCGAGATCACTAATTGTTTGTTGTAATCCTTGAGAATTTCTTACCGCACCAGCACCTTTAGTGGTGGTAGCAGTTATTTCTTTTCTGACTTTGCCGTCAATTAAATTTGAGGGAATATTTTCAATTAATGGTTCACTTTGTGCTGGTAAGTCAACTAAATGCTGCGCAATTCGTTCAGCCACTACAAGTCCTTCAAGCAAGCTATTTGATGCCAACCTATTTGCTCCATGCACACCAGTGCTAGCGCATTCGCCCACTGCAAATAATCCTGGAATATCAGTTCTTCCAGTCATATCTGAAATAACTCCGCCAGAGGCATAATGTGCTGCCGGAACAACCGGAATCATTTCAACTAGTGGATCAATTCCTATTTCCTGACAACTCAATAAAATGTTTGGAAATCTATTTAGCCAAATATCTTTTCCAAGTTTTGTGCCATCTAAATAAACAAATGGTTTACCACTTTTAATTATTTCCTCATGAACAGCGTGAGCCACAACATCTCTAGGAGCTAAATCTTTCATTGGGTGAATCTTTGACATAAACGCTTCACCGTTTATATTTCTTAATATTGCGCCCTCGCCACGAACTGCTTCACTTATTAGGGGTTGGGATCCTCTGGAATCTGGTCCTACCCATAACACTGTGGGATGAAATTGTACAAATTCTAAATCTGCAACAGTTGTGCCAGCTCTTAATGCCAGTGCCACCCCGTCACCAGTTGCTACTAATGGATTTGTGGTTTGTTCAAAAACTGCACCCAGTCCACCCGTTGCTAAAATTACTGCGCGAGCTAATGCAGCACCCACTCCATCAATTCTTCCTTTACCCATCACGTGCAAAGTAACTCCGCAAACTCTTTCAAATTTATCTTTTAATAAATCAAGTACAAGTGCATGTTCAAAAATTCTTACTTTGGGATCAGCTAAAACTTTGGCAACAAGGGCTCGTGATATTTCTGCTCCAGTGGCATCACCACCCGCATGGGCAATGCGATGTCTTCTGTGTCCACCTTCTCTAGTTAATGCCACATTGCCTGATGAATCTAAATCAAAAGTTGCACCTAAATTAATTAATCTTCGTACGGCTGCTGGTCCTTCTTGGACAAGAATTTTTACTGAATTTTGATCACATAAACCAGCACCAGCTTCCAAGGTGTCTTGAAAATGTTGGTCGGGTGAATCTCCTGGACCAAGTGCTGCAGCAATTCCACCTTGTGCCCAAGAAGTTGAACTAGTGGATAACACATCTTTAGTAAGCAATAAAACAGATAAACCTTTTGCCCGGGCTGAAAGTGCTGCAGTTAAACCTGCAATTCCTGAACCGATAACAATTACATCAGCATTTATGGTCCATCCAGGTTCGGTTGAATTTAACCTTTGTACCAAATTAATTTGAGTCATTTTTATCCTGTAAGAGAATTGGCATGTTATCAATTAAGCGGGTGTTGCCCAATTTAACGGCAATTAGAATTCTACCCACAACTCCTGTTTTTAGTTCAGTCAAATCATTGCTCAATATTTCAAGATAATCAATTTCTATTAGATCGGAAGTATTGATCATTTCTGTCACTGTTTTTTTGATTTCAAATTGGGTTGCACCTTTACTTGCTAGTTGCACTGCTTTTTTTAACGCATCTGGAATTAAATGGGCCACGTTTCTTTGATCAGAAGAAAGATAAACATTTCTACTGGAAAGTGCTAAACCGTCAGCTGCTCGTTTAGTTGGTACTGCCAAGATTCCAATTTGTGGATCACGTTTTTGGGCCATCTCGGAAATAAAAATTAATTGTTGGAAATCTTTTTCACCAAATACAGCAAAATTTGGTTGCACAATGTCAAATAGTCGAGTGACAACTTCGATAACCGCGACAAAGTGTCCTGGACGAGTTCTTCCTTCCAATATTTCAAATCTTGGATCAGATTCGATATCTAAAGGCCAATGGCCTGGATAAACATCTTCAACACTTGGTGCCCACAAAATGTGTGCCCCTGCACTGTGTGCAATCTTTAAATCGCTTTCAAGATTCCTAGGGTATTTTTCAAAATCTTCTTCTTGTCCAAATTGTTTTGGGTTAACAAAATCACTTACTACTACACACCCATCTTTACCCGCAAAGTCTTTTGCGGCATCAATTAATGTCCCATGACCATCGTGAAGAGCTCCCATGGTGGGAACTAGACAAATATTGCTTCCTAAACCGCTCATAGCCAAACGAAGTTCAGCATTGCCATGAACCAGTAGAGTCATATCTGAACTCTATTCTTTAGGCAAAAGATGCGTTATCACCCGGTTTGTCATCTGAATCTTTTATCCGACAGATCTTTTCTAACCATAAAGAAAGTCCAAGCAAGATTGCACTTAAGGCAATTATTATTAGGGCCATAAAAATCCGTGACTTTATTGGACTCAGTTCTACATTTGGTAATAAATTCAAAATCATTCCAAAATAAAATCCCAATATCAGACAAGCCGCTCTACTCCCAGCAAAAGACAATGCAACTGTTCGAGCTGCAACCAAAGGATGTGGTGGGGCTTTCCGTTGGGAAATTACTTGATTCTTATCTCTAGCCTCACTCAAACGGTTCTTGAAAATAATGATCCAATAAAGCAAAGCAAAATTTAAGATAGCCAAAGCAATAATCGTATTACTGCTTACAGGGATGTAGGAACTAGTTAAATTCTCATAAATACTTGTTAAAAAATAACCAACAATCATTGAAATAAACATGAAACTAAGAATATTCTTTACTGTGGTGGGCTTCATTGATTCACCAGTGTCGTTGGAAAAAGGTTGACTCCAGTGCAATCTAGCTTCAATAATATTTCTTCGATTCTCGTGTCTCCCAGATTAGCTGCTGGATCTATCTCAACCCAAGGTTTCATGACAAAACATCTTTCGTGAGCTCTGGGATGGGGTAACACTAAATTTGGACTATTAATTGATTGGTTTTCAAAATAAATTAAATCTAAATCAATTGTTCTTGGACCCCAAGTTGTAGTCCTTTCTCTACCTAAATTTAATTCAATTATTAATAACTTTTGAAGTAGTTCTTCTGCATTTAATGAGGTTTCCAAACTAATAACTGCATTCAAATAGTTATCTTGAGCTGGTCCCCCTACAGGAAGAGTCTCATAAACACTAGAAATATGTGTAACTCTATTTTGACTTATCGCATTGATTTCCATTACCGCATTTTGCAAAAAATTAAATCTGTCACCCAGGTTAGATCCGAGGGCAACTATTGCTTTCATTTCATTCTTTCCACACTTACGCTTACATCGTCAAATATCACATCTAACGGAGCGTTAGGTTTGTGCAGAGTTACTCTTACTATTTTAACATCAAATTTTTCAATTATTTTATTTGCGATATCGTCTGCAACTTTTTCAATAAGATTTTTAGGTTCACCTTCGATTACTTCTTTAACTATCATGGCTATTTGTGAATAATTAACTGCGTATTTAATGTTATCGGTATCAACTACTTTGTTCATCTTGTAAGAAACAGAAACGTCTACAATAAATTCTTGACCTTTTTTTCTTTCTTTTTTTAATACTCCGTGATAGCCGAAAACTTTGAGTCCAGTGAGGGTAATTTTGTCTATAGACATCGGGATTCCTTAACTAGGCTCACAACTTTAACTGCTGCCGAATTAGCCGAAACATCATGCACCCGAACTGCCCAGGCGCCACTCAAGGAAACATAAGAACTGATTATCGAAGTGGCTACGTCTCTATCCTTGGGCTCCAATGACCCTTGAGGGATTGCAAAATCAGTTAGAAATCGCTTTCGAGAGGCTCCTATGTAAATTGGCAGATTTAGCTTATGTAATTCGTTGAATTTTCTTAGTATTTCCCAGTTATGTTCAGGATTTTTTGCAAAACCTAAGCCAGGATCAATCACAATTTTTTTCCTATTTATTCCAGATTTAATGGCCTGATCTACTTGCATTTGAATTTCGTTTACTACTTCTGTTACGACATCGGAATAAGTTGCAAGATTATCCATAACTGTTGAATGACCACGCCAATGCATTAAAACGTAGGGCACATTTAAATCTGCAACACATTTATGCATCTTTTCATCAGCCAATCCCCCGCTGACATCGTTTACTATTTGGGCTCCAGCATTAACCGCTGCTGAGGCTGTTTCACTTCTCATTGTGTCAATGCTGGTAATAATTCCTAAACCAGTTAATTCTTCAATTACAGGGATGACTCTTTTTTGTTCTTCCGCCGTTGTTATTCGTGAAGCACCAGGTCTGGTGGACTCGCCACCTACATCAATTAAATCTGCTCCGTTTTGTATTAATTCTTGTGCATATTTGACTGCAGTATTGGTATCACTAAATAATCCTCCGTCAGAAAATGAATCAGGAGTTACATTTAAAACACCAACTACTAAACATCTATTAAGTTTCGCCAATGCTGGAGAAAGACCTTCTGGTTGGCGGCGTGAGCCTTGAGTCATGAGTTGTGAGAGATAAGTGTTAATGCTTCGTGTCGAAGAGCTGGATCTTCTAAGTTTCCGCGCACTACTGAAGTTACGGTTTTTGAACCTGGTTTATTCACTCCGCGCATACTCATACAAAAATGTTCACATTCAATAACCACAATTACACCTTGTGGTTTAAGGATTCTCATTAATGCATCTGCAACTTGAGAAGTTAATCTTTCTTGAACTTGTGGTCGCTTAGCATAAACATCAATCAATCGAGCTAATTTTGACAATCCAGTTATTTGGCCATTGTTATTGGGAATATAGCCAACACTAGCTTTGCCCACAAAGGGTAATAAGTGATGTTCGCAGACAGAAAAAATATCAATGTTTTTAACTATTACTAATTCATTATGGTTTAAATCAAATGTTGTTGCAAGAACTTCTTCTGGTCTTTCATAAAGTCCAGCAAACATTTCTTTATAAGCTCGTGCCACTCTGGCTGGGGTGTCTTGTAATCCATCTCTATCTGGATCTTCGCCTATAGCAATTATAATTTCTCTGATTGCATTTTCAATTTTTTGTTGATCAAAGCTTTGTCTTTGAGTAGGATCAATATCTGCTAAAGGATCAGCATTTGGACTGATACGAGTTTTTTCATTCATAATTGTTTATTTATTTTTTGAATTTTTTACTTCGTTGGCCACTGCCCCACTTGATTTCTGTGTCTGGCTTGGGTGCTCCAATGATGCTTTGGTGTCCTCGGGTTTGACTAAACGAACAGGTGCTTTAACGGGACCCTTTTTAGAAGGTTTGCGTTTATTTGAACCAGTCCAAGCCGGGCGGTTAGGGCTACGTTTTAGTTTTTCAAATATTTTTGCTACTTCTTCTTTGTCAAGTGTTTCTTTTTCAAGAAGTTCAACAACTAATTTATCTAAAGTTGCTCTATTTAAATCAAGAATTGCATAAGCTTCATGATGGGCATTATCAATGAGTTTTCTAACTTCTTCATCAATTGCTGCTGCCACATCTTCAGAATAATCTCTTTGATGATTTAAATCTCTACCTAAGAAAACATCTCTTCCTTCAGTACCGTATTTTATGGCACCTAATCTTTCAGTCATGCCATATTGAGTAACCATGGCTTTAGCAACACCTGTGGCTTTTTCAATGTCATTTGATGCACCAGTTGTTGGATCATGAAACACCATTTCTTCAGCAGCACGACCACCCAACATGTAAGCAAGTTGATCAAGCATTTGATTTCTGGTTGTTGAATAAGAGTCTTGTTCCGGTAAAACCATGGTGTAACCAAGAGCTCTACCTCTGGGCAAAATCGTAATTTTATGAACTGGGTCAGTGTTAGGAAGTGCAGCAGCTACTAATGCATGTCCACCCTCGTGATACGCAGTAATTAATCTTTCTTTGTCATTCATTAATCTGGTTCGTTTTTGTGGACCAGCAATTACTCGATCAATAGCTTCATCAACAATTAGTGCATCAATAAATTTCTTTCCAGTACGAGCTGTCAATAAAGCAGCTTCATTAAGTACGTTTGCTAAATCTGCACCAGTAAAGCCGGGGGTTCTTTTGGCAAAATCATGCAGATTCACATCATCTGCAATTGGTTTACCTTTGGCGTGAACTTGTAAAATCTTTTCACGACCCTTTAAGTCTGGTCTTTCCACCGCAATTTGTCGATCAAATCTTCCCGGACGTAATAATGCTGGATCTAAAACATCTGGTCTGTTAGTTGCCGCAATTAGAATTACTCCGACGTTTACATCGAAACCATCCATTTCAACAAGTAACTGATTTAAAGTTTGTTCACGTTCATCATGTCCGCCACCTAAACCTGCACCACGTTGTCTTCCTACTGCATCAATTTCGTCAACGAAAATAATTGCCGGTGCAGCAGCTTTTGCTTGTTCAAATAAATCTCTTACTCGACTTGCACCAACTCCAACAAACATTTCTACGAAATCTGAACCAGAGATTGAAAAGAATGGAACACCCGCTTCACCAGCTACTGCTCTTGCTAAAAGTGTTTTACCAGTTCCAGGAGGTCCATAAAGTAGAACACCTTTGGGAATCTTGGCGCCAACTGCTTGAAATTTTGCAGGCTCAGCTAAGAATTCTTTTATTTCTTCTAATTCTTCAACAGCTTCTTCTGCGCCAGCAACATCAGAAAATGTGGTCTTAGGCATGTCTTTGTTGATAGATCTTGCTTTTGCTTTACCAAAATTAAGTACTCGATTTCCACCTTGCATTTGTCCCATGAAGAAAAAGAGTAGGAAAATAACTAACGCAATTGGTAACAATGAGAACAGCAAACTAACCAAGAAGTTATCTTTAGGAACTACCGTGTCGTATCCATCTTGAGCAATACTGCCTCGTTCAACTTTTGCTTGTAATAGTTCTTGTAATTGAACGCCTTGCCCCGTTATGTAATCAGCTTTTGCTTTCTTGTCGTCCTTAAAAATAATTTCTATTCTTTGATCGCGATCAATTAATTTGACACTTTTAACCTGATCTTTTTGGATAGCTAAAACCGCTTGGGAAGTAGTAATTGTTTCGGGAGCGCTAGAGGAAGAAAGAACGTTGCTTCCTAATAAAACCAAAGTGATTGCGACAGTGATCCAGAAAAGTGGACCTCGAAAAAACTTAGATGCTTTCATCTATTTAAGGGGTTTTAAAAACCCCATCCTCCGTAACAGCTGGGTGATTGGCAAATTTGCCCTCACCTTTGATGTTACGCGTTAGGACTTTTGGGTGTACACGTCTGGGTGCAAAATCGCAATTGAACGCAAATTTCGGTATTTCTGTGCGTAATCCAACCCATAGCCAATGACAAATTCGTTTGGAATATCAAATCCCACATATTTGGCTTCTACTGGAATTTTTATCGCGTCAGGTTTCCTTAGCAATGTGAAGATCTCAACAGAAGCTGCGCCTCTGGTTGATAAGTTATCTTTCAACCAAGAAAGTGTTAAACCAGAATCCAAAATATCTTCAACGATAAGAACGTGTCTACCTTTTATATCTGTGAAAAGATCTTTTAATATTTTCACCACACCTGTTGAGGTTGTGCCGTGACCATAAGTAGAAATTGCAATCCATTCGATTTCTAATGGAACAGAAATATGTCGGCTTAGATCTGCCATGCATATAAATGCCCCTCCTAGAACTCCAACCAAGAGAAGATCTTTGCCTTTGTATTCTTCATCAATTAATTTTGCTATTTCTCCAAGTTTGTTATCTATTTCTTGTTCACTAATTACTTCTCTAACTATTTGACTTTGAATATCTTGGATTTTCATTATTTCCTTTGGAGTTTTAGTGCTTGGATGCTACAAATCTTAATGAGCCATTGACTCTAGTTGCTTGAATGAAACCTGGTAAGTCAACATTTCCTTGACCATGCCAATTCTTAACAAGAGCATCAATAGCCTCAACATGTTCAAATGAAAAAGGTCCCGGGTGAACTCCTGAGGCAATGCCACTAATTCTAATAACTCTAGTTCTGATTGCTTCGGAAAGTTTTTCCAGTTCGCTGATCTTTAAACCATTAGTTTTCACATCTGGCTGAGAATGCACAAATTGGTGAGCTAAATCTTCTAGTGCTTGATTATCAACTCTTAGTAGCTGAGCGGTTTTATCTAATGAACTAATGGCTCCTTCGCCTAATACTTCAATTAGTTTAGGCATAAGTTCTTGTCTGACTTTTACTCTCAAGAATTGATTATCCACATTGGCTGGATCTTGCCATGCTTTCATTCTGATTAGATCTAATGAATCGTGAACTTGTTTTTTTCTTAAATGTAAAAATGGTCTTAAATACTTTCCAGAGACAGCTGTCATTCCAGAAAGTGATTTAGCACCACTTCCCCGGGATAGTCTCATTAAAACCGTTTCTGCTTGATCATCTTGGGTGTGAGCAAGCAAAATTGCTTTAGCATTTGTTTCGTGCAAAACATTTTCAAAAGCTTCGTAACGAGAAACTCGAGCAGCTGCTTCTAAGCCTTCATTAGTTTGTTCAACATTTACTTTCTTGATAATTACTTCATCGATTCCTAGTTCTTCACATTGTTTTTTAGCATTTAAGGCAACTTCATTTGATTTAGAAAATAATTGATGATCCACAATAATCACCCCAGTTTTTAGATCTAATCTTTTACCTACCACTGCTGTGGTCCAAGCCAGTGCTAGTGAATCTGCACCACCGGAACAGCCAACAAAAACAAAATCTCCAGCTTCAAAATCTTTTAATAGATTTTGAACTGCGTTTTGCAATTCAATTGGAGGAGTTGTCATTGAGTAGGGGCGCAATTACATTCGGCTAATTCATTAAGCAAATTATCAATTGCTTCTCTCACATTTTCTGGTTCTTCAACTCTGTTTACTAGAATTGCAAATGAAAGAAATACATTATCTTTCGTGGTGATTGTTCCTGCCAAAGTTATTACTCTGTTTAAAGATCCTGTTTTTGCGCGGACCACACCACGGCCCGCAGAATTATTTTCATCGAATCTTTTCTTCATAGTTCCCAATCCATGACCAGTGGGCAGTCCTGTAAATACAGACCAAGGATCAGGAGTGATTGGCAAAATTGGAGCAATCATAAATTTTGAAGTTTCACCTTTATTAACTTTGGTTATTACCGGGTTTTTAATACTTTTATAGATTATTTCACTTAAGTCTGATGGTGAAATTTTATTTGATCTACTCAAACCACTTGCATCGGTGATTGCATTATCAACACTTGAAATACCTAACAGTTCAACATCCTTAAGCACTAATTCAGTTGCAGCCTTTGTGGAAGGATCATTTTCTGATACCAAGGAAGTAACTCGAGCAAGAATTTCTGCATCTTGATTATTTGAAATCATTAATGTGTCTTCAATAAGTTGTGAAACTGCTTTGGAGTATTGGGTAGACAGTTCAAACGCTTCTTTAGGAGTATTCTTTCTACTTACTAAACCATTAACTTTAATATTGTTCTTAATTAAATAGAACGCAAATTTTTGCCCAGTTGTAATACTTGGATCTACTGGTGCTTTACTTGGCGCACTGGGGTCATCAATATTTAAAGCTGAAATTAAATGAATTTCGCTACTTTGAAAATACGTATCTTTCCAGTCAGCTGGTCTTTGTAGTGGACCAAGAATTGCATCATCAATAAATACGTTAACTTCAAAAACGTTAAACTCTTTTAGTTTTTGTGCAGTTTCTTTTGCTAAATCTGCTAAGTCTGCTTGAGTGGGGTTACTTTCAGTTCCAAGTTGCGGATCTGCTCCACCCACTAAATAAACATTGTTATCTAAGTATTTTACTCTTGTCACAAATCTGGCATCAGGATCAAGAGTGATTGCTGTACTGGCTGCGGTGTATAACTTTGTGAGGGAAGCGGGCAGCATCGAATTTTGGGCATTACTTTCAAACAGAATTATTCCATCGGTGTTGTCTCGAATTGAAATTCCATATCCGGTAGAAAAAAGTGGATTACTTAATTGGCTGGTGATCAGGTTTTCAATTGCCGTTTTATCGCCCTTCACATATTTTGATGGCTCTAGAACTGAACTGGCTAATTCATTGTTTTCAACAGCTGCACTTGGAAAAGATTGAAGCGCTGCGAGCAAAGAAAGAGTAAGAATAAGTGAAATTTTCTTTGTGCTCATAAATCAATATTAAGTCACTCGTGAACAAAGAAAGATTGCTGAGTGAAATACGCCCTTAACTTGGTCATAACTTAGAGCAATCCAGCCTCACTGAGCCATCTTCTCTATATACATAGCAAGATGTGCAACATGAGTGAATATTCCGCCAGTAAAGACCAATCAAATACATACCTAGATCACAAAGAAGTAGTGCCCATCCTTGTGGGACTTATGTTAGGACTTTTTTTAGCTGCGCTAGATCAAACAATTGTGGCAACCGCAATTAGAACAATTGGTGATGATCTCAAAGGTTTATCAATCCAAGCTTGGGCAACCACTGCCTATTTGATTACTTCCACAATCACTACTCCGCTATACGGAAAACTAAGTGATATTTTTGGTCGCAAACCATTATTTGTTTGGGCCATTTCAATATTTATCGTCGGTTCTGCACTAAGTGCTTTTGCATCCTCTATGTACCAATTAGCAGTATTTAGAGCAATTCAAGGTTTAGGTGCCGGTGGTTTATTCACACTTGCTTTAGCAATTATTGGTGACATCGTTCCTCCTAGAGAAAGATCTAAATACCAGGGTTATTTCATAGCCGTATTTGGTTCTTCTAGTGTGCTTGGTCCAATTGTTGGTGGGTTTTTAGCTGGGCAAGATTCAATTCTGGGATTATCTGGTTGGCGTTGGGTTTTCTTTGTAAACGTGCCAATTGGATTAGTTGCATTGTTTGTTGTTAGCAGAACTCTGCACATTCCAAACTTTAAAAAAGTAGATCATGCCATCGATTGGTGGGGTGCTGTTTCTTTATCCGCAGGTTTAGTTCCCTTGCTACTCGTTGCACAAGAGGGAAGAATTTGGGGTTGGACCAGTAGTAATTCAATTATTTGTTTCGTAATAGGAATTGTTAGTTTGGTGCTTTTTGTTTACTTTGAAAATAGAATGAAAGATGAGGCATTATTGCCGCTTCGCCTTTTCAAAGATAAAACATTTTCACTTATTGCTGTGATCGGTGTAATTACTGGTGCAGGAATGTTTGGTGGATTAGCCATGTTGCCTCTTTACTTACAAATAGTAGGTGGATCAACTCCCACTAAAGCTGGACTTGAATTATTGCCTTTGACCATGGGAATCATGGCAGGTTCAATTATTTCTGGGCAAACAATTTCCAAGACTGGTAGATACAAGATTTTTCCAGTTATTGGAACAACATTGTTAACCCTTTCCTTAGCTTTCATGACCACGTTTACTGCTGATACTGCATTTTGGTGGATTGCAGTGTTGTCATTCCTGTTTGGAGCAGGTTTAGGTGGAGTTTTACAACCAACAGTTTTGGCTGTCCAAAATGCGGTAGAAATGAAAGATTTAGGTGTAGCAACTTCTTCGGTAACACTATTTAGACAATTAGGTGCAACTGTGGGAACAGCAGCATTTATTTCTATTTTGTTTGGAAAAGTTGGCAAAGAAACTGCTAATTCATTTGCAATTTCTGCCACCCAACCTGAATATCAACAAGCGTTAGCTGATCCAGCGAATGCTCAGACTGTCGCCCTGTTAGAGGCTGCGCAAAGTTCTCGTAGTGGATTTGATGACACTTCTTGGTTAGCTAGTGCTAATCGAGTTTTGATTCATCCAATCTTGGAAGGTTTTGCTAATTCCATGTC
>CAMATO010000005.1 GCA_945861165.1 Bifidobacterium breve | reverse complement strand
TTTCTTAAAGCAGATCAGAGATGCGAGCTATTTGTGATAGCCCCTGACATGAGGCTCGAAGGATGGGTAGGGCAAGTAGTGCTCCGGTTCCTTCACCCAGTCTCAGCTCTAAATCAAGAATTGGGTCTAAACCTAGATGAGCAATTGCGATTCGTGATCCTGGTTCTGATGAAGAGTGTCCTGCAATTAAAAACTGTGTTATTCCTGGATTTATTGACTGCGCAACAGTTGCAGCAGCCAGAGTAATAACTCCATCTAAAACAATTGGAACCTGCAATGAGGTTGCGCGCAGTATGTAACCAACAAGGGCTGCAATTTCTATTCCACCAATCTGAGCAAGTGTGTGAATAGGATCTGACTCATCTTTGGTCTTGGTAATTAATTGGCCAACAATCTTTACTTTTCTGGCAAATGTTTCATCATCGATACCCGATCCACGACCAGTGATTTGCTCGGCAGTTGATTGCGTAAAGTGTGCAATCAGTGCAGCTGATGATGTTGTATTTCCAATACCTACTTCACCGGTCACCAAACAGCGCGATCCACCAGCGATTAATCTCTCCGCAGTTTGTGCACCAATTTCCAGTGCTTCTCGAACAATGGTGTCTGACATGGCATCGTGGGTACGTATGTCTTTGGTACCGCTGGCAACTCTTTCGTTTCGCACACCAGGTGATTGTGACTGAACTACTGCTCCCACATTAATAATTTGAACATAAACATCAGCTACATCTGCAAAAACGGATACGGCGGCTTTATTTTCTCCCATAACTTCAAGCATCAAACCTGTGATTGCTTGTGGCCATGGTGTTACAGAATCATCTTCGCCAATCCCGTGATCTGCACCAAAAAGTGCAATGGCAGCAGGATCTACTGATGGTGAAGGTAAATGTGTGATACCCGCTATCTGGGCGGTAATTTTTTCTAACTTGCCAAGGGATCCAACCGGCTTGGCCAACCCATCAAACTCTTTTCGTACCAAATCATAATGTGGTTTAGAAAAAATTGGATGATTATTTATCGCACGATCAAATGCCAATTCACTGTGTAAAAAGTATTGGTGCACTGATTGGTATAAATCTGGGCCTGCATATGCAAAGTGCACGCCAGCAGCAAACGCGGCTATCTTGTCATTTTCAACATCTCCGACATAAAGAGTTCGATCAGCACTTGATTTTATTTCCAAGAGGGCAGCAATAATAGGAGCTGGATCTGGTTTATGTTTACCCAATTCGGCGGTGGCAATAATAACGTCAAAGTATTTATCTAGTCCTACTAATGCAAGTTTATTACTTATCTCAGCTGCTGTAATTGTCTGCGTATTTGAAACTATCCCGAGCTTTACCTGACCATGTAGTAAATCAAGGAGTTTTTGAACTCCAGGTAAAAGTTGCACCGATAAGGATTCGTATGGAACTCCTGGATTTTCCTGTTTAATTAAAGTATTACCCAGGTCAAAGAGAATGCAATCAAAACGCTCCGTAATTAAATTAGCCACGTTAACCAAAGGTTGTTGGTCGAAATAATCACAAAATATAGAAGTATAAAACTTTCCGCAATTTGCTCAGATGCACCTAGCACGTCTCCAACAACTCCACCGATTTTCTTTCGCACGTAGAGCAAAAAAAACAAAGAAACAATTCCAACAATTGCACCAATTAGTAATAGGTGCAGACCTATTAAAGGTGCAAGCAATGAGAATGTTAGTAATGTTGCAAAAAGCACATGGATTTTTTTGACGGTGCGCACGTAAGTAGCCCCCATGCCTTCGTGGGAAGGAGCAGCAGGTGTGAGCATAAAATAAATGGGAACAAGTCGGCCCAAGGTGTGCGCTGTTACTAGTGCAAGTAGTGCTATTTGTGATTTAAGTGTGGATAAAAGTGCGAATTGAATAATTAATTGCAAAACTATTGATAGAACACCATATGTGCCGTGGCGCGAATCCTTTAGGATTCGTAGCCGATCTTCAGGATTCCAACCACCGACTAGACCATCAAAGGTATCGGCCAATCCATCTTGATGAAATCCGCCTGTAACAAGGATCCAAAAAATAAGTGTGAGTGCAGCAGATGGTGCAGCTGGAATTAATTCATTAAGCCCAATAAATATTAACCCTGAGGAAAGTCCTATCACAAAGCCAACCAAGGGAAACCAAACTGCGCTGCGTTGAATAGATATCTCATCTTTATGAGTTATCGGAATACGAGTTAAAAAAGCAAAGGCAACTTTTATGTCATTGATCATTTGAGTTCCTGGGCAATACCAAACTTCATGAAATAAACCTTGTCCGCAGCTTTTGCAAACTCTTGATTCATGATGCCAGAAAGATCTCGGAACTGGCGTGAGACTGGATGCATCGGCACAATGCCTTCCCCAACTTCGTTACTGATAAATATTGTGGCGCCCGTACGAGCACGAGCTGCAAGGATTACAGATTGATTGGTGTCTGCTTCTTCACCCATCATGTTGTTTGATAACCACAGAGTGAGGCAATCAACCAGCACAGTTGCCCCAGGATTGACTTGCTTTAAAACCTTAGTTAAATCCTTGGCCTCTTCAATCAACTCAAATGCTGTTCCACGATCATGCTGATGCTTTTCAATCCGTGATTTCATCTCATCATCCACTGCTTCAGCTGTTGCAATAAAAATTGGCTTTGTTAGACCGGCCAGACTAATTGCCAACTCTTCACCTTTACGACTCTTTCCACTTCTAGCACCACCAGCAATAAATATTATTGTCATAGGCAAATCATATATTCTTAACGACGGAAAATAAAAACCAGTAGTGCTGAAATAACAAGTGAAATTGAAATAAACAAGCTGGAGTTTTTACCTAGTCGCTGTGGAAGTCCTAAGATGCCTTGATTGATATCCCATTGAAAATCTTTCAAAACATTGAAGAAATGAAAAGCCACTGCAATAAGCATGAAATCTATAAATAGCCATAATGGTGGTTGATTTCCTGCCGGTAAATAAATTGCCCAAGGAAGTGATCCAAAGGAAACTATATAGGGAAGTGGAGAAAGAATTGTTGATTTAAGTTTAAGGTTATAGAGAGTTGCACTCAGAATTCCCAGAAAGTGAATGAGTGTTCCAGTTAAACCCAATGAGCTAAACAAGGACAGCAAAAGAGCAGCAACTAGTGCAATTAAAATTGATTTCTTTAATTGATCAGGATCTATTTCTTGAGTGACTATCGGTTTTTTTGTTCTCTGTGCGGCGATATCTAGGGGGGCGTCAATAAAATCATTAGTCCAGCCAACAACTAATTGTCCAGCAAATATTGCTAAGCCAACTCTGAATGCATCAATTGGTGAATATTGTGAGAATGAAAAAAGAAAGGTAATTGTGGTAACAATTATGGTTGGTCCAAAATGAGCAGCCCTTAGAAACGCATATCCTCGAGCCAAGGCAACTTTAATCATCACGCCATCTTAAGTGCTGTAACGCAGATTAAGAACTAATTAAAGCTTTCTCATCACAGTAACTACACGACCAAGAATCTTGGCATCATCACCGTTAATTGGTTCATAATCAGGATTTGAGGGCATTAACCAAACATGTCCATCTTGACGCTTTAAAGTTTTAACAGTTGCTTCGTCTCCAAGAAGGGCTGCCACAATGTCACCATTTTGGGCATCATCTTGTTTCTTAACAACAACTTTGTCACCATGACAAATTGCGGCATCAATCATTGAGTCACCCACAACTGTGAGCATAAATAATTCACCATTACCAACTAGTTCTCTAGGCAATGGATAAACAGCTTCAATTGATTCTTCAGCCAAGATTGGTCCACCAGCAGCGATGCGTCCAAGCAATGGCACAAAAGCTGCATCGGGTGTTTGTTCATTACTTAATCCGCCCACAAGACCATCAATCTCAACTCCAGATTTGGAAGGCATCATCACATCAATGGCTCGAGGAGAATTTGGATCTCTTTTAATGAAACCTTTTCTTTCTAAGGCTGAAAGTTGATGGGCAACAGATGCGGGGGAGGCCAGGCCTACTAATTCAGCGATCTCACGAACGGTTGGAGGAAAGCCTCTATCTCGAACAGCTTCCTCGATTACTTCTAATATGCGGCTTTGGCGGGCGGTTAAACCATCACCATCTGGGCCTGAATCAGGTAATTCACTCACATTGTTTTTTGTCATATCCCTAGAGTAGCCCATTCGAACAGATGTTTCAAACACCTGTTCGAATAAACTTGCCAAATGTCGGAAGGGTGTGCAATAATCGAACAAGTGTTCGAGAGAGAGGCTTTTATGACAACCCTGGCACCCGTGGCAGTAGCGCCTATTCGTTTGACCCGAAGAGGTCGTTTCCTGGTCTCAGTCTTGAGCTTTGTGGCCATGCTCGCGATCTCACTTTTTTCCATAGTTGGACTAGCTACAGCTAGTGCTAAAGCCTCAAACGAAACTGCCAATTCGACTACAACTCAAATTGTGGTTGCTCCAGGAGAAACTTTATGGACCATTGCAATGCGGGTTAATCCGGAAATTGACCCGCGTGCAGTTATCGAGCAAATTAAAGATTTAAATGTGCTTGAGGGAATAGATGTTTACGCTGGACAGGTTTTACTAGTTCCATAACAAAGCGTTAGTGTTGATTTCGCAACAACCAAAATACTGCGAAATGGTGATTCGGATCTGTAGCAAAATAAGCTGTCGAATTTGTGGCAAAGCTACCTATTCTGGTTGTGGGGATCACATAGAAGAAGCACTCCAAGGAGTGGCCCCTCAAGATAGATGTGCAGGTCACCCAATTCAAGAATTTAATTCCCAGACAACTCCCAGTCAGATTTGAAGTAATCCCCAGAATAAACCACTTTCCTGTTAGTGAAGGAAAAGAAATTCTTCTCTTTCTAACAGAAAGGCTCTGATGAAGTTATCAAACCGAATCAAGTCAGCAATCGTGGTTTCAGCACTTGTATTAGGCACATCTTCAACTGCAGCAATGGCAGTCGATGATTCAACTCAAGCAGCACTAGCTCAATACAAAACTCAGGTAACTGCGTTCAAAGCAAGTATTACAACATATAAAGCATCTAAAGCTGCAATTAAAGCAACTTTTGCAACCACAAAAGCCAGTGCAATTGCAACAAAAACTGCAGCGTTAACCGCTGCTGGTACAGATGAAACAAAGATCGATGCAGCCAAATTAGCATTTAAAACTGCCATGGATTCTGCCAAGTCAACAAGAGATGCAGGTATTGCTCAACTTGGAGTTAAACCAACCAAGCCCGTAAGACCAGTCTCCTAAACAGAAATAAATAAAGCCCCAACGTTTGTGTTGGGGCTTTATTTATTTAACTATTTAATGATTTGTTGCAGAAACGATTTCTTCTTTACCTGGTTTAACCCCAAATTCACTAGCCTGCTCTAAGGCTTCATAGGCATGATGTTGACCAGCTTGAATTTCTTTCGCACTTGGAATTGGCAAATCACCTTTGGTCCACCAGGCACTTATTCTGGCTTTCAACATTTGGCGGTGATAGTGAGGTGTTTTAATTCCGTTAGCATCAACTTTTTGTGGCAGTTCCCACACCGGATAAGTTTCACGGGCAAGCAGTTTTGGTAATTCTGCTTCACTAACTGGTTGGTGAACTTCTACGAATCCACCGTCTGGAAGTCTAAGAATTCGGCCGGTTTCTTTTCCATGTAACAACATTTCTAGATCTTTTCTTTGTAACCCTAAGCAAATTCTTTTGGTAGCTATAAATACCAGTGGGGGAAGTGCTATTAGGGCTACTCTCATAAAGTAAGTAATTGAATTAATTGAGAGATTAAAAGTTGTCGCAATGATGTCGTTTCCGCCACCAATCCATAACAAAATGTAGAAAGTTAAAGACATTGTGCCAAGGGCAGTTCTGGTTGGCGCATTTCTTGGACGATCTAGCAAATTGTGTTCTCTTTTATCTCCAGTGATCCAACTTTCAATAAATGGATAAGCACCCATAAGTACAAACATTAAGCCAGGCAGAATTAATGCTGGAATTAAAATGTTTGGTGAAAATGTCCAAGTATTGAAAATATTGAATTCTATTGCAGGCATCACTCGAAGTGAACCTTCTAAGAATCCGATGTACCAATCAGGTTGTGAACCAGCTGTTACTTGATCTGGGGTAAATGGTCCGTATAACCAAATTGGGTTAATAGCAACAAGTGCGCCTAATAAAGTTGTGACACCAAAAACGATGAAGAAGAATCCACCAGCTTTAGCGGTGTAAACCGGTAGCAATGGATAACCGACTACATTTTTTTCAGTTCTACCTGGACCTGGATATTGGGTATGTTTTTGAGTCCAGACAAGTAATAAATGTGCAGTCACCAAGGCCAAAATTGCACCTGGAATTAACAAAATATGTATTGAGTAAAGGCGCGGAATTATCTCTGTGCCCGGGAATTCTCCACCGAAAAGGAAATATAAAGCCCATGTTCCGATAACTGGAATCGCTTGAATAATTCCTGAAGCAATCTTTAAGCCAATTCCTGAAAGTAAATCATCTGGCAATGAGTAACCAGAAAAGCCTGCCAAAAGTCCGAGTGTTAATAAGGCCAGCCCTAGCAGCCAGTTGAATTCACGAGGTTTTCTGAAAGCACCGGTGAAGAAAACTCTTAACAAGTGCACAACCATTGCAGCGATAAAGAACAACGCAGCCCAGTGATGTATTTGTCTCAAGAGCATTCCACCACGAACATCAAATGAAATTTCTAAAGTTGAAGCATAAGCTTCACTCATCGGGATTCCTTTTAAAGGAATATATGAACCGTTATAAATGACTTCAGTCATAGATGGTTTGTACCAAAGGGTTAAGAAAGTTCCGGTTAATAACAAAATGATGAATGAATACAGTGCAATTTCACCAAGCATGAAAGACCAATGATCAGGAAACACTTTGCGGAGATTTCTTTTTAAGGCTGCAGAAAATCCGACTCTGCTATCTACATAGTTATATGCAGCAGGGGTTTTCTTACTTGTTGTTGTGTTACTCATGCTCCACGCTCCCAGAAACTTGGTCCAACCGGTTCTTGAAATCCTTGGCGAGCGATGAGGTATCCCTCTTCGTCCACCGTTATTGCTAACTGCGGCAATCTTCTTGCTGCAGGTCCAAAAATTGGCTGTCCTGAGTCAGCTAGGTCAAAAGTCGACTGATGACAGGGACATAATAAATGATGGGTCCTTTGTTCATAAAGCGCAATTGGACAGCCCACATGAGTACAAATTTTCGAGTAAGCAACGATGCCTTGGTAGTCCCAATCTGGTCCTTGTTGGCTTTTTATTTCCTCAGGGCGCATGCGAACCAATAAAATAGCTGATTTGCCGCGTTCGTTGAGGTTTTGTTCCTCTTCTTGGATTTCCAAGATGTTTTCCGGCATGGCAGAAACGAGGTTTCCCACCGGAATATCTTCAGGTCTAATTTTTTGGTAAGTAATGTCAGTAACAATGTGTAAATCTTCTTCCCAAGCGGTTTCTCTTAATTCACCTTTAGGGGAAGGGCCTAAATCTCTTAACATCACTACAAAGGGCAGTGGGAATAAAGCTAGAGCTCCTAGAAGAGATCTTCTAATAAGTTTTCTTTGACCTATGCCAGATTCTTCAGCGCCAACTCGAAAAGCATCCAGTGCTTCTTGTTGCACGTCATCTGCTGGTTTTATTTCTTTTCGTTCTTGCACTACTTCCACATCAGACATTAATTTCTTAGCCCAGTGAATGGCACCTATTCCAATTAATAAAATTGCGAAACCAAAAGAAACGCCCAGCACTAAGTTTTGACCACCCGTTACCCCAATTAGTGAAACAGCAATTTTCTTTTCTCTAGGAATTGCTACGAAAGACACCAAGAAAACTAGGGTGAAGAAAGATGATGCACCAAAAAGTGTTGCCACTTGAATTTCAGCTCTTCTAGCAGCTTTTGGATCCGTATCTGTTCTTCTTAAGTAGTGATCGACACCTTTGGCAGCGGTGGGAAGTTTGGTGGTAATTTCTTTGGAAATCTTGGGGGCCTGATCTTCTTTATCAGGATCAAAAGTGTTATTGATATCAAATTTATTTGTCATCTAACTCGTGCTCCTATCCACACTGCAAAAATTATTAATGATCCCAAACCAACAATCCATAGAACTAAACCTTCGGTTACTGGACCAACTCTGCCCAAATCCATACCGCCAGGATTCTCTGATTTATTTAATTCTTGGATGTATCTAATGATCGCAGCTTTTGATTCTGGGGTTAAAGTTTTGTCGCTAAAAATTGGCATTGATTGCGGACCTGTGATCATGGCTTCATAGATTTGTAATGGTGTTGCTAGACCAAGACTTGGCGCATATTTTCCGTTTGTTAGCGCTCCACCAGATCCTGCAAAGTTGTGGCATTGGGCGCAATTTGTTCTAAATAATTCGCCACCTTCAGCAAGACTTGCGTTTTGCCATTCATTGACTTGTTCTGCACTTGGAATTGCAGGGCCTGGACCAAATGTGGCAATGTGGGCAGCTAACGCAAGAGTTTCTGCTTCGTTATAACTTGGTTTTTTGCGCATAACTTGAGCACCGGGTGCTGCCATAGGCATACGTCCTGTTGAAACTTGGAAATGAACAGCAGCCGCACCCACTCCAGCAAGTGTTGGACCATCACTTGTTCCTTGACCATTGAGTCCATGACAAGTAGAACAGCCTTCAGCAAATAATGCTGAACCTTTATCAACTAAAGTTTCTTCACTGCCAATTTTGGCAGCAGCTGGTGTAACTAATTTGTTTATTCCAGTAAAACCAATTGAAACCAATCCCAGTGCAAAGAACAACACAAGCACTGAAGCAAATCTGTTTCTTCTAAACTTTGCCAATTTGATTTATCCTTATTTCACTAAGTAAATAGTTGCAAAAAGACCGATCCACACCACGTCCACAAAATGCCAGTAGTAAGAAGTCACCACTGCTGATGTTGCTAATCCTTGCGTCATTTTTGGTCGCACATAACTTCTGGCTAAGACAAACAGAAATGCTACTAAACCGCCAGTCACATGCAGGGCGTGAAAACCTGTAGTTATATAGAACACTGATCCAAATGGGGAAGAAGAGATAGTTAAACCCTCAAGCACTAATTCTGAATACTCGTAAGCTTGTCCGCCCACGAAGAATGCTCCCATTAAGAAAGTTGTGATAAACCAAAGTCTTAACCGTTCTTTGTCACCACGTTCAGCTGCAAATACTCCTAATTGGGCAGTTACAGAACTCAAAACTAAAACGGTGGTGTTGGCACCTGAAAAAGGAATGTTTAACATTTCTGTTTCAAGTTTCCAAATATCTGGATTAACCGCACGCAAAGTGAAATACATTGCAAAAAGTGCTGCGAAAAACATCAACTCACTTGAGAGCCAAACAATGGTGCCAATGGCAGTCATGTTGGGGCGATTGATTCTTTGGTTAGAAAGAGTGGCGGTCGACATGTTTCTATTCTGTCACTGTATTAACGGGGGAAAAGTGCGTGGGCGCACTAGGTATGACTAAGGTTACACTCGTGACCGATACAAATTCACAAGCGCACGAACTCAGAGTGCTGGTTTATTCAGATGATCGTCGAATTCGCGATGCGGTCATGACCGGTTTAGGTAGAAGACCTGCCAAAGATTTAGCCAAAATTGAATTCATTCAAGTAGCAACAGAACCTGTTGTGAAAAGAGAACTTAAGTCAGGAAATATTGATTTAGCAATCCTTGATGGCGAAGCTGCTCCAGCTGGGGGCATGGGCATTGCTCGAAACGCCAAAGATGAAGTATTTAATTGCCCACCAATAATTGTTTTAATTCAAAGATCACAAGATGCTTGGTTAGCGACATGGTCAAAAGCTGAAGGTGTTGTGCCCATGCCTATTGATCCAGTGGTTTTAACTGATGTGGCAACAACGTTGTTGCGCCGTACTGACAAAACAGCCATAACAGTCAAATGAGTAACACGATTTCCTGGACGGAAATCTTTTCTTCGCTAACAAATAAAACTGAATTAACTTCTGCTCAATCTATGTGGGCAATGAATACGGTTATGGATGGAAAAGCAACCAACGATGAAATTAAACAATTTTTATTAGGCTTAAATGAAAAAGGGGAAAGTCCTGCTGAAATAACTTCTTTTGTGGAAGTCATGTTAGAACATGCTGTGAAACTAGATGTTTCAAATGACGCAGTCGACACCTGTGGTACCGGGGGAGATTCCTTAGGAACAGTAAATATATCCACAGCAGCTGCGTTAGTGGTAGCAGGTTGCGGAATTCCAGTTGTCAAACATGGCAACCGTGCCGCATCATCTAAATCTGGATCAGCTGATGTTTTAGAAGCACTTGGTGTTTTAACTAGCATGAATCCTGAGCAAGTAAAAGAAAGTTTTCAAAAATGTGGCATAACTTTTTGTTTCGCACCCACATTTCATCCAGCAATGAAACATGTTGGCCCAGTTAGAAAAGAATTAGGAATACCAACTGTGTTTAACATTCTGGGCCCTTTGGCAAATCCAGCGAAACCTAAAGCTCAAGTTGTAGGTGTAGCTAATTTAGCAATGGCTCCGATAGTTGCTCAAGTGTTGGCTAATAGAAAAACTTCTGCTTTTGTGGTTCGAGGCAAAGATGGTTTAGATGAAATCTCAATTGGTGGACCAACCCAAATTTGGGAGGTTAGAAGTGGATCAGTGAAAGAATTTGAATTCGATGCCCAAGATTTAGGAATACCTCAAGCAGGAGTAGAAAAATTAGTTGGTGGGGACGCTGCACACAATGCGCAACTAATAAGAAAAGCTTTAGCAACAGCTGGATCAGGTCCGATCCAAGATGCCATCTGTGTCAACGCTGCGGCTTCAATTGTGGCTTACGAAAATATGGGGGGAGATTTCTTCACCCAAATGCAACTAGCCTTTGCCCGAGCACGCGGCAGTGTGGAATCTGGGGCAAGTTTGAACGTATTGAACTCTTGGGCTAATTATTCAGAAAGTGTCAGACCCCATACCTAATCTTAAAGGTATGAAAAACATAAAAATCGATTGCGATAGTTGCGTGATGAAAGATATTTCATGTCATGACTGTGTGGTGACCTTTTTATTGGAACAACCACAAATACTAGAAAAGCAAGAAGTTAAAGCTTTTCAAGTGCTGGCTAATTCAGGTTTAGTGCCGCCCTTAAGACACGTCAGTGGCTAATGAAATGACTATGATAATTTAAAGTCAGTAATCGTAAGAGGGTAAAAATGGCAAAGATCAACCGTCAGCGAATGACAGCTTTGAGTGATGAGCCATATGTTGTTTTCCTAATCGGGATGCGTATAAATAATATTTTTGCTGTGCACAAATGGTTACCTGTTTTTATAGCAATGCCAAAAATGCTTAAAGAATTACACATCCACCGGGAGCTTGGTTTCAAGTCTTATCAAATGTGGTTTGCCCGCACCATAATTTTGCTTCAATATTGGGAGAGCACTGAGAAGTTAAATGCCTATGCCAAATCAAATGATTCAGAACATTTACCAGCGTGGAGAGCTTTTAATAGAGCTGCAAAATCACCAGCAGTTGGTATCTGGCATGAAACCTATGAAATTGATCCAGGTAAGTCTGAAAACGTTTATGTGAATATGCCACCATTTGGATTTGGCAAAGTCGGAAATCTACAACCGGTTTCAGGAAAACTTAATTCAGCAGAAGAAAGAATGAAAAGAAAAAATCAGTAGTGATTTAACTGATTTCTAAGAGTTTTTTTATCTGCAAATGACGTGATGGCCATTGCCATTGCTTTTCAATCCAGGATCGACCTTGTTTGCCCAAGCGATTACTTAGTTCTTTATTAACCAATAATTCAACTATTTTTTCTACTAACAGTGATTCTTTTTTAGCGTTTAAGACAAAACCTGAAATTCCTTCTATAACAGCATCTGGGGCACCACCAGAATCACCTGCAATAACGGGTAAACCTGTTGCGGATGCTTCTAAATAAACAATCCCTAATCCTTCAACATCAAAACCAAAGTTTCTTGTTCGAACTGGCATTGCAAAAACATCACCAGCTGCGTAAAAACCTGGCAGTTCACTCCAGGCAACGTTGCCCGTAATAGTTACGGATTGGTGCACCCCGTTATCAAACATTTGTTTATGCAGATGTTGTTTATATGATCCGCCACCCACAATCAGTAAATGGGCATTAGGTACTCGTTTTAATACCGCTGGCCAAACATCAATTAAGGTGTCTTGACCTTTTCTAGGCATCAGTCTTGAAACACAAACTACGGTTGGCTTATCTTTAAGTTTGAATCTATCTCTAACTTTTTCTCTTTTCCCGTTGGTAACATTTTCTGGGTTAAAAAGATCTAAATCAATTCCTGGGGTTAATTGCTCAAATTTGTTTAACTCTTGAGAGCTAATCGCTTCCGAGATTTTTTCAAAAGTGAACTTAGTTAAATAAGTTAATTTATCGACATCTTTGACAATCTTTTGGAAAGTTTGTTTTAAGCCTGGGGTAAATGCCCAACCAACTTCGTGACCATGAGTTAGTGCCACAGTTTTTTTCACGCCATTACTTTTCAATCGAGCTGAAAGTAATCCCAGCGGGGAAGAGGCACCAAATAACACAGATTCACAGTTATGTTCCTTGATCAATGCAATGGCATGATCGCCCACCGCTTTTGTAGGCAACAACATTTCTGTGTTATGTCTAATTACTGGATATTTCTGTTGTTTATCAAAATCTTGCCAACCTTTGTATTTCGAACTTAAAACCACCACATCTTGTGGATCAAGTCCTTCAATTAGTCCGTGCACAAAGGTTTGAATTCCACCTGGTCTGGGTGGGAAGTCATTAGTGATCACCAGAGTCTTAGACATATTCAATTACTTTGCCACTAGTTGGTTTTAATAACAACTTCGTGCCCAAGATCAACGCCCACACAAATAACGTCACGCGGGTTAATTGCAACAAAGTAGCTAAAAAGTCTCCCGATAATAGTTGAATATATTGACCTGGATAAATCAACTGAGTTAAGAAAGCTGAGAAAGTAAGTAAAATTATTACTTTCTTTAATTTTGTTTCCTTGTTTATTAAAGCTAGGGCAGCAAGCCCCCCAATCCACACCCAGAATTGGGGTGAAAATACTCGGCTAAGTGAAATTGAAATCATTACAATCACTAAGGCTTTATCAACAAGGTTCAAATAATTTAACTTGTTCTGATAGTTCAATAACAAAATTATGGCAAAAACAATAATGGTCATTAAATTGAGTAAAAATGCTACTTGGGTAGCAAATTGAGCATTAACTTCTAAGGATCCGTATTGAAACGGGTATTCCACATTTTTGCCTAAGAATTTTGCTAGCACAAAAGGTGAAGCTGCAATTGATTCCACTTGCAACCCCCTGGATGATTGGTTATTCAAAAAATTTGTAAAACCTACACTCCAAGTACTCATAAACAGCAGAAACAAAATAGTAGTCGAAATAAAACTTGCAGAAACTTTCCTGAGTACTGCTTTGGGATAAATGAATAGCAACAACATGGGCCAAAGTTTTACCAAAGCGCCAATGCTTATCAATAATCCTGAGAGGTATGGTCGTACATTTTTGTTTGATAAAGCAATAAGGGCTAAGAGTGCAAAAAATGTTGGCACAACATCAAATCGGGTTAAAGTAAGCGGTCCCATCACAATTGGCCACAACACCCAAAACCATGCACCACTTAAACCATAAAAACTAGTAGTAGTGGAATTTGTCTTAAATCTATTTAATCCAGTAGTAAGCAAAGTTATGAGAATCAAAAGATCAAAAATTGCCATAAAGGCTATGAACCCTGTTAAAGAATTTCCCACAATCCATTGCGGAATCGCAAACACAATTCCAGCTAGTGGAGGGTATTGCCACATTGAATCATCGATCGGAAAAATTCCTTTTACTAAACCTTGAGACCAGAAGTTATATAAATCAACGTCACCTTTGAGCCAGATGCCTTCGGGATAAGGAAGTACCAAGGTGATGATTAAAAAGAGCACATATCGAGAAACACTCCAGGAAAAAAACAAGGCTGGAATGTTTTTAAGAAACAAATTAATAGATCCCACGAGTTAAAGGGTAGTAGTAAATTGCCAAATTGAGTCAAGTGCGTAATGTAATAGTCGTGCGCTTAAACGTAATTAGTGATGTCCATGCCCAGATCGAGGCTTTAGCCCAAGCTGGTAAAAATGCTGATGCACTTATTTGCCTAGGTGATCTTTTACTTTACACAGATTATGAAGATCCAGGCAACGGCATCATGGGAACTCTTTTTGGATCAGAATTAAATACCGAATTTATTCGATTAAGAACTGCGAATCTATTTGATGATGCCAGGGCTCTTGCTATGCAGAAATGGAACGAGTTAGGAAATCGCGAAGAACTTATTAACAGAGAAGTTAATAAACAATATGAACAAATTTTCAATGCGATGCCAACTCCAACATATATAACTTATGGAAATGTGGATCGACCAGAATTTTGGCCAAACTTTAAAAAAGAAGGCATGACAGTTTTGGATGGCCAAGTGGTAGAAATTGGTGGATTGAAATTTGGCTTTGTGGGTGGCGGATTAAAAACTCCTTACCGAACCCCTTATGAAATAACTGATGAAGAATTTCAAAAAAATGTTGACGCGCTTGGTCCCGTTGATGTTTTGTGTTCCCATATTCCACCCTTAATTGCCGATATCACTTTTGATGTTGTGGCCAGAAGATTTGAAAGAGGAAGTTTGGCGCTTTTGGAATACATAAAAAAATATCAACCAAAATATTCTCTCTTTGGCCATGTTCATCAACCGCTGGCAAGTAGAACCCGAGTGGGTAAAACAGAATGTGTAAATGTGGGACACTTTAGGGCAACAAAACGGCCATTTGTCCTTGAAGTGTGAAGAGATTTAACATCTATTTTCTAACAAGGTATTCTGATTGCCTAGCAAAATCCACCAGGGGAGATTGAGACAAAAGTGTTTTACTATGTAGTAAAATTTGTTTTCCTGTGGATTCCTTTACACATAATGTTTCGACCTTGGACTAAAGGTAAAAGGAATATTCCTAAAACTGGTGGAGTTATTTTTGCCCCTAACCACAATTCATTTATTGATTCAATCTTCTTACCCCTTGTTGTCAAAAGAAGAATCACTTTCTTAGCCAAAATTGATTACTGGCGCGGATCTGGTATCAAAGGTTTTGTTTCCAAAATGTTTTTCACCGGCGTTGGTCAAGTTCCTATTGATAGAGCAGGTGGCTCAGCTGCAGAAGCTGCTTTGCGAACAGCAATTGACATTTTAAATAAAGGTGATGCCTTAGGAATTTATCCTGAAGGAACAAGATCTCCAGATGGCAGACTTTATAGAGGACGAACTGGTGTTGCTCGTATGGCATTGGAAGCAAAAGTTCCAGTTGTGCCAGTTGCCATGATCGGCACATACGAATTACAACCTGCAGATCGCATGCTTCCAAAAGTTGGTCGAATTGGAATCATTTTTGGTAAGCCTTTGGATTTTTCACAGCATTATGGTGATGCTCGAAATGCGGAGACTTTAAGAAAAGTCACCAACGAAATAATGGAAGCTATCCGGGAATTATCTGGTCAAGAATATGTGGATATTTATGCTTCATCAGCCAAAGAAGCCCTTAAAGAACGAGAAGACTGAGTTTAGGATAAATTAACCCTTAACTGCTTAATTGTTACGTTTAAGGATGATTGAAAATGCGCGTTGGCATTCTTACCGGTGGCGGAGATGCCCCAGGTTTAAACAACGTAATCCGCGGTGTTGTCACCAAAGGCATTAATGCATATAAATATGAATTTGTTGGTTTCAAAGATGGTTGGAAAGGCCCACTAGAAGGATTAACTCGCCCAGTTACTTTGGCCGATGTTGCTCACATTAATGATGAAGGTGGCACAATTCTTGGATCTTCTAGAACTAACCCCATCAAAATTGAAAACGGTGTGCAAAGAATTGAAGAGAATTTAAAGAAACTTAATATTGATGCACTGATTGCAATTGGGGGAGAAGACACACTTGGGGTGGCCACCCAATTACACAAACATAACTTCAAAGTAATTGGTGTGCCAAAAACTATCGATAATGATCTTTCTAACACTGATTACACTTTTGGTTTCCAAACATCTGTGGCAATTGCCACCGAAGCTGTGGATCGTTTACACACCACCGCTCGTTCACATCACCGAGTTTTAGTTGTTGAAGTTATGGGACGACATGCGGGCTGGATTGCTTTAGAAACAGGTATGGCAGGAGATGCCGCAGTTACTTTAATTCCAGAAGAAAAATATGACATTAATCAAGTTGCCACTTGGGTTAAGAAAAGATTTGAAAGAGATCAATACGCAATTGTGGTAGTTGCTGAAGGTGCACTTAGCACCGAAGGTGATTTAGTAACTAAAGATTCAACTCTTGATGCTTTTGGTCACGTAAAACTTTCTGGAGTGGGTGAAGGTTTAGCAAAAAGATTAGAAGAAATTACCGGAATTGAATCAAGAAGTGTTGTGTTAGGACATTTGCAACGCGGCGGAACCCCAGTGGCCTTTGATAGAAATCTTGGTAATCGATTAGGACTTGCAGCAGCTGATGCATTAAATGACGGCGCTTATGGACAAATGGTTGCACTTCATGGCACAAACATTGTTCGAGTTGCGTTAGAAAGTGCAACTGGTGTTTTGAAAACTGTTCCAGCTCAGCGTTACCTCGAAGCTACTAGTTTTTTCGGAGCATAAATGTCACCGCAAAATTCTTCAGCGGTTACATCAGCTAAACAGCAGCCGGAATGGCCTGACGCTGATGAACTCAATCGCGTAGTCAAAGAACTTAAATCTTTACCTCCATTGGTTTTTGCCAGTGAATGTGATTTGTTAACTCAAAGACTGGCTGATGTTTCACGTGGTGAAGCATTTTTCTTAACTGGTGGGGATTGTGCTGAAACATTCGCCGCTAATACTGCTAATTCAGTTAGAGCACGACTAAAAACTGTTTTACAAATGGCAGTCGTTTTAACTTATGGAGCAACACTTCCGGTAGTTAAAGTTGGCCGAATTGCTGGTCAATACTTTAAACCTAGAAGTTCCAATGACGAAACAATAAATGGAATTACTCTTCCTTCTTACCGGGGAGATGCCATTAACGACATTGCTTTCACCCCAGAAGCAAGAAGACCAGATCCACAAAGATTAATTAGGGCTTACAAATCTTCTAATGCAACTTTGAACTTAATTAGATCTTTCTCACAAGATGGATCAGCTGATTTAAGAATGGTTCATGCTTGGAACAGAGATTTCGTAGCTAATTCAGATTCTGGTAAAAAGTATGACCAACTAGCCAAAGATATTGATCGAGCACTTGCTTTCATGCATGCTTGTGGTGCTGATCCGGTGGAATTTAGATCTGTTGAATTTTTTACTGCACACGAAGCTTTACTGCTTGATTACGAAAAAGCAATGTCTCGAACAGATTTTGTAACTGGCAGAAACTATGACACTTCTGCTCACTTCCTGTGGATGGGAGAACGAACTCGTGAACCAAATGGGGCACATGCTGAATTTATGTCCAATATTCAAAATCCAATTGGTTGTAAAGTTGGGCCTAAAGCAGATCCAGCAGATGTTGTGAAAATGGTAGAAAAACTTGATCCTGATAAAACACCAGGCAGATTAACTTTAATTAGTCGTATGGGTGTGGGCAACGTGTTAGAAAAACTTCCACCGATAATTGAAGCCGTAGAAAAATCAGGACATCCCGTAATTTGGGTTTGCGATCCGATGCACGGCAACACCAAAGAAGCAGCTTCTGGACATAAGACTCGTGAATTTAGTGATGTTTTGAGTGAAATTAAAGACTTCTTTAACGTGCATCGAAGTCTTGGTACCCATCCTGGTGGAATGCATATTGAGTTAACTGGAGATGATGTCACCGAATGTATTGGTGGAATTTCTGGTGTCATGGAAAAAGATTTACCGATGCGTTATGAAACAGCTTGTGATCCAAGATTAAATCGAGTGCAAGCTTTGGAATTAGCATTTCAAGTTTCAGAGATGCTTGCTAAATAACAAAACTGAAGTAGGTTAGTAGCCAGATGAAAAAAAGTACTCAAATAATTCTGTTCTCAGTTTTGGCACTAGTTGTGCTCAGTGTTATTGCCAGTACTACTTTGGCAAATTATCGAGCAAATCGAATTGAGGCCATACTTAATCCCCAACCAACTGCCACAGCAGATGAGGGAGTTGTGACCTTGGACAGAATGGTGGTAACCATTCTTAATGGCACTAACCGAACTGGTTTAGGGACAAGACTTGCTTCTCGTTTAGAAACTTTTGGTGTTTTCGTGACCAAAATAGATAACTACAAGACAAGAAATGTGGATACCAGTGAACTGTTGTATCGACCAGATGCCATCGAAGCAGCCACTAAATTAGCGCAAGTAGCCGGTATTCAAAAACTAACTCCATATCCTGCTTTCGAAGCTGATGAGTTTGCCACCATCATCACTGGCTATGACTTACCGGAACCATTTCCTGAACAAATTGAAGACACCTCTACTCAGCCGTAAATGAAATTGTTAACACACGAAATTCCTACCCCTTGGGGCAAAATAGCAACTGTGGTGGATGTTACTGATGTTCCTACTGTTGTTGCTGCTGGATTTAAACCTTTGTCTAAATTAATTAAGCAACTTCCTGATCAATTTAATGGCCAAAAGTTTAAGAGTGACAATAAATTAGCTGGTGTTACTGGTGTGGTTAAAGATTGGCTTGATGGTGATCTAAATGCCTTTGATGATTTGCAAGTACTGCAACTGGGTGGTGAATTCAGGCAAAGTTGTTGGAAGGCTTTACGTAAAGTTAAAGCTGGAAAAACAATCACTTATGCACAACTGGCCCATAAAGCAGGCAATATTAATGCTGTTCGCGCAGCAGGATCTGCGTGTGCCAAGAATTTGATTGCACCTTTTGTACCATGTCATCGAGTTATTAAAACTGGTGGGACTATTGGGAACTATGCGTTTGGAGTGACACTAAAAGAAGCGTTATTAACACATGAAGGTTTCCACAACTTGCGCTAACACAGTTAGCCCTGTTAACCCAAGTGTTGTAGCCTCAAAGGATGCTTACTTTTTCAGCACGCTTTGTCCGACCAGTTATATTGGCTGGTTTATTAGCGTTGTTATCAACTAACTTGCAAACTGCTGCTCAAGCAACACCGGCTTCGTTAGTCATCGTGATGGAAGTTCCTGATTATCCAGGTAAAACCAAACTTAGCTCCGGGCAAGAAAACTCGAGTGTGAAAAAGGTTCAAGAAGCCTTGATTGAGCTTGGCTATGACATAACTTCAGCAAATGGCAAATACGGACCCTCAACGACCAAAGCGATCTCCACTTTTTATAAAGACCTAGGTGACTCAGATGATGGCACCTCATTGGGAAAAATTGGTTGGACCAAAATATTTGAAGCACTAACCGAACAAAGAGCCACAGAAAAAATAGCCGCTCAAGTTCCTGCTCAACCAGTGGCCGTGGATCCAGCGATGGCTGCGATCTTGGCCGAAAACGCTTCCCGAACAATTGAAAGAGGTAAGAAGACCAAAGTTGTGAAGTTGTCTAAGGCCAAAAAGAAAATTATTGCCCGATATGCCGGTGACTTAACTTTGTCGGAAGATGCCAGGCTTTATCGAGGCGCTCGCGAAATTATTCCTTTTGAAGTGTGGCGCACAAGTGCATTTGCTCGCTATATCTCGATGAAAGAGTCTCACCGTAACTGCAAAGCTGTCGGTCGAAGTGGCAAATACCGTGGACGCTGGCAAATGAGTCCCTCTTTTTGGAAGACCTATGGAGGAAAACAGTTCGCTGCTAAACCAGATCAAGCAAGTTGTCGTGATCAAGACCTGGTTGCCTACAACGGTTGGATAGTACGCGGATGGGCCCCTTGGGCTTATTGATAGGAATATTTTTGTGATCCGTTATTCCTATATAGGCGTTTTAGCATTTATTTTGTTTGGAACCATTTGGTTAGAAATATTTTTACAAGAAAGAGTACTTCGCAAACTTAAACGATTAGTTTTGACACTAATTCCGGTAGTAGTGCTTTATGTTATTTGGGACTATTACGCAATTACAAATAATCATTGGTTCTTTGATGAAACTAGAACCTCAGGAATTATACTATGGGGATTTTTACCACTGGAGGAATTACTTTTCTTCATAATTGTGCCAATGGCTGCACTTTTATCATTTGAGGCGGTTAGATCTGTCAAACAAGAACCAGCAGGTGATGAGAAATGACCTATATTCAAATTGGCATAATTTATTGCTTGGTTGCTGTTTTAACTGACTTGTATATTTTACGTACAAGAGTATTAAAGTTGAAAATGTTTTGGTTAAGCTATTTTATTATGTTATTTTTTCAATTTGTCACCAATGGCATATTAACAAAGTTATTAATCGTTAGATACAACGATTTTGCAATAATTGGGGGAGACTACACCACCAAAACCCCACCACTAATTGGTGATGGCAGACTTTTTTACGCCCCAGTTGAAGATGTGTTTTTTGGTTTCTCCATGATCTTATTTTCTATCTCAATTTGGATTTGGTTAGGTAAAAAAAATATTCAAAGAAAACCCTATTCTGGATTACCGCCTAAATAGTGGCCTAAAGGCCGATGGTAGGGAACTAATAAATAAGTTAGCTAACTTTAGCTATACCTTGAACGTGTCCTTGCCCAAATTCTTTTCTAGCTTTAACTCCTTGATACCAAGCAGGTATCGCAACTTTTAATCTCTGAGAAGTTGAAACTTTGGCACGTTTCTTGAAAACTTCGTAATCAATTGCTTCAACCGCATCAACTATGCCGCAGTAAAGAATTCGAGCTGCCTCAATACAAGGTCTTGAGGAGGGATGAAGAAACTCTATTCCTGATCTAGATTTTTCTTCCAATTGTTTTACTCTTTGAATTTGAAACTTTAAAGCATCTTTCACATTCTTATCAGCAACTCTTCTTTGTAGATAAGCCCTATCAACACCAAATTTAGCTAGTTCTTCCATGGGAAGATAAATTCTTCCTCTTGTTAAGTCTTCGGAAACATCTCTAACAAAGTTTGCTAATTGAAACGCTATTCCTAAGTCTTGGGCTCTTTCATAGGCAATTTGAGATGTTGGTTCCAGAATAGGAACCATTTGTAAGCCAATTACTGCTGCAGATCCATAAACATATTCGTGGAGATCTTGAAACGTTTGATACTGCGTAACTGTTAAATCCATGCGCATGGAATGAAGAAAAGCTTCAAATAATTCACTAGGAATCTCCCAGCGGTTAACTGTGTCAACTACTGCTTTACAAATGGGATCATCTGATTTACCGCGTTTAAGATCTCTCAGGAAATTATTACCCCAATTAACTAACCAATCAGATTTTTCCTGGTCGGTTAAGGTGCTTGATAAATCATCAACTATTTCATCTGCGTAGCGAGCAAAACCATAAAGTGCATGAACATAAGGTCTTTTTCCAGGCGGCAGCAACAAGGTTGCTAAATAATATGTTTTGCCATGTTTGGAGTTAAGTTTTCTACATCTTTCATAAGATTCCTGCATCTCAAGATCTGTGATACCTGAAGAAACAAGTTCACGTTTGGACACAATTAGTATTTTCTGTTTGATCTAGATTGGTAATTCTTATCCTTACCTAAAATTCTTTCAGCGGCTAGGCGACCACTAATTAATACCATAGGAACACCAACACCAGGTTGAGTTCCAGATCCTGCAAAGACCACGTTTTCACCCCACATATTTCCTGGTCTAAACGGACCTGTTTGTAAGAAAGTGTGTGCTGAAGCAAAAGGTGCACCATTTTTCATACCTTGTTGTTCCCATTCCAATGGTCCGGTCACACTCTCAACTTCAATATTTTCACCAAAACCTTCATAGCCACGTTCTTCTAAGACGCGAACCATTTCATCTCTATATCTAGGGGTTTCTTTAACCCAATCAATATTTGAATCAGTGTTTGGAGTTGGGAACAATATGTAATAAATTTCTTTGCCCTTAGGTGCCAATGTTGGATCTGAAAGAGTTGAGTTAGTGACTAACAGACTTGGGTCTTGCATAAATTGTTTCTTTTCAATTAGATCATCAAAAACACCTTTCCAGTCTTTACCGAAATGGATATTGTGATGAGCAATTTTAGGATATTTCTTTTTACTTCCTGCTAATAGAACCATTGCTGAAGGGGAATATTTCAGTCTTTTCACAGACCAAGGTACTTCGCCCAATAAGTTTTCGTAAGCAACTGGAAGATCAGGATTAAGAACAACCACATCAGCAGCAATTCTTTCCCCAGTTTTTGTGATTACAGCTGTGGCTCGATTACCACTTTTTTCAACCTTGGTAACTTCGGTGTTGTATTTAAATTCCACACCATGTTTTGTGGCTGCTGCTGCTAAGGCGCGAGGAATTGCATGCATGCCACCTTTAGGAAAGAAAACTCCTGCAACAGAATCCATATAAGCAATAACGCCATAAATTGCTAAAGCTTGATAAGGAGATAACCCTGCATACATTGCTTGGAAAGAATAAACTCTTTCAGTTCTGAAGTCTTTTAAATATTGTTGAGCTTTCGGTGCAAGTTTCCTAAAACCACCTAAGGCAACTAGTTTTGCCAGATTTGGGGTAAGCAGATTTAGGGGAGAGTCAATATTTCTATCAATGAAATCTTTCATTTCATATTGATAAAGTTTGGACACAAAATCAACGTATTTTAAGTAACCTTTGGCTTCATCAGCACCGATTACTTCTTCAATTTCTTGCGCCATTCTTTGCGGATTAGCGTGCACATCTAATTGAGAACCGTCGTGATAGTAAGCACGATAAAGCGGTGCAACTGGCTGTAAATCTAACCAGTCGTGCATATTTTCGCCAACACAGTCAAAGGCATCAGCAATTAAATCTGGCATTGTTAAAACAGATGGACCGGTATCAAAGTGGTAACCATCTTTTACTAATAAACCATTTCGCCCACCCGGCACTGACTCTTTTTCAATAACTGTTACTTTTCTTCCCTTACCAGCTAAACGAAGTGCAGTTGATAAACCTGCTAAACCTGCACCGACAATGACCACATGATCTGTTGGTCCTTTAACGGTGCGCATGCGACCGGGAATCAATCTGGTTGGTGAATAAGCCATGGTCATACTCTTCTAGAAGTTGCGGCAAGTGCCAACTCGGAAAATGCTTCTTTAGCCTGAACTGTGATATTTGCCTCAGTCAAAGCCTGTTGGGATTGGTCCAAAAGTGAGGAAATCATGGTTTCCACTTCAGTTAGTGCTCCTGTGGCAGTGACTACTTCCCTTAACAGGGCCACACCCTGGTCATCTAAATCTTTACCAAAATGTTTATCCAATTCACTTTTTTGAGCAGCGTTAGCTTTTTGATAAGTCATTTCAATTAGAACTGTTCTTTTGCCTTCTCTTAAATCATCTCCGGCTGGTTTCCCAGTTTCAGCAGGATCACCAAATACTCCCAAAACGTCATCTCTTAATTGGAAAGCTTCACCAAGGGGAAGTCCGTAATCTGTGTAAGTTTGCAAAATTTGTTTGTTATCTGTGGCAAGTGATCCACCTAAATGAAGAGGTCTTTCTATTGTGTATTTGGCAGATTTGAATCTGATCACATTCAAAGCATTTTCAATTGAACCACCACCACGGGCTTGTTCAAAAATATCTAGATATTGTCCTGCCATTAATTCTGTTCTCATCAGATCATAAATCTTTTTACCTCTAAACAAATCAGCCGTAGGTAATCCTGAATTCATTAACATTTCATCAGCCCAGGAAAGTAGCAAATCACCTAATAAAATTGCACCACCACCACCAAATTGTTTTTTGTCACCTAACCACTTGGATTCTTGATGCATTGTTTCAAATCTTTTATGAATAGATGGTTTGCCGCGTCTGGTGTCAGATGCATCCATCACATCATCATGAACAAGAGCACAACCTTGCAAAAGCTCTAACGCAGTGGAAGCACAAATTATTTCTGAAGAATCATCACCACCAGCACCGATGTATCCCCAATAACAAAATGCTGCTCTTAATCTTTTTCCACCAGACAAAAACTCGTGTGCAAAATCTGCTAACGGATCAAGTGAAGGTGAAACTTTATTTAGAATTGGTCTTTGTTGCTTGATGAATTCATCAAGGCATTCTTGAACGCGAGGGCGTATCTCTAAAGCATTCATGGGTGAAAAGAGATTATCGGATTCTTCGAGATTTGATAACAGTTGCGATGTTGGCTATGAGACCAAGGGAGCCTAAGAATTGTTTAAAAGAGGATCTGCCACCCAAGATTGCTACTGCTGGGAGAAGATATGTTCCCAGAAAAGTTCCTGCTCTAACTGCAAAATCTTCGTCAATTTCTGGTAACTCAATACTTGCCAGCTTGGATGCGACTCCACTGCCATCAACTACTCCAACACTAAAACCGGTGGCAGTTAATTCTTTAACCCAAGCTCCGCCTTCAAATTTTTCATTAGCAACTCTAGTGTGACCAGCCATGGCGCTATAGGCATTTCTGTTAATAACTAAGAACCCAGCATCAATATTTGTACCTTCATTTTCATTCAGTGGAGTTGGTAAAGTTAATAAGAATTTTGCGATAACCACTGGCTCTGTTTTATTTAAAATACTTGGTTGAACCAAAAGTGCATCTAGATTGTTTTCTTGTAAACAATTAATACTTAAAGCAACGGCATCAGGAGTTAGTTTAATTCCTGGTTCAATAAATACTAGATATTCACCCGTTGCTTTAAAAGCAATTCTTTGACAACCCCAAGCTTTAATAGTCCAAGATTCTGGTTTATCTGATTCGTGACCCTTATCTTCAAGGGCTAAAACATCAAAATTAGTCAAATGTTGTTGATCTTTTACCTCACGAAGAGTTGAGGTGGCATCTTCAAAATGCGCCGGAATAAGAATGGAAACTCTGCCGTTAACAGTTGAGGCCACATTCTTTAATTTTATTTCTGCAACTTCAGATTTGCTAAAAACTTTATAAGCCGTATAAATTGCTGCAGCTGCGCCACCTAAAGCAAGCAAGAAGCCTAATCCGCTTGATTCTTTTTCTTCATCACTCATTTAGTCGCCTTTAATTGTTTTGTAGATGAAAGCAACAATTATGTAGGCCATCACAATAAGTGAGGTAAGAAAGTAAGTTAAGTTTTCTACTAAAAATCTGGCACAATAAATTGTGAAAACAAACAACCAGGTAAATGCTAAAATTGGCATACGAGTTGAATAACGATCATT
>CAMATO010000004.1 GCA_945861165.1 Bifidobacterium breve | reverse complement strand
TAGGTAACCCTGAATTAGCCGGATGTAAGGAGAAGTAAGCATATGACCCTAATTGAAGATCGCCCCACAGTTTCTTCCCACGCCCATGCAGTTAAACCCAACAAAATGGGAAGTACATTTGTCAAATGGATGACCTCTACTGATCCTAAAACTATTGGAAATCTTTATTTAATTACTTCTTTTATTTTCTTTATCGTTGCTGGTGCCATGGCTATGGTTATCAGAGCAGAACTAGCTAGACCAGGTTTGCAATTTGTGTCAAATGAACAATATAACCAAATGTTTACCATGCACGGAACAATTATGTTGTTCTTGTTTGCAACTCCTTTGTTTGCTGGTTTTGGAAATGCCATCATGCCAATTCAAATCGGTGCACCAGACGTATCTTTTCCTAGACTGAATCTTGTTGCTTACTACCTTTACTTATTTGGTGGAATAATTGTTGTCTCAGGTTTCTTAACCCCAGATGGTGCCGCCAGTTTTGGCTGGTTTGCTTATGCGCCACTTTCTAACGCAGTTCACTCACCAACTATTGGAGCAGATCTGTGGATCATTGGCCTAGCCATTAGTGGTTTGGGAACTATTTTAGGTGCAGTTAACTTTGTCACCACAATTTTGACCATGAGAGCACCGGGCATGGTGATGTTTAGATTGCCAATTTTTACTTGGACAATTTTGTTAACAAGTGTTTTAGTTTTGATGGCTTTCCCGGTACTAGCAGCTTCTTTAATTGTTTTGGAAGTAGATAGATCTTTTGGTGCCCAAGTTTTTGAACCAGAAAACGGTGGAGCAATCCTGTGGCAACATTTGTTTTGGTTCTTTGGTCATCCAGAGGTTTACATCATTGCCTTACCGTTTTTTGGAATCATTAGTGAAGTAATTCCAGTTTTTAGTCGTAAACCAGTTTTTGGTTACAAGGGTTTAGTTTTTGCCACCATTGCCATTGCCGGACTTTCAGTTGCAGTGTGGGCACATCATATGTATGTCACAGGTTCTGTGTCATTACCGTTTTTTGCTTTAACAACAATGTTGATCGCAGTGCCTACGGGAGTTAAGTTTTTTAACTGGATTGGCACGATGTGGCGGGGTTCGATTTCTTTTGAAACACCAATGCTTTTTGTAATTGGTTTCCTTATTACTTTCTTACTCGGTGGCTTAACAGGAGTAATGCTGGCAATGCCCCCAATCGATTTCCATGTTTCTGATTCTTATTTTGTGGTAGCACATTTTCATTACACCGTATTTGGAACAGTAGTTTTTGCGATGTTTGCTGGATTTTATTTCTGGTGGCCAAAATTTACTGGCAGAATGTTGGATGACTCCCTAGGGAAAATTCACTTCTGGACAGTTTTTGTTGGATTTCAGGTCACATTCTTAATTCAACACTGGTTAGGTATTAAAGGAATGCCTAGAAGATATGCCGATTATCTAGCTAGTGATGGTTTTACTTTAGGAAACACAATTTCAAGTATTGGTTCATTCTTGTTAGGTGCTTCTACTGTGTTCTTTTTATGGAACGTTTACAAAACTTGGCGAACAGCACCATTGGTAAAAGTTAACGATCCCTGGGGCTGGGGAATGAGTTTGGAATGGGCAACTTCTTGTCCACCACCAAGACACAACTTCACAGAATTACCTCGAATCAGATCAGAGCGTCCCGCATTTGATGCAGCTCACCCCGAACTTGCTGACGCCGATTTACCGGTGCGAATAAATATTTTAGATGACACCATTGGTGGTCCTATGTTAGGAAAAAGAAAATAGCATGAAATCTGGTGGATACTTATTCTTTCTAGGCGGACTTTTCTACATAATTACGGGATCAATTTATTACTTTATTACTAGAGAACCAGTTGGAACCACTGCCTTAATTTTGACAGCTGGATTGGCTGAACTTGTGGCGTTCTTCTTGCTTTTCACTCAAAATAGACTTGGTTACCAACCAGAAGATAATTCTGAAGCAGAACAAAATGAAGCACCAGCAGATTATGGTTTCTACTCACCTCATTCATGGTGGCCCATGATTGTGGCAGGAGCTACTGCCATTACTTTCGTAGGATTAATCTTTGCGGTGTGGATTTTGTTATTAGGACTTGGTTTAGTGCTGTTTGCTGTGTGGGGTTGGTTATTTGAATACTGGAAATTTGAAAGAGTAGAACCAATCAGGCACTAAGAAAGTCCAATTTGTGCCATTGGGCACAAACTTTTCCCCACAAACACCAAATATTTATCCTAAATTTCTGCCTAAAACTCTTTCATTTGTTCACAATCTTGGGGTAAGAATACCTACTAAGCGCGTAGTCGTGATGGTCATGACTGCCCTGGGAGGTACGCGATATATGGCTGGAGATACTGCACAGCATGCTGCTGATGAAAGACGTTTAGCAGAGCTGGGTTACAAACAGCAATTCGAACGTAAGTGGAGTGGGTTCTCAAACTTCGCTGTTTCGTTCTCAATCATTTCAATTTTGTCTGGATGTTTCACAACATTTAGCCAAGCTTGGAATAATGGTGGACCAGTTGCAATTTCAATTGGCTGGCCAATCATTGCCTCATTAATTTTGATCATCGGTTTTTGTATGGCTGAACTTGTTTCAGCTATGCCAACAGCTGGTGGTATTTACTATTGGTCTCTCAAGTTAGGTAAACCAGTTCATGGTTGGCTAACTGGTTGGCTAAACCTGGTTGGTTTGATCGCAGTTATTGCTGGTGTGGATTATGGTTTCGCAACCTTCTTCACATTCACAGTGAGCTTGTTCAACCCAGCCTGGAGCATTGAAAACCTAAGTCTTGTTTTCATGGTCTTTTTGGTAACAGTTATCACTCACGTTCTAATTAACGTGTTTGGTGCAAAAATTATTCATTGGATGCAAAACGTAAACGTTTACTGGCACGTATTTGGTGTGTCAATCATCGTTTTGATTTTGGTATTCATTCCTGAACAACATCAAACATTGAATTGGATGTTCACCACCCAAATCAATAACAGCGGTTGGACAAGTTACTGGTTCTACGTGTTGCCACTTGGCTTCTTGTTGACCCAATACACAATCACTGGTTTTGATGCTTCAGCCCACGTTTCTGAAGAAACAAGTGGAGCTTCCATTGCCGCAGCAAAAGGCATTTGGCGCTCAATTTTCTACTCAGGAATTGGTGGCTGGATCTTGCTGCTGTCAATGCTTTACGCAGCAACAAACGTAGAAGAAATAAATAAGAACTTTGGTTTCTCTCCAATAGTTCTCTTAACTGCTTTGCCTGAAGGCTTTGCGGTAACCATTTTGGTTATCTCATGTGTGGGCCAATATCTATGCGGAATGTCTTGCGTAACTGCAGCATCTCGCATGTTGTTTGCTTTTGCCCGCGACGGTGCAGTGCCTGGAAGCAAATGGTTAAGCAAAGTTGATGGAAACAGAAACCCATCAAACGCAGCTTTCGGTGCAGCATCAGCAGCAGTGGTACTAACACTGCCAGCACTTTATGCACCTGAAGGAACAGTTGTTCCAGTTGCATTCTTCGCTGTTACTTCGGTAACCGTAATTGGTTTGTTCGTATCATTTGCAATTCCAATTTTCTTACGTTGGAGAATGGGCGACAAGTTCCAACAAGGTCCATGGAACTTAGGTAACAAATGGAAATGGATGGCTCCAGTTGCAGTGCTAGAAATTGCAATTATTTCTATCTACTTCATGTTGCCAACCACACCAGCAGGTATGCCAGGTAATGAAAACTTCACCTGGTTAGCCTTCCAATACTCACCAATTGCGATGTTGATTGTTATCGGCGGAGCAATGATTTGGTGGTATGCAGGTGCACGTAAATGGTTCAAAGGTCCAAAGTCAGACCTCTAAATCATTAAAAACTATTAATGGGTTTGCTCTAGTCTTTCTAGGGCAAACCCATTAGTTTTGTATTAACAAACAGGGGATTAATTATGGGTCGCGTGCAAGATAAAGCTTGTGTAGTAACAGGTGCAGGATCTGGAATTGGTAAAGCAACAGCCCTTCGTTTGGCTGAAGAAGGTGGCAAAGTTGTTGTTTCTGACATTAATTTTGAGAGCGCTCAGACCGTTGCTGAAGAAATCAAAAAGTCAGGGGGAGTTGCTATTGCTCATAAGACTGATGTTTCAGATTTTAAGCAATGTGAAAATTTAATTGAAACTTGTGTTAAAGAATTTGGCACAGTCCACGTTGTAGTAAATAGTGCTGGGGTAAATATTCCAGGAGTTTTTCATGAAGTATCAAATGAAATTATTGATAAAACTTTGAACGTTAACCTCAAAGGTTCCATGTATACCTGCAGAGCTGCAATTCCACATATGTTGAAACATAAGAATGGATCGCTAGTAAATATCTCAAGTGTTAATGGAATTGTTTCTGAACCTTTTTTAACTGTTTATTCTGCCTCTAAAGGTGGCGTTGTGATGTTAACAAAAGGAATTGCACTTGATTATGCAAAATTAGGCATTAGATGTAATGCAATTTGTCCTGGTTGGGTTGATACCCCAATTAATTATGCTCACGCTGAAATGATGGGTGGTTTAGAAAAAATTTACAAAGAAATCGGAAATTTCCAACCAATTGGTAGACCAGGGGAGCCTATTGAGATTGCCCATCTTGCTTTATTTTTAGCAAGTGATGAAGCATCATTTATGACAGGTTCAATTGTCTCTGCCGATGGTGGAATGACCGCTCAGTAGACTTAAAAACATGTCAACACCATCACCCGGATATGCAGTCACGATTCGTGTTGAACTTTCAGCCACAGCAGATTCCACAGGTGGACTAACTGCAGCTGTTTCAAATGCTGGTGCTGTGCTCACCGCCTTGGATGTTGTGGAATCAACACATAATTCGATAGTGGTTGACGTTACTTGTAACGCAACAGACGAAGATCACGCTAAGAGAATTACTGACAGTATTTCTAAACTTGAGGGTGCCACAGTAAAGAAGGTTTCTGATAGAACTTTCTTAATTCACTTAGGTGGAAAAATTGAAGTGAATTCTAAAGTGCCCTTAAAAACTCGTGATGATCTTTCTCGTGCCTACACCCCTGGGGTGGCCAGAATTTCTCAAGCAATCGCAGATGATCCAACAAACTTAAGAAGATTAACAATTAAACGAAACACCGTTGCGGTGGTTACTGATGGATCCGCAGTTTTAGGTTTAGGAAATATTGGGGCAGCAGCAGCACTTCCTGTTATGGAAGGTAAGGCTGCCTTGTTTAAGAGATTTGCTGACATTGATGCTTGGCCTGTATGCATTGATTCGCAAGATGTTGATGAAATTGTTAGAACTGTGCAACTTATTGCCCCGGTCTATGGCGGTATAAATCTAGAAGATATTTCTGCACCAAGATGTTTTGAAATTGAAGCAAGATTAAGGGAATTACTAGATATTCCAGTATTTCATGATGACCAACATGGCACAGCCATTGTGGTTTTAGCTGCTTTAACTAACGCCCTAAGAGTTGTGGATAAAAAGATTGACTCCATCAAAGTTGTTATGACAGGAGCAGGGGCCGCAGGAACTGCCATCGCCAGGTTATTAGTTCGAAGTGGATTGAAGAATATTACTGTTTTTAATAATCTAGGACCAATTCATAAAGGTTCCGAGAAAGCAGCTGACTCTGAGTGGCTAGTAGAAAATACAAATAAGAATAATTTTGTGGGCACAGTTGGTGAAGCACTGGTTGGAGCTGACGTGTTTATTGGAGTCAGTGCTCCAAATATTTTGAGTGAAGTAGATGTCAAAGGGATGGCCTCTAAATCAATCGTGTTTGCGCTAGCTAATCCAAATCCTGAAATTGATCCAGCAATAGCTCGAAAATATGCCGCTGTGGTGGCAACGGGTCGAAGTGATTACCCAAATCAAATTAATAACGTGCTGGCTTTTCCAGGAATTTTTAGAGGACTGCTTGATGCGCATGCCAAAAATGTTACTGATGAAGTCTTAGTAGCAGCTGCTAAAGCAATTGCTGAGAGAGTAAGTAGTGATCAATTGAATGCTTCATTTATTGTGCCCAGCGTTTTTGATCCTGCTGTCACACCTGCTGTTGCTCAAGCTGTGCGTGCCACTTTAGGTAAATAGTTTTTTAAACTACTTTAGGTTGAGGATTTCCAGACTCTTTAATTGCTTGTCTAATGTTTACTCTTAATAACAACAAACCACCTATGACAAAGAAAGCAATAATCAACAACACGCTTTGTCGGTAAGAACCAGTTAATCCAAAAACAATTCCAAAAGCTAATGTTCCTAACCAACTTGTACCACGTTCACTGATTTCATAAAAAGAAAAATACTGAGCTTCTCGGGATCTGGGAATAACTTGGGAATAAAGAGATCTGGAAAGGGCTTGGCTGCCACCCAAAACAAAGCCAATACCAGCAGCAATTACTAGATAGGGGTTTTGTTGTCCCGCCGGTAAGGCATAAGTAACTATTACCATCAAAGTCCAAATCACAAGTGTTAGTAAAATTACTTTTTTAGCACCTATTCTATTTGACAATTTAGCCAACAAGAGCGCGCCAGTTAAGGCCATTACTTGTACAATGAGTATTGCAATTACTAAAGATATCTCTGTTAACTTTAACTCTAAAATTGCGTAAGTTCCAGAAATTGCAATTACAGTTTGAATTCCATCGTTGTAAAATAAATAAGCAATTAAAAACTTTAAAGTCTCAGGATATTTCCTGACCTCTCTCAATGTGCTTTTTAATTCCTTGAAACCAACAGTTAAGGCCTCTGATCCAACAGCCCCAACTGGTCTGTTTAAACTCCTTAAACCTCTAACTGTGATTATGGTAAATAGCGCCCACCAAATACCTGCAGACATCATGGAGATTCTGACAGCTTCTGCTTGGGTTACCCCAAAGGTTTCATAACCCGCATACAAAATAATGTTTAAAATGAGTAATAATCCACCACCGGCATATCCTGAAGCCCAACCACGTGATGAAACTGCGTCTCGTTGATCAGGTGATGCTAAATCAGGAATATATGAGTTAGCGACAACAAGAGCTGCCCCAAAAGAAATATTTGCAACAATTAAAAGGAATGCTCCTAAGGCGTATCGACCATCTTTAACAAAGTACAAACAAATTGTTGAAATAGAACCAATATAAGCAAATACTGCTAGCAATCCATTTCTACTTTTTATTCGATCAGCAATTCCACCCACAATTGGTAAGAGAAAAACTTGCATAAAAACTGAGAATGAAATTGCGTAAGGATAAAGAGATCCTGGGCGCATATCTAATCCCCAAAGTGAAATCATTCCTGAAGCATCAGCTCCACTTTCAGCAACAGAAGTTAAATAAGGACCAATAAAAAGACTGATAACAGTGGTGGAAAACGCAGAATTCGCCCAGTCGTAGAAGTACCAGCTGCGTCTAACACTCTTTTTTGTTAGCAAGCCTGAATCATTCATGTTTTGACCTTATCTTGAAAAAGGGAACATTTAGTTTTAACCGAATTTGAGCGTGGACTAAATAATCCACGACACACCTGGGTTGTCGGGACACGCCGTGGTTAACTTCTGGTTAAGTTCTCATTAAGGCTTCGACCTGCGTAAACGTCACTCCTGTAACTCCTGAAACATATTTAACTTAAAACTCAGCGGCCGGTGATTGCAAATGTCAGATAAACGCAGTAATGTAGCACTACATCTTGTGGTGGAAATGGCGGAAACGTCCATTAGTTGGGGTTAAACCCAAGTTATCCACAGCAGATGGGCCCAAGAGACGAAGGCTACCAGCCAGTTATCCACAGGGCGAAAGTCACGGTTATCCACACCCTATTTGATTGGAGTTAGGCATTGTTTTGTCCTTTTTGCCGTCACTCCGATTCAAGAGTTGTGGATTCCAGAGCAACAGATGATGGTTCAGCAATTAGGCGCCGTCGTCAATGTCCTGAATGTGATCGCAGATTTACCACCATCGAAGTTGCAACATTAAGTGTGGTGAAAAGAAGTGGTGTGATTGAACCGTTTTCAAAAGCAAAAGTTGTTAATGGTTTAAGAAAAGCTTGCCAAGGCAGACCCGTCACAGATGATGACTTGGCATTACTTGCACAAAAAGTAGAAGAAGCAGTACGCGCATCTGGTGCAGCGGCAGTTGATTCACATGAAGTTGGGTTAGCAACACTTGCTCCACTTCGTGAATTAGATGAAGTTGCTTATTTGCGTTTCGCAAGTGTGTATCGCTCTTACGAATCTTTAGAAGATTTTGAAGCAGAGATTTCACTACTTCGCACAGCTCGTGAACTCGGGGACGTCGCCGTCGCTATTGCCACAAACAGTGACAAAAGTGTCGAGGACGGCTCGGAGAAATAAGAGCAGTTAGAAAACTTCACAACTAATAGAAAAAGGGAAAAGAAAATGACAGACATCATAAGCAGCGGATTTAAGTTAGGCCGCAAACAAGCACGTGGTTTAGCAATGCAACGTGTATTCACCAAAGAAGGAGTTCATCCTTATGACGATGTTAAATGGGAACGTCGCGATGTGGTGCAAAATAATTGGAAGACCGGTGAAGTTGTTTTTGAACAAAAGGCCACAGAATTTCCTGACTTTTGGTCTGTTAACGCATCCACCATTGTTACTACTAAATACTTCCGTGGCGCAGTGGGTGCTGACAATCGTGAATGGTCATTAAAACAATTAATTGATCGAGTAGTTCTTACTTACACCAAAGCTGGAAAAGTTGGCGGATACTTCGGATCAGATAATGATGCAAAAGTATTTGAAGAAGAATTAACTTACATGTTGCTACATCAGGTATTTTCTTTCAATTCACCTGTTTGGTTCAACGTTGGCACAACTTCACCACAACAAGTAAGCGCATGCTTCATCTTGTCTGTGGAAGATTCCATTGACTCAATTCTTAACTGGTACAAAGAAGAAGGCGTAATTTTCAAAGGTGGATCAGGAGCTGGAGTTAATCTTTCCAGAATCAGAGGATCACTTGAATTACTTTCTTCAGGTGGAACCGCATCTGGTCCTGTTTCGTTTATGCGTGGTGCTGATGCATCTGCAGGAACAATCAAATCAGGTGGCGCAACTAGACGTGCTGCCAAAATGGTAGTGCTGGATATTGATCATCCAGATGTTGAAGAATTTATCGACACCAAAGCTCGCGAAGAAGACAAAATTAGAGCTCTACGTGACGCTGGTTTTGATATGGATCTTGGTGGCAAAGACATCATTTCCGTGCAATACCAAAACGCAAATAACTCAGTCAGAGTTTCTGATGATTTCATGAAAGCTTATGAAAACAATCAAGACTTTAATTTGACAGCACGTGCAGATGGTCACACAGTGAAAACTGTTAACGCAAAATCATTATTCAGAAAACTTTCTGAAGCTGCATGGGGTTGTGCTGATCCTGGTATTCAATACGACACCACAATCAATGACTGGCACACCAGTCCAGAAACTGGTCGTATCAATGCATCTAATCCATGCTCTGAATACATGCATCTTGATAACTCAAGTTGCAACCTTGCTTCACTAAATCTTTTGAAGTTTCTCAAAGAAGATGACACTTTCGATGCTGACAAGTTCAAGAAAACAGTTGAATTTGTTATCACCGCTATGGAAATCTCAATCTCATTTGCAGATTTCCCAACTCCAGCAATTGGTCAAACCACTAGAGATTTCCGTCAACTAGGAATTGGTTATGCAAACTTAGGTGCATTATTAATGGCACTTGGTCTTGCTTATGACTCAGATGCAGGAAGAGCTTTAGCTGGTTCCATTACCTCATTGATGACTGGTACTTCTTACAAGAGAAGTGCTGAATTATCAGCCATAGTTGGACCATACGTTGGTTATGCACGTAACGCTGATGCACACAAACGTGTAATTCGTAAACATGCTGCAGCAAATGATGCAGTAAAAATTGATAGCGAATTAGATCGTTCAGTTCATCAATTAGCAACACAAGTTTGGCAAGAAGCAATCAAACTAGGTGATGTTCATGGTTATAGAAACGCACAAGCAAGTGTGTTAGCTCCAACTGGAACCATTGGTTTGATGATGGATTGTGACACCACTGGAATTGAACCAGATCTTGCATTGGTTAAATTCAAGAAAATGGTTGGTGGCGGTTCAATGCAAATTGTGAACCAAACAATTCCAAGAGCACTTCGTCGTCTTGGTTACACCGAAGAAACCGTGGAAGCAATTGTTGAATACATCGGTGAACACGGAAACATCATTGATGCTCCTGGTCTAAAACCAGAGCATTACTCAGTCTTTGATTGTGCAATGGGAATTCGTTTCATTAGCCCAATGGGACATGTGAAGATGATGGCAGCAGCACAACCATTCTTATCTGGTGCAATTTCCAAGACCGTAAACATGCCATCAACTGCCACAGTAGAAGAAGTTGAAGATGTTTACTACCAAGGTTGGAAATATGGTTTGAAAGCTTTGGCAATCTATCGCGATAATTGCAAAGTTGGACAACCTTTAAGTGATGCAAGTAGTAAAGAAGAATCATCTTCTACACCTCAAGGAATTAGTGCTCTGCCAATTCGTCAACGTTTACCAAAATCACGCGCGGGATTGACAACCTCATTCTCAGTAGCGGGTGCTGAAGGTTACATGACAACATCTGCCTATGCCGATGGTCGTTTAGGTGAAGTGTTCTTAAAGATGAGCAAGCAAGGATCAACTCTTGCTGGCATCATGGATGCATTCTCAATTGCAGTGTCAATTGGTTTGCAATACGGTGTGCCACTTGAGCAATACGTGCAAAAATTCACCAACATGAGATTTGAACCATCAGGAATGACCGATGACGAAGATATTCGTATCGCTCAATCTGTAATGGATTACATCTTTAGAAGATTAGCTCTGGATTATTTGCCAGAAGATCACAGAGGCGCATTGGGTATCTTTACTGCTGAAGAAAGAAAAAATGCAGTCAATGAAACTTACGGCTCCCCAGCAGAAATTCAAGCCAGCTCCACAGAATTTGTGCCAACTACAACACTTCCTGTTGTAGAAAAAACAAATGCTGCACCAGCTAGAAGTTCCATGGAAGTTTTGGAATCTTTAACTGGCTTAAAATCTGATGCACCACTTTGTATGACTTGTGGTGTGAAGATGAGAATGGCTGGATCATGCTTCGTCTGTGAAGGATGCGGTAATACCAGCGGTTGTTCATAAAACAAAAAAGTTAAGAATTAAAAAGGCTGGGCTTAACCGCCCAGCCTTTTTATGTGTCGACTAAGTTAGGAACCTATGGGTGCAATCGAAGTTAATGGCATTGCATACCGACTTCCCACCGGTCGACTTTTATTTGATGATGTTTCGTTTCGAGTTGGTGAAGGAATAACTGCAGCCTTAGTTGGCGATAACGGTGCAGGAAAATCAACTCTTTTCAAAATTATTACTGGTGTTTTAAATGCTGATGAAGGCTCAACCTCAGTATCTGGTGGCTTGGGTGTGATGCCCCAACTTCTTACTGGTGCTGCAAAAAAAGTAGAAGAACACGACACCGCTTTGGCATCCCTTGGATTAAACGCCACAGTGGCAGATGCGCTAAAAGTTGTTTCCCCTAAAAGAATTCAAGCTGCCATAAAACATGTTGAAGCTTGTGAACTAGCAATGATGGAAGATGAAAGTGAAGATATTCAAATGAAATACGCCCACGCTTTGGCAGAATATGCCGATGCCGGGGGATATGACAACGAAATTTTGTGGGATGTTTGCTGTCAAGCAGCAGTTGGTATGGATTATGAGAAATGTAAATTCAGGGAGTTAAAAACTCTTTCCGGTGGCCAAGCCAAGAGACTAATTTTGGAAGCATTGCTTCGCGGTCCTGATCAAGTGTTACTTCTTGATGAACCAGATAACTACCTTGATGTACCAGCAAAAAATTGGTTAGAAGACCAATTGAAAGAGTCATCTAAAACAATTCTGCTAATCAGCCATGATCGAACTCTTTTAACTAGAGCTGCTGATCGAATTATCACCATTGAAGGTGGAACTGCTTGGGTGCACGGTAAAGGTTTTGGTACTTATTACGAAGCAAGACAAGAAAGACATGAAAGATTAGGTGAGTTATTAAAGCGTTGGGAAGATGAGCATCAAAGACTAAAAGATTTAGTGCAGACACTACATATGCAAACCAAATCTTCTCCCGCGATGGCACCAAAATACCGAGCTATGCAAACTAGATTGAAAAGATTTGAAGAAGCCGGAGCACCACAAGCACCCCCTCCACCACAACGACTAAAAATGAAACTCAAAGGTGGCAGAACTGCTGTGCGAGCAATTGTTTGTAAAGATTTGCAATTAACTGATTTAACTAAGCCATTTGATATGGAATTGTTTTATGGCGAGCGCGTGGCATTTTTGGGTGGAAATGGAACTGGTAAATCTCACTTCTTAAGACTTCTTGGGGGAGATGAAACTGTGAGACACACTGGTGATTGGAAATTAGGTTCCAGAGTGGATCCAGGTTGGTTTGCTCAAACCCATGATCATCCTGAGTGGAGTAGGAAAACCTTAACTGAAATTTTGTGGGAAGAAAAATCGTTACAGATTGCTGCTGCTGTTGGCACATTATCCCGATACGGTTTAGGTGCTCAATCAGATCAATTATTCTTAACTCTTTCTGGAGGACAGCAAGCCAGATTTCAAATCTGTTTGTTGGAGCTATCCGGTGCGACTTTGTTACTTTTAGATGAACCAACAGATAACTTAGACATAACAAGTAGTGAAGCACTGGAAGCAGCCCTTGATGTTTTCGACGGAACAGTGTTGACTGTAACTCACGATAGGTGGTTTGTGCAGAATTTTGACCGTTTCTTCTTGCTGGATAAAGAAGGTAACGTAAAAGAAGTAACAGAGCCTGTGTGGACCTAAAACTTAAACTCATTAGAAGGAAGTAATGCAAAATAAAGGTGTAAGTGCACTTGAAGAAGTCAATTCATACGTATTTCGGGCAGGGGAATTACTAAAACTTTCTAAAGATTTTATTAAAGCTTTGTCCACAGCAGAACGTGAATTAATTATTTCAATCCCACTTAGAAGAGAATCTGGTGGCATTGATGTTTTAACTGGTTATCGAATTCAACACTCTTCAGCAAGAGGTCCAAGAAAGGGTGGAATCAGGTACCATCAATCAGTTGATTTAGATGAAGTAAGAGCCTTGGCAAGTCTGATGACTTGGAAAACTGCGCTTGTTGATGTTCCCTTCGGTGGTGGTAAAGGCGGCGTAACTGTTGATCCCGCCACGTTGAGTGTGAGAGAAAAAGAAGAAGTAACAAGAAGATGGACTAGGACGTTAGTTAACGTTTTGGGACCACATCGTGACGTACCTGCACCTGATATGGGCACAGATGCGCAAACGATGGCATGGATCATGGATGAATATCAAAGAATTAATGGATTTTCACCAGCCGTAGTAACTGGTAAACCATTGGGATTATTTGGTGCACCGGGCAGAGAAGAAGCAACTGGTAGAGGTGTAATTGGTGTAACAATGGGAGCTTTAGAAAAATTAAATAAAAAACCGAGTGATATCAGAGTTGCTATTCAAGGATTTGGAAATGTGGGCGTTTTTGCAGCATTAGCTGCACAAGAAGTGGGTATGAAAGTTGTGGGTTTGGCAGATGTCACGGGTGGACGTACAAACGAAAAAGGATTTAATATAAAGGAAATTGTTGGTAAGTATAAAAAAGTTTCGGAAATTCCAGAGGGAATAGAAGTAAGTGGGGATGAGATATTAACTATGGATTGCGATTTGCTAATTCCAGCAGCACTAGGAAGTGTAGTAAATAGTGCCAATCAAGATAAAATTCAAGCCAAGATTATTGTTGAAGGCGCTAACCAACCGTTGTCTCTAAATGCCGATGCAGCTTTGCAAAAGCGCGGAGTAGTCGTAGTGCCAGATATCTTGGCAAACGCAGGGGGTGTGATGGGTTCATATTTTGAATGGACTCAAAATATTCAAGAATTTAGATGGCCTATTGAAAGATTTAGAAATGAATTAGATACCAGAATGAAAATAGCTTTTGATTCAACTTGGGAAGCATCTCAAAAATATGGATGTGATTTAAGAACAGCAGCATTTGTGGTTTCAGTTGAAAGAGTCGCCACAGCTTTCAAACTTCGAGGAGATTTACTCTAAAAAACACTGTTTAGACTTTATCTTTTCTGGTTCACGATTATAAGAACTCGTGAAGAAAACAGCTAAATATGATTTCTGACTTATTTATTTAGGAAGAGTTTTAAACTACAAATCAACAGCAAAATATTGTGGTTCCAGGAATTCGTGAATCCCTGCAAATCCACCTTCGCGCCCTAAGCCAGATTCTTTCATGCCTCCAAATGGCGCAGCAGGATCAGAAGCGACACCTCGATTAATTGCCACCATGCCCGTATCCATTTGGCGGGCAACTTTAATGCCTTCAGCACCGTCCTTGGCATACACATAACTTATTAATCCATATTCTGTGTCGTTTGCCATTTCGATTGCAGCTGATTGTTTTTGGAATTCAACTATTGGGGCAACGGGGCCAAAAATTTCTTCTCTAGTTAGAACTGAACCATGTTTTACCCCAGTTACTACATGAGGAGACAAGAACGCTCCACTATCAGGAACTTTAGTTGTGGAAATAACGTTTGCACCTTCAGCTTTTGCTTTCTCGATTAACTCAACAATCTTGTCTCTTTCCTTGATGCTCACCATTGCGCCTAAATCGGTGTCTTGGTTAACTCCTGGACCAACTTTTAATGACGCAAGAGCAGCACCAAATTTTTGAGAAAATTCTTTTGACACAGATTCGTGAACATAGAATCTATTTGCGGCTGTACAAGCAGCACCACCATTTCGCATCTTGGCAACCATGGCACCGGCAACAGCGCTATCAACATTTGCACCCTCTAGAACCAAAAATGGGGCATTGCCACCAAGTTCCATGGAACAACGCATAACTGAATCAGCGGCTTGGTGGAGCAAAATTTTTCCTACATAAGTTGAACCTGTAAATGAAACTGTTTTAACTCGTTGATCTTTCATTATGGTTGAAATAATTTCACTAGATTTTGAAGTGGTAAGAACATTAACTACACCATTTGGCGCACCTGCTCTTTGCATAACATCTGCAATCCACAGTGCTGTCAACGGAGTTTCAGAGGCTGGTTTAAGAATCATGGTGCAACCTGCTGCAATAGCTGGACCAATTTTTCTGGTGGCCATAGCAGCTGGAAAATTCCAAGGGGTAATTAATGCTGCAACACCAATTGGTTTGTGATCGGTGATGATTGTTTTATCTCTATTTGGGGCATATCTAAAATCACCAGTGATTCTCGATGCTTCCTCGGAAAACCAGCGAAAGAATTCAGCTGCATAAACAGATTCGGCTTTAGCATCTTTAAGTGCCTTGCCGTTTTCTAGTGAAATTAACTCAGCACAATAATCAATTTCACTAGTCATAATTTCAAATGCTTTTCTTAAAATCTCAGCACGAGATCTTGGTGAAGTTTGGGAGAACGTCTTAAAGGCTTCGTGGGATGAATCAACTGAAGCAATTGCATCTTGAACAGTTGCGTCTGCAACTTCACTGATTACAGAATTATCAGCAGGGTTAGAAACTGGAAATCGTTGTGAAGATTTAGTCCACGCACCGTCTATCAATAAATCCACTGGACCCAGTTTGATTCCCACTTTTTCTCCCTTGCGGTTCTTTCTCACTACATAATTACAGAGCCTACTATCTAATAAGTCTTGCCCTTACTAAGAGTAAATACATCTCGCAACCTAGGCAGAAATTGAATACAGAATTCAAAAACGCTGCAGCTAGGGCAAATGCTGTTGCTATTAGAAACACAGTTGAACTACCAATTGCCACACCAATTAGACCTACGACTCCAAATATGAAACCAACTAGTTGAGAAAATTGAGGAGGTTTAACGTTTTCTAATTCTCCAACACTTTTTAGTCTTGGCTTAACTAATGTTTTGAAAATGAATCCATAAGGACTTTTGTGCGGACCGGCAATTGCACCTATTGCCCAAACTAAAGTTTGAATGGCAAGTAGAAAAGCGCTATCAAAGTAGATGACAAGTAAAAGGACAACCAGTGTTATTGCAGCACCAAATCTAGGACCTCTGGCATCAATTTGCATTTGTTTTCTCCATCTCTATTGTTGTTATTTTTTCTAGGGTATTTCGTAATTGATCTTTTTTAGGAGCACCAATAATTCTGCCTTCCTCTAAACCTGCTTTGTTAAAAAACAAAACAGTAGGGGAGCTTTTAACATGTAACTTTTTGGCAAGTTCAATTCTTTCAACCGCATCAATTTCATAGAAAGAAATTCCTTCATCATTCTTGATAAGTTCATTAATTTGTCTTTTTACTCCAGGACAAGTTGAGCAATATTCTGTTTTGAATTGTAAAATTGTTGCTTTCATTCCTAGTTCCTGACCAACCTTTAGTTGATCAAAAGATATTTCATTGGAATATTTCTTAGTTAGTTTTCCTCTAGTGAAATGAAGGAATAAACCAAACGCACTTGATAGTGCTAACACAGACACAACTAGTAACCAATGATCCATTACTACATCCTCCTTCAATGCTTAAGTTAGCGCATATTTAGTGGGTCAGAAAGGTCAATCACTTGTTGTTGCAAAGTCTTTGCAAGTGATTTATCCGCCTCGCGCTCTCAGTAGAACTCATCTAAAGTTGCAGTATCAAGCTAATCCATTCATAAACAGGAGACCTTATAAATGAAGCTATATGACAACATCACCCAAGTTGTTGGAAATACCCCATTAGTAAAGATCAATCGCATCACCGACGGAGCTAAAGCCCAAGTTTATGCAAAATTAGAATTTTATAATCCATCATCGACAGTTAAAGATCGTATTGGTATTGCAATGATTGATGATGCTGAAAAATCTGGCAAATTAAAACCAGGTGGCTCAATTGTTGAAGCTACTTCTGGAAATACTGGCGTGGCATTGGCCATGGTTGGCGCAGCCCGAGGATACAAAGTTATTTTGACGATGCCTGATTCTGTAAGTAAGGAACGTAGAACTTTAATTAAGGCCTACGGTGCACAACTTGTGCTAACTCCAGGTGCTGAAGGAATGAAAGGTGCCGTTGCCAAAGCAGAAGAAATTGGCAGTAAAGACGGTGCTCTTCTAGTTAGACAGTTTGCAAACCCAGCAAATCCAGAGATTCACAGAAATACAACAGCTTTAGAAATCTGGAATGACACAGATGGAAAAGTTGCAGCAGTAGTGGCAGGAATTGGTACTGGTGGAACTATCACTGGTGTTGGGCAAGTTTTGAAAGAAAAGAATCCAGACATAAAAATATTTGCAGTTGAACCAGCAGCTTCGCCAATTCTTAATGGTGGAACGCCAGCAGGACATCCTTTGCAAGGAATTGGTCCAAACTTTGTGCCAGACATTTTGGACACAAAAGTTTATGACGAAGTTTTTGATGCTCCAAATGAAGAAGCAATTAAATACGCCAGACGCGCAGGTACAGAAGAAGGAATTCTTGCTGGAATTTCTTCAGGTGCAGCTCTCTGGGCAGCAGCACAGGTTGCCAAGAGACCAGAATTTGACGGAAAAATTATTGTGGTAATTATTCCATCTTTTGGTGAAAGATACTTATCAACAGTTCTTTACCAAGACTTAATGGAACAATGATTCGTTTCAGAGAAGACATAAACGCAGCGTTAACTAGAGATCCAGCCCCTAAATCTAAATTAGAATTAGCTTTGGCATCTCCTGGTTTACATGCTGTATGGCTACATCGCATAACTCATTGGGTGTGGAACAGAAAACTGTATTTATTAGCAAGATTGATGTCTACTTATCATCGTTTCTTAACTGGAGTAGAAATTCATCCAGGGGCTAAAATCGGGAGAAGATTTTTTATTGATCATGGTATGGGTGTAGTAATTGGTGAAACTGCCATAATTGGTGATGACGTTATGTTTTATCACGGCGTAACTCTGGGTGCAAGATCATTAAATAAAGGTAAAAGACATCCAACTATTGAAGATGGTGTCTTTGTAGGTGCTGGTGCCAAAATTTTAGGAAATATAACTATTGGCAAAAACGCCATTATTGGTGCTAATGCTGTGGTGACAAAGAATGTGTCATCAGACACAGTCGTGGTTGGCTCTGATCAAAGATTGATAACCAAAGCAGAATATGACTCTTCAGAAAGCTGGATGATCTAATACACAGGAGTAGTATTTAAGACATGAGCACAATGACTTTAAATATATCTTGGAAAGTCAGGAGTACCTGGACTCAAGCATCAAAAAATACTTTGTGGTGTTTGTTAGGTTGCTCAATTGGCGATTTTGGGACAATATACTTTTTTCAAACCACAAAAATAGCTTTCCCAATGCTTGGAATAATGCTTCTGGCAATTATTAATGGACTCATTACCTCGATCATGTTAGAGACTTTCATTCTTTCTCGTCAAATGGCCTTAAATCTTGCATTTAAAACTGCCATAGGTATGAGTTTAATTTCTATGATTTCTATGGAAGTTGCGATGAATGTTACAGATATTTTTTTAACTGGGGGAGCAATGTTGGTTTGGTGGGTAATTCCAATCATGTTAATCGTTGGCTTCTTAACTCCACTGCCATATAACTACTGGAGATTACAAGCTTTAAATAAAGCTTGCCATTAAGACTGCATGAGCTGCATTTCTTCCAGGAATTCCACTAACTGCGCCACCTCTTTTAGCTCCTGCTCCACAAATAAAGACATTAGCAATATCTGTTTCCACACCCCATTTACCTATTTCTTGATTACTTACAGCAAAAGGCCACTGTAATTCTCGATGAAAAATATTTCCTCTGGGTAGAAATACTGATTCTGCAATATCTTGAGGAGTTTTTACTTCGATGCAGAGATTACCGTCAATATCTTTTGCTAGACAGTCCTCAATTTTTTCGGTGAAGAAAGAGTTAAGTCCAGCTAAATACAACTCTTTTACTTTTTCTCGAGATTTGTCATTGTCTTTATCGAAGAGTGCTGCTGGGGTATTTAATCCAAAGAGGGTGATTGTGTGATAACCCTTATCTTGTAGTTCTTTAGAAAGAATCGAATTATCAGTCAAGGTATGGCAATAGATCTCAGAAGGAAGTGTTGTTGGAATCTGTCCCGATATTGCTTCCTGAAAAGACTTATCTAATTCAGTCAGTTTTTCATTAACGTGCAACGTGCCCCTAAAAGCTAAAGTTGGATCTTCGCCTGATTTAAGTTTTGGCAGGCGAGTCAGAAGCATATTTATTTTAACCTGACAGCCTTCATCTTTGGAATCATCATTTTTTCCAAGTAATTTGTTTAAAATACTAGGAGCAAAATTGCTCAATACATACTTTGTAGTAACCACCTGCTCAGTGCCATTTTTATCAAGATAGGTGACAGTAGCAATTTTTCCATCAGAAACAACCTTTGTGACTTTGCTATTGGTTCTAATTTGAGCACCATAAGAAAGTGCTTTTTGAGATAAAGCTTTGCTAACTTGACCCATTCCGCCTTGGGGAACTTTCCATTCACCATTGCCATTGCCAATTAAATGATAAAGAAAACATCTATTGCCTAGTAAATCTTTATCTCGCCCATCAGTAAATGTGCCAATAAGTGCATCTGTTAAAACCACACCTCGAACAACATCATTTTTAAAAAGTTTCTCTATCGTTTCAGTAATAGGGATAGTAAATAACCAGTCGTAGGTTTCTTGATCAGTTGCTTCAATTACTAATTGTTTAAGTTCGTCTTGACTAATAAGGGGATTAAGCATGGTGGGAGCAATTACTTGCGCTGCTTTTTCAATTCGAGAATAGAAATCACTCCAGGTCTTAAATTCATCCATTGATCCTGTAACTGATTTGAAGGACTCTTTAGTTCTTTCACCCCAAGTGCGTTCAACCAGTAATCCTGTTTCTTTTCCTTCAACATTTACAGGTGTGTAGGAACCAATAGTTCTTGAAATCAAATTAAGTTTTAGATCTAGTTCATCAATGATTTGTTGAGGCAATAGAGAAACAAGATAGGAGTAACGAGAAAGATTGGCATCAAGTCCCTTAAATGGTTTAACTGAAACTGCAGCGCCACCGGTTTCTTCCAAAGCTTCCAAAACAAGAACTGATTTGCCTGCTTTTGCGAGATAAGCAGCACTTGTCAAACCATTATGACCGCCACCCAAAATGACGCAATCAAATGACTCAGACATGGATATGAGGCTACTAGATACTAAAGGGAACTTGGAATCAATTGTGTTTTTTCACCAAAAAAGCTTTTTTCTATCAAATCATTGATTGCAATTCACTTCGATATTTGGAAGCGGGTCAACTAATCGATCTTGATAATTTCCATATACATTTAACCCATGATTGAAATCTTGGACTTAATCGCAACCTTCGCCTTTGCCTTGGTTGGTGCTCGAATAGCCGCTGATCGCCGGATGGATTACGCCGGAATTTTATTGATTGCCACTGTTGCCTCACTAACTGGTGGAACACTTCGAAACTTGTTTCTAGGGGATCGCCCAATCTGGGTACAGGAGCCTTGGTACTTCCTATCGATCTTGCTAGCTGTTGGCATAACTATTGCACTTAGAAATAAAAAACCAGTTGGAAAAATTGTCTTGTCATTAGACACTTTAGGTTTAGCAGTTGCAACAGTTTCTGGAGTTGAATACTCCCTTTATAATGACGCTCCAAGTTATGCCGCTTTGATTTTAGGAGTTTTAACCGCTGTTGCTGGTGGATTACTTCGCGATGTGCTTTGTCGAGTAGAACCCATTTTGTTACATAGAGAAACAATTGGAACATCTTGCACAGTGGGAGCATTTGTTTATGTCTTACTAGAACCAACTGCATTGCCAAATGGAGCAGTGGCTTTAATTGCTGGATTAGTAATTGTGTTGGTGCGCACTATTTCGATTAGGCAGGGCTGGAATCTTCCAAAAGTTAGATAAGTTTAAAGCAGTTGTTGAAGATCGAGCGAGTTTGCAACCTTAATCCGGAGTATTAGGTAACTTTTGTGACCATATTCACATGATTCAAATCTCGATAATTTCTAATTTCACAAATTTTCTTTGATAGGTTCATAGAATGAAAATTAAAATAATTGTGGCATCAGCAACTGTTTTTGTTCTATTCGGTGGAGTGTTAGGGGTTCAACAATACATTTCAACGCAGATCACTTCGAAAGTCGAGCAAGAGATGCCCAAGGCTTCAGGTATCAGTGCCTCAGTTCCACTCGTTGATGTACCGAGCAATATCACTTCTGATTCAATTAAATCAGCACACATAAATATAAAGAATTTTGTTCTTAAAGAGAACAGCACAAAGACTTCGCTGGATATATCCGCATCAAATATCAGTAAAGCAAAACCAACCCAGGTTGGCTCTTTGGAAGTCACGGCAACTATTCCTGCGTCAACAATTACACAGTCATCCGAATTTAATGGTGCACAAATTGTGGGTAATACTTTGCAAGTTTCTGTCGGAGCAGATGGATTGGCTACAGCGTTACTGATTCCAAAGTACTCAAATAGCCAGCTTTATTTCGAACTTGAGAGCGTTTCATTCTTGGACAATCTAATACCAGCTTCTTCATTACCAGCCGAACTTCAAGATCAAATTAAAAGTAAGAGCCAAAGAGATCTGACACCACCTAAGGGACTTAAAGTTGAGTCAGTTTCATTAAGTAGCAAGGGACTTTCTGTCAAAATGTTGGGTAACAATATTCAACTTGGCAATCTTGGATCTGGTTTATAGTGGGAACTATGAAGTTTGATATCAAGAAAGTGCTTCCCAAAGATCTCTCAACATTTCAAGGGTTTCGCCTAATTCGTTTCATTACAGCCCTCTATATGTTCGTGATGGTTGTGCGCAGTTGCATTCACCTTTTTGCAGCAGATGGTGGTGCTCAGAGCATTGCTGGCATTGATACATCCGTTGCAGGGGGGAATAACATTATTGCGATATTTCACCAATGGGGCGCAATACAACTAATTCTTGCTGTACTTCTGCTTGTGTTGTTTTTTCGTTATCCAGGATTAACTCCATTGGTTTTGCTAACTCTCACACTTGATCCAGTTATGCGTTTTATTGCTGGGCAGATGATGAGTGTAACTTCCACAAGTACACCACCGGGTGAAGCATTAAATGGGGTAGCTTTTTATCTACTTTTAGTTTTATTCCTAGGTTCTCTTTGGAACAAAAAGACAAACTAGATATTTCTGGCTTATAGGGCGACTCTTCTTTAAAGTTAGTGCCTAGTGACCATGTCCCGCACGGAGATAGGTATTGAAAAAAGGTGGGCCATTTATCGGCCCACCTTTTTATTTTTTACTTAGTCTTACATACCAACTGGATCACTCATCTGAGGAGTTTTCTTACGGAATCCCTTAGTAATTACTAGTAGAACTACGATTCCAATTCCTAGCCAGATTAGCCCAAGTCGTTTTGCATTATCATCTAATTGCAAAAGTAGATATGCATCGGCTAAAGCTCCAATGATAGGTATAAGTACCCATCCTAGGATATTTTTATCTGCGCTTCGGTTCTTCAGGTAATAAGCAATGACTGCGACATTCACCAAGGTGAATGCAGTAAACGCGCCAAAGCTAATAAATGAAGTTGAAGTTGCAATATCTAGCCGAAGAGCTAAGAGGCCAACTACTGCAACAGCAAGAATTGCAGGAACTGGTGTCTTATATGCATTGTTTAATTTTGCAAAAAGACTCTTAGGAAGAACGCCATCGCGACCCATTGCAAAGATCAATCGACTAGCACTTGCTTGAGCTGCAAGTCCGCTAGCGAATTGACCAATGATTAAACCTGCAAGGAATATCGAGCCAAAGAAGGCGCCACCAATCATTTTTGAAATCTCAAATGCAGCAGAACCTACTTCCACAAACTCTTTTCCTGGTTTTGCCAAAGTAGTGAAGTAAGCAGTCACTATGAATATGGCACCACCAATTAAAGCAACCAGCATGATTGCTCTTGGAATAGTGTTCTTTGGATCCTTTGTTTCTTCGGTAAGTGTAGTTACCGCATCAAATCCGAGGAAGGAATAAGCAGAAACAGCAGCTCCTGCTGTTAGAGCAGTCCAGGTAGTTGCCTTAGCGTAAAACGGTTCAACTGAGAACAACGTTCCCAAACCATCACCACCAGCAACATATGCGATACAAAGTGCGACGAAAATAACCATCACCAAGCTTTGAAACGCCATCAAAGCAAAATTTGCTTTATCTGCAACTTTAAATCCGATGATATTTAGTGCACTTGTAATTGCAATAAATAGCAGGATCCAAATTGAAAATGGAACTGCTGGGAATTGTGCTTGGAGATAAGCGCCCCCGATTAACCAAATAACCATCGGCAAGAATAGATAGTCGAGCAAAATCGCCCAACCAACCAAAAATCCAAGTGGATCATTAATTGATTTACGAACGTAGGTATAAGCAGAGCCGGCAACAGGGAATACCCGAGCAAGCTTGCCGTATGAGTACGCAGTAAAGAGCATTGCAATCAGACCAAGCGAATATGCACCAGCGCTTGCTCCAGAAGTAATATCGGCCGTGATACCAAATATTCCGAGAACAATAATTGGTGTCATATAAGCAAGGCCAAAAAGTACAACTGAGCGCAAACCCAGCGTACGTTCTAGTGTTGTCATCTTTCTTTCTCCTTTTGCTATTTATTCATCCCCGGACGCCATGTCCGTGGATTTATTCGCCCAGCGTAAATGGGGAAATTTATGACTGGATCATTGGGCAGAAATTGATCCCACATACGGTTAACTCCTGCCGTACCATTTTGTCTAATCTGTGCAACGCGATCAAAGTCAATAATGGACTGGATCACGGTATTGCTGTCATCAAGTATTTGGTCAACGACATCACCATCTGGATCTACCACTAAAGATCTACCCATCGCTTTGGGGGCTGCTGCATTTACACTTAGGATATAAACTTGATTTACAATTGAGCTGGCTTGAACTAAAACTAATTCTTGCTTTCGATCTGGAGTGGTTGTTCTAACAAGATTGACTATTAATTCTGCACCCATCCAAGTCAATTGTCTGGTTACTTCTGGAAACCAGATGTCATAACAAATATTTAAACCAACACAACCTAATCCCGGTATTTCAAATATTGAAAATTCATTTCCCATGGTAAACGGCTCAGAGGGACGCCATGGAAAGATCTTTCTATAAAATGAAACTAATTCTCCAGCAGGATTAAAGACCAAGGCAGTGTTGTATACATTATTATTGGGTGCGGGTTCCACTATGCTTCCTGGAATCAACCAAATACCGAATCGTTTGGCAATTGCACCCAGTTCTTCTACGAATTTGCTGTCAAGAGATCTTGCAATTTCCTGCAAGGCACTAGCGCTCATATCCGAACCAAATAAATGAAGTTCAGGATGAACCACCATTTGAATGCCGGAAGAGGGGCTGAGAATTTTTTCCATTTCTTGGGCATAACCAGTCAAGTCATCTGTAAATTCACGCTGGGTAACTTGCGCTAACGCAACTGATAACTGCTTTGACATTCTTTACCCCAAAAACCATCATGGAATCTCACTATTTGCAGAGTATTGGACTGCGCATAGGTTATGCAATGAAAAGGGGCAAGAATTAGAGCATTTTTGATTTTTGAGCTTGAATAGTACCCAAAAGCCTAGATTCCGGCTTATAGGGCGACTCTTCGGTAAATTAGGTCAGATTTCGGCTGATTATGTTTATCTCAACGCCCTGAGGTGATAATTTTTCTTAAGAGAATTGTGTTATCCAACTTTAAGTTGGTTGACCAGACTATTGATGATCCTGATGTCCAGGTGTAATCAAAGTATCCCTCTTTCACACCAACTGCCACTTTTGAATATTCACTAGCGGATTTCCAAGTTGAGTCTTTGTATGCGGTTGTAGCCCACCCATTTGGAATTGGTGTATTAATATATTTACAATCAACAGTTGGATTTTTTGACTTAACACAATCTGCATTTACTGGAGCTTTATTTACAACTAAGACTTTCCAATCTTTTGAAGAGTAAGCCACAACTTTTCCAGAAGATATTTCTCGAATCTGAATAATAATTCCACCATCACCAATTTGTTGTCGGCTGGTGCCAATATATTCAAGGCCGGAAGAGTTTGCAGTATAATCCTTTGCAATAATTCCAATTGTAAAAGGATAAGTAGCGGTGAATTTAATTTTGCTACTATTAAATGATTTCTCAGTAGTTATAGGTACAGAATCTTCGCCAACTTTCTTGCCGTTTACATAGAGAGCAAACCAGTTATCCGCCCAAACCTCCGCGTTAAATGAAAGAGTACTTGAGGTAGCTGCTGTTGAATTTGGCAGCGGTGAGAGAAATGTAATTAGTAATAGAACGGCAATAAATTTACGCATCAAAAGCTTAGTGTGCTTGAAATAATCTACGATCAATAAAATTAATGGATTACTCATTTTCTCTGATAAACCTCATTCCTGCTTGACCCTTTGGCATCAATAAACTGCATGCTTACTTGAGATAATGTTGCGCTGTACTTAATACGGTAATTAGCGCCACTTAGTGAATACTTTAGATCAAATGCATTTTTGCCTGTTTGTTCAAGGCTGGTAATTATTGCTCCTCTAAGTGGTTCACCTGCCGGTCTAAATGCTTTTGTTAATGCTTGTGGAGAAACCTGACCATTAATCTCTGTTACTACTCCTTTAAAGCCACCATTTATATATGGGTAATTTGATGTTGCGTGATAGTGATAATTCTTCTTTGAATCAAAGTGGCCATTTAAAGAATCCAGCCCAGTAACTTTCTTTCCATCAATCTCAGTTGCACCATAAATTGGAAAACCGTCCAACGCATAAGCGATAGGCACTTTTTTGCCAATAACAGTCTGTAAGTGTGTTGGAGCGATGTGATAGTGATAATCATCTGCTTGGCCACAGTGGCCGCCCCAATTATCTAGCTCCCCAGAAAGTAATGCATCATCGCCTCTATTATTTAAGGCATTAAAAATTGGTACGCCATTAACCGCTATTGCTATCGCACCTCTTAAAAAATGGTCTTTGGCAGAGACTGATTTGGCAGCAATAACCGGCTTGATCGGAATTGACCAAGCATTACTTCCAGTGTAATTTTGAATAGTTGGAACTTGTTGTTGCCAACTTTTAATTCCAACCATCATTTGATGAGCAGGAATTCCATTAGATTCAACTAAATAATACTTGCTATTTTTAAAGACTTTAACTGAACTAGCAAATGCAGTGAATCCAGGTAAAGTTGCTGATGTGAGTGCGTAAGCGTTTGTGATTTTAATAAAACTACTTAAAAACGCTAAACCTGAGATTGCTGATGTCATTTTTAAAAACTTTCTTCGATCTATTTCAGATAAATGCTTAACTTCATGGTCATGTGACATAATTATCCTTTACTTTGATTGCGGGGGTGCTGGGATTTTGACTAGTTTTCATCATTTACCCTCGACTTATAGGGATAATCTACTTTATGAACTCTAATCTATCCTAACTATGGCATGATGTGTTGTTATAGTAGCGCGGGCCTTTTACTTAACCAACTTTTAGTGTGACTCTTTTTTAGCAATAATCTCTTCTTACTTTTGATTAATAAAAACACATACGCGATTTCTTAAAGCAGATCAGAGATGCGAGCTATTTGTGATAGCCCCTGACATGAGGCTCGAAGGATGGGTAGGGCAAGTAGTGCTCCGGTTCCTTCACCCAGTCTCAGCTCTAAATCAAGAATTGGGTCTAAACCTAGATGAGCAATTGCG
>CAMATO010000003.1 GCA_945861165.1 Bifidobacterium breve | reverse complement strand
CAGTCCTTTTGTAGGTCATGTTGATGATGAGAAAAATTTTGATGTCATTGATTTGAAAGCCCGGGTACTGGATGGATTCAGGGGAGATTTCACTGCTGTAATAACGGAGTTGAGAAATAAATTAAGTCTTAAATGGAAAATAGTTATTGCCTCAGCAGGGGCAGGATCAGCTCAGCGTTATCTAGAACAATTATCAGGCGCTGATTTAGCAGCAAAAATAACTAATAATGAAATAGCTAACAATTTAGTCAATATTTATATTTCTGATATTTCTCACGGCTTCTCCTTGCCCGAACAACAATTATTAGTAATTTCTGACACAGACATTGTGGGCATGAGATCAAGTATGAAAGATGTTTCCAAATTACCCACCAAAAGAAAAAACAGCATTGATGTTTTAACTCTGGTTCCAGGTGATTACATAGTTCATGAACAACACGGTGTTGGTAAGTATGTGGAAATGACAAGTCGAACTATTGGCCAAGCCACCAGAGAATATTTAGTTATTGAATACGCAGCATCTAAAAGAGGACAACCCGCAGATCGATTATTTGTACCCACAGATCAACTAGATCAAATCACCAAATTTATTGGCGGTGAAATACCTGCGTTAAGCCGCTTAGGTGGAATTGATTGGGAGAAAACTAAAGGCAGAGCCAGAAAAGCAGTCAAGCAAATTGCTGCTGAATTAATCAGACTCTATGCCGCTAGGCAAGCATCAAAAGGTTTTGCATTCTCACCAGATACTCCATGGCAGCGAGAACTGGAAGATGCATTTGCTTATGTAGAAACACCTGATCAGCTTTCTTGCATAAATGAAGTTAAAAAAGACATGGAAAATACTGTGCCCATGGATCGAGTAGTTGCCGGTGATGTTGGATATGGCAAAACAGAAATTGCTGTGCGGGCTGCTTTCAAAGCAACACAAGATGGAAAACAGGTAGCAATACTTGTGCCAACCACATTATTAGTGCAGCAACATTTTAATACTTTCAGCGAAAGATATTCCACTTTTCCCATAAAAGTTAAACCTTTATCAAGGTTTCAAAGCACCAAGGAAATAAATGAAACACTTGCAGGAATTGCTGATGGCACAGTTGATGTAGTAATCGGCACACATCGTTTATTAACTTCTGATGTCAGATTTAAAGATTTAGGTTTAGTGGTTATTGATGAAGAACAAAGATTTGGGGTGGAACATAAAGAACATCTAAAAGCTTTAAAAACAAATGTTGATTTCTTAACAATGACAGCTACCCCTATTCCTCGAACCTTAGAAATGTCTTTAACTGGCATCAGGGAAATGTCGGTCATTCAAACACCACCAGAAGATCGTTTACCGGTATTAACTTTTGTGGGTGCTTATGACAATCGACAAGTTGCCGCAGCAATTAGAAGAGAACTATTACGTGAAGGGCAAGTATTTTTTGTTCACAACAGAGTTTCCAGTATCAATCGAGTCACCCAAGAATTACAAGAATTGGTGCCAGAAGCAAAATTTGCCATTGCGCATGGTCAAATGAATGAACACGAATTAGAGCAAGTAATTATTGATTTTTGGGCCCAAAAATATGATGTATTAGTTTCCACCACCATTGTGGAATCAGGACTTGATATTCCAAATGCCAACACTTTAATTGTTGACAGAGCTGATGTTTTTGGTTTATCTCAGCTACATCAAATCAGAGGCAGAGTTGGTAGAGCCAGGGAAAGAGCTTATGCATATTTCTTTTACCCCGAAGAAAAACCTTTAACCGAAAATGCTTACGATCGTTTAGCCACAATTGCTCAACACACAGATCTTGGATCAGGAATGGCTGTGGCCTTAAAAGATTTAGAAATTCGTGGTGCTGGAAACATTTTGGGAGGCGAACAATCAGGTCATATTGCTGAAGTTGGATTTGATTTATATGTCAGGTTAGTTGGGGAAGCATTAGCTGTAGCAAAAGGTGAAGCACCCAAAGTTGATACGGAAATTAAAATTGAGTTGGCACTTGATGCCCATCTTCCTCATGACTACATCAAGGAAGAAAGACTTCGTATGCAAATTTATCGAAGACTGGCAGAAGTCACAGCTGAATCTGAAGTGTCAAATATTGCGGAAGAATTATTAGATAGATTCGGTAAATTTGGTTCCCCAGTAGAGATCTTGTTAGCTATTGCCAAATTACGGGTACTGGCTAGAAAAGTAGGCGTTAGTGAAATTGTGCAACAAGGAAAAGTTGTCAGATTTGCACCACTTGAATTACCAGATTCGCGAATCCTTAGACTTAATCGCCTGTACCCAGGAACCCAAGTTCGTGCAACCGTACGTTCGATTCAAGTACCTGCACCATTAACAGCACTTGTTAATGGTCAAGTATTGAAGAATCAAGCATTACTCAATTGGATCACAGATTTATTCAATCAAGTATTTGAAGACGAATTGAAAGGAACACCATGAAGAAACAGATTAAGAAAATAATCGGCTTACTTTTTGTTTCCAGTGTTCTTATTGCTTGTGGTCAACAAAATCCAGGAACAGCAGCATATGTGGGCGATATTCGAATAACGTCTGATCAATTAAGTGTTTACTTGGATGATTTAAGAGCTGTTGTTCCGATTGAAAATAATAATCAAGGAACTGCTCAAACAAGAGGTATTCTTGCTCGGTTAATTATTGGTCAAATTATTAGTGAAGCGGTTGCTGAATCAAATGCCATTGTTGACCAAAGTTTAGTTGCCAAAGATTATGAAGCTTTAGAAAAACAATCTGGTGGAGCAGAGGCACTAGCTGTGTTTGCTGGATCAAGGAATGTGCCACCAATGTTAATTAAAGAAGTATTGAGTCAAAATCGCGCGATTGAAGCAATAGGTAAAGTCCTTCAACCAAATGCACCCGCATTAGTACAAAGAGCAAGAGGTGAGGGTTTACTTTTGAAGATTGCAAATTCTAAAAAAATTAAAGTTAATCCCCGATTTGGTTCCTGGGTTTCCAAAAATGGATCAATTGCACCTCCAGCTAATGAATTAAGTGAACCTGCATTTACAAAACCGATTGATCTACTTTCAACCCCTTAACTAAATGGCAAAACATAATCCTCCAAGTAAAAATGGGGTAGCAGGCTTAATTGAATTAATGGAAATTCTGAGGTCCAAAGATGGTTGCGCTTGGGACAATGAACAAACTCATCAAAGTTTAATCGAATATTTGTTAGAAGAATCTTTTGAATTTGCTGAAGCTGTTGAGTCAGGGGATCGACAAGCAATCAGAGAAGAATTAGGTGATGTCTTATTACAAGTGGTTTTTCATTCTCGAATTGCGCAAGAAGACAACTTAGATCCGTTCAATATTGACGATGTTGCAAATGTTATAACTAACAAACTCATGAAACGCCATCCCCATATATTTGGTGAAATTGGAGAATTGAGTAAAGAAGAAGTTGAAGCCAATTGGGAACAAATTAAGAGAAAAGAAAAAGGCAGGACTTCCATAACTGATGGGGTTCCAGGGGCAATGCCTGCTTTGATGCATGCCGACAAATTAATAACCCGAGTTAAAAGTGCTGATAAAAAAATTGCTCAGGTTGCTAAATCAACTCAGGTAGAAATTGTGGCTCAAGAATTACAAAAGGAAGAAGAAGTAGGTCAATTCTTATTGTCTTTTGTGGCCATGTGTAATGAAAAGGGAATTGATTCAGAATCTGCGTTGAGAAAAGCTATCAGTAATTACCGAGCAGAAATTAAGAGATCAGAAAACTAAATTAATCTGCTTTTGCATACGTATTTCTGCTGCTTGCACATGAGGTCCCTTTTTGGCTTTATTAGGTAGCTTTAATAACATTCTTCTTAAAATCTTTAAAGTTAAATTAGTGGAAGCATCAGCAAATCTTGGTCCAGCTAAAGTTGATCCTCGCCAGGAATCTCCATACATTTTTCTTACCCATCGAGGCAAAGACGCAAAAGAAAGACTGACCATTATTGCCCACAATATTTGGGAAGGGGTTAGGTATCGAAAAAATTTACTCATGGGAGGTAAAAGGATAAATCGTGCAGATTGTCTAACAGCTTTATCGGCTACTAATTCATTACGCTTATTTATGTAATAAGCCTTTAATTCATCAGTGTTTGATGGACAAATACTTGGATCTAAACCGATTAATTTAGCTGCAATTAACTGTTCTTTCACATATCTATCTTGATCTGCTTTACTGAAATTCATTCCAGAACGCATTGCAATATCAAGTAAAGAATCAGTGAAACCGTTATGAACCCATAACAATAATTCAGGAACGTCAAGTCCTAAAGCTTTATGCATTGCTCTTACTTTTGAGGCAACTCTGTCTGCTTCTTCTTTTGTGCCAAAAGAAATAATACCGATGTATTCAGCAGTTCTTAGTAATCTGCCAAAAGGCTCTTCACGATAATTAGAATGTGCTTGTACACCACCAAATGCTTTTGGTTCTAAGGCTTGTAATAATAATGCTCTAACTCCACCCACCACAGCCATCACATCAGAATGAATTTTCCAAGTAATTGTTTCGGGACCAAAGTAACCTAAATCATTTGAAATGGTGTCAGGTGGTCCAAAGGTCAATTCTGGTGCAAGCATGCTCATTAATTTACACACTTCTATTGTCTGCACCACTCGAAGGTATGATGAAGGTACAACAAATTAAATTAATAGGAGTAATTAGTGGCCACGATTGAAAAAGTAACCGCCCGTGAAATATTAGATTCTCGTGGAAACCCAACTGTAGAAGTAGAAATCGGTTTATCTGACGGAACTTCTGCCAGAGCCGGTGTCCCCTCAGGAGCGTCAACTGGTGCTTTCGAAGCACATGAATTACGCGATGGTGAAAAGAGATACGGCGGCAAAGGGGTACTAAAAGCTGTTAAGGCAATTGAAAGTGAAATTGCTCCTAAAGTTAAAGGTTTAGATTCAACTGAACAAAGAAAAATTGATCAACTAATGATTGATCTTGATGGCACACCCACCAAATCAAAACTGGGCGCTAACGCAATTTTAGGTGTTTCTTTAGCCGTAGCTAGAGCATCAGCAGCTTCAGCTAATCAATCACTATTTAGATATCTCGGTGGTAAAGATGCAAATCTGTTACCAGTGCCGATGATGAACATTCTTAACGGTGGAGCTCATGCTGACACTGATGTAGAAATTCAAGAATTCATGATTGCTCCAATTGGTTTTAAAACTTTTTCTGATGCTTTACAAGCAGGCGTTGAGGTTTATCACGCTTTGAAATCAGTATTAAAGAGTAAGAAACTTGCTACAGGTTTAGGCGATGAAGGTGGCTTTGCACCACAATTACCAAATAACCGTGCGGCACTTGATCTAATTTTGGAAGCAATTGCTAAAGCAGGTTTTAAATCAGGTGAAGAAATTGCACTTGCACTTGATGTTGCTGCTACCGAATTTTATAAAGATGGTAAATATTCATTCGAAGGCCAAGCTAGAACTTCTGAATGGATGGCTGATTATTACTCTAAATTAGTTTCTGATTACCCACTTGTGTCAATTGAAGATGGCATGAATGAAGAAGACTGGGCCGGATGGAAACACTTAACAGATGTAGTGGGAAGCAAAGTTCAATTAGTTGGTGATGATTTGTTTGTCACAAATCCGACCAGATTGCAACGCGGTATTTCCGAATCAACCGCAAATGCGCTTTTGGTGAAAGTAAACCAAATTGGTTCATTAACTGAGACCCTTGATGCGGTTAAACTTGCTCAAGAAAATAATTTTGCCACGATGATGAGTCATCGATCAGGTGAAACCGAAGACACCACAATTGCTGATTTAGCGGTGGCAACCAAAGGTGGTCAGATTAAAACCGGTGCTCCTGCCAGAGGTGAACGGGTTGCGAAATACAACCAATTGCTAAGAATTGAAAAAGAACTGGGAAGTTCTGCTGTTTATGCGGGTCGTTCCGCATTTCCACGATTCTAACGCGGTTTATTAGTAGGTATGAAAAGAGAAACAAAACTAGAGCGACCATCAATCAATGGTCGCCTAGTTGTTTTGCTTTCAGCCATCATTATTTTAATTCTGATGCTGGCCTCTCCAGTGCGAGATTTAGTTGCGCAAAGAGCAAGAATTACCGCTCTTAAAATTCAAGTTCAACAAAGTGAAAAACAAGTTCAATTATTAAGAGAAATTCAACTTAAATGGAATGACCCAGAATTTATTGCTTCCCAAGCGCGAGCTCGTTTACATTATGTAATGCCTGGTGAAATAGTTTTTTCAGTAATTGGCTTAAACGCTGATCCAGACGTAACCTCAAACTCACCTGCTACAACTGCTTGGGCTGGGGAACCATTACCACCACAGCCTTGGTACAAAAATCTTTACGACTCCTGGTTAGAAGCAGATACGGGACAAAAAGTTGTTAACGAAAATCAAACCACAGTTATTAGACCGAATGCACCGAAATGAGTTTTGCTCCAAAAGATATAGCCGACATCACTGTGCAATTAGGAAGAACGCCTCGAGGAGTACTTGAGGTTGCTAATCGATGTTCCTGTGGCAAGCCAACTGTGGTGGCAACTTCACCCGCTTTACCTGATGGTGAACCTTTTCCTACCCATTTTTATTTAACCTGCGCCAATTTAAATTCCATGATCGGAACTTTGGAAGCATCAGGGCTGATGAAGGAATATGAAGAAAGATTAGTTAGCGATAAAGACTTTGCTGAAAAATATGAAAAAGCACACATTGATTATTTAACACGGAGAGATAAACACGGTGTGGTTGAGGAAATAAAAGAAATTTCAGCAGGAGGAATGCCTCATCGCGTTAAATGTTTACACGCTTTAGTGGCGCATTCTTTGGCGGTAGGACCGGGAATTAATCCGGTAGGAGATGATGCTTTAGTAAGACTTGGTAATTGGGCTACTAAAACTTGTGTTAAGGAAGATCAATGAAAAGAGTGGCAGCCATTGATTGCGGAACCAATTCAATTCGTTTACTTATTTCTGATATCGATACTTCAACAAACAATGCAACTGATGTAATACGAGAAATGAGAATTGTTCGTCTAGGGGAAGGTGTTGATAAAACAAACGCTTTTTCGCCTCGTGCTTTAGAAAGAACATTCAAAGCAGTTGATGAGTATGAACAATTATTACTTAAACATAATGTGGAACACGTTCGATTTGTAGCCACTAGTGCCACCCGTGATGCTCAAAATAAAGCCATGTTTATTAAAGGTGTTATTGATCGATTAAGAATTGTTCCGGAAGTAATAGCTGGCGTGGAAGAAGCTGCTTTATCTTTTGATGGGGCAACTAGATCTTTAAGACCAAAACACCTTGCACCTTTTCTGGTTATTGATTTAGGTGGAGGATCCACCGAATTAGTAATTGGTGACAAAGATCCAACCGGTGCTCATTCCATGGATGTGGGTTGTGTGCGCATGACTGAAAGACACACTCCTGGTGGAAACCCAACCACAGAACAAGAATTAGCAATAAGAACAGATGTAAGAAACGCTTTAAAAGCAGCTGCTAAAAAAGTTGATTGGCAAACTGCCCAAACTGTTGTGGGAGTAGCCGGTACCATCACCACAGTTGCTGCCCATGTTTTAAAACTAAAAACTTATGACCCAGAGGTATTACACGGTGCAATAATTACTGCTGAACAAATCAGTCAAACAGCGCAAGATTTTATTTCTTTAACACCTGCCCAAAGAGCTGCTTTGCCTTATATGCATGAGGGAAGAGTAGAAGTAATTACCGCAGGTTGCATTGTTTTAGATGAAGTTATGAAAGGAATTGGTGCCAAAACCTTAATCGCCAGTGAAAGAGATATTTTGGATGGTGTGACTTGGTCGCAAATCCAATAAAGAATTTAACCCAATTAGAAGAAGCAATCTGTAATTGTAAGAAATGTCCTCGACTTGTTAAATGGACCAAAGATGTGGCGAAAGAAAAAAGAAAATCATATGAAAGTGAAACTTATTGGGGAAAACCTGTTCCAGGATATGGGGACAAAAAACCAAAACTTTTAGTAGTTGGTTTAGCACCAGCAGCACATGGTGCTAATAGAACTGGTCGAATTTTTACTGGGGATAGATCTGGTGAATGGTTATTTAGAGCCATGCATAAGGCCGGTTTTGCTAATCAAGCCCAATCAATAAACAAAAAAGATGGTTTAAAATTAATGCACGCTCGAGTCATAACTGCTGTTAGATGTGCCCCACCAGATAATAAGCCAACCATTAAAGAAAGAGATACCTGTAATAAGTGGATGGATTTAGAGTGGAAATTTATTGAAAAAGATTTACAAGTAGTTGTGGCATTAGGAAGTTTTGCCTGGAAGGCAGCAATAGATATTTTGCTGGAACAAGGATTTGTTCCACAAGAAAAAGTTAAGTTTTCCCATGGTGCAAAATGTGTTTATCTAAAGCAAAACCATAAAATCACACTCTTAACTAGCTATCACCCAAGTCAGCAAAATACCTTTACTGGCAGACTTACCGAAGCGATGTTGAATCAAGTATTTGGAACCGCTCGCAAACTGATTACAACCTAAAAGTAATCTGTTCCTATTGCCCTCGTAGCCCAATCGGCAGAGGCAGCAGACTTAAAATCTGCACAGTGTGGGTTCGAGTCCCACCGAGGGCACTCTTAAACAATGTAAATCTAGAACTTACATAATTGAATAAACACCTAAGAGTAGAGTCGTCGCTAACATGAAAATTAGATCAATCTCTATTTTGGCTTGTGCCTTGATTCTCGCCGCTTGTTCTTCGAGTAATTCAAGTCGTGGATCATTTATTAAAAACGATGCAACTAATTATTTGATGCCAAAATGTCCTGAATCAGATATTGCAGCAACCGAATCAAAAAACCAAATTGCAGCAGCAGTGTTGCAATGTTTGGGACATGACCAATTAGTGAATTTGGCAGGATTGCCAAATGATCGGCCATTAATAATTAGCTTGTGGGCGTCTTGGTGCACGGTGTGTGCTGATGATGCGGTGGCATTTAATGCCGCATTTAAGAAACTAAACGGTCAAGTTAACTTTCTAGGAATTGCTTACCAAGATAAAGAGCAAGATGCAATTACTGCTGCATACAAATGGCAGCTGCCATTTCCTAGTGTGCAAGATCCTAGAAGTTTGTTAAGAGACTATTACGCAATCAACGGTTTACCGATAACACTTTTTTTTGATAAAGAAGGAAAACTAGTGGAAAGAATTATCGGACCAGTGGGAAGCCCCTCAGATTTTATAAACAGAGTTACTGGAAAACTAATTTCTTACTAAATTACCAACGCATCTTTACTTGATTACAGTTTGCGTGAAGTTGATCTTCTAAAGCAATGATTTGACCATTTAGATTCGCCCTGACATCAACAAGATCTGCTGGGTCATAGCTGGCAGCTCTGGCTGCATAAAGATTTGACATTTGTAATAATAATTCAGAACAAACACCATAAGCAGATTTACTGTAGTTCAAGATTTTAGTCGCAGCAGCAAATTCTTTGCTTGCCATTTCAGGGGGACCAAATTTTCCTAACACACGAAAATTATGTTCGTTTAAATAATGTTTCTGGTCCACAATGGCAAAGTTTCGTAATGCTTGAGTGTTTGCTTTTTTAGAACATTTAGTTCCATCAGCGGAACATTTTGCTTTGGCAATAAAAGCACTAGCAGGTGAAATTATTGAAAACGAAAAAGTCAAAGCAGTTACTACTACTAAGATCTTCTTTTTCATCTCGCTACTTTCATTAGTTAAGGCCACTTCGCAATTTCTTGCGAAATGGCCTTAGACGTTTAACCAAGCAACTACCTAGCTTTAATTACCAGCTAAGTGGATTGAATGGTGTTGGTGCTGCTTCTTCTGCAACTGGTGCAGTTGGTGCTGCAACCTTTGGAGCAGATTTCTTTGAAGATTTTCTCTTAGAAGTTTTCTTCTTGGAAGATTTCTTTGCAGATTTCTTCTTTGCAGACTTCTTCTTTTTAGCAACCTTTTTCTTGGAAGATTTCTTTGCAGATTTCTTCTTGGTTACTTTACGCTTTGCTGTTCTTTTCTTAGAAGGTCTCTTTGCAGATTTCTTCTTTGCTACCTTGCGCTTTGAGCTCTTCTTGCTTGAGCTTTTCTTTGACTTCTTACGTGCTGCCACTTATCCTCCGTACGGGGTGGAATTACTTCCAATATTCTCGCACTATATCCATAAAAATATCCAATCAGTACCCACTTTTTTTGGACTTATTTTCTGTGAATTTTCGTGCCTCAGCGCACTATTCTGGAGTCACATGAATAACAAAATCTCTACCCGTGGACTAGTGGCGTTGATTGCATCTATGTTGTCCTGGGGATTGGGCAATCCCTTCGCCGATATGGCACTGGATGCATTCAGCATCACACAATTGCTGCTACTGGAGATATCTATTGGTTTTGGTGTTGTTGCTATATATATAGCAATCAAGGCACGCAAATTAAAACTGAGTTGGAAGATCGCTTTAGCCCTGGGATTATTAGAACCAGGATTCACCTATCTTTTTGGAAATATTGGTTACGCCAACGGCACTGTTTCTACAGGTTTAATCGTGATGGCAACCGAAGTGTTTTTCGTTGCCCTGATTGGTGCTCTGTTTTTGCGTGAACATATCTCGCTTCGAATTGCATTATCAATCGTGATGGGATTTTTTGGAGTTGTAATTGCAGTTTCCAAAGTAGGCAGCAGTGGGGTAGATAACTGGCTAGGGGTGATGGCATTCCTGGCAGCTGCGCTGTGCGCATCTTTTTATGTGATTGTGGCCAGAATTTATGCCACTGAGAACAATGTGGTTGATCTGGTCTTTGGGCAATTACTTTTTGGCACTTTATTTGCCTTAGTCATATTTTTTGGTACCGGATCAAATTTTAGTAATGCTGACAGCATTGAAAGTAAATATTGGCTAGCTGCTGGGCTAGCTGGTTTATTTGGTGTAGCCATACCTTTTTTGCTTTTCAATTACGCCTCAGCTTTGATACCAACCAAATATTCGGCCCTAGCCTTGAATGCCATTCCAGTTGTCGGAATTGGCTTTGGTTTCTTGCTAGGTAGAGGGGTGCCCACCCCAATTCAGGCACTGGGAGGCTTGATTGTTGTGGTGAGTCTCTACGTTGGCACGCGCGAAAAATAAAAACGTGTTATTTTGAAATAAGAGGAAATTAAGATTTCCCCTACTTTCTAAAGGAGAGCAAAATAGACATGGAATCAAGAAACCCGGTTATTCGTAGATATGCGGATTTTCAAAAACCAGGATCAGTTCTTGGTAACAACCAAGGAACTGTAATAACTTCAACACCAGTTGAAAGTTCCACAAAAACTTTTCCAGGCACAACTCCTGCTAAACCAGGAGAGCGCGTTGTAACTATGGATGACGTAGTTATGAAATCTTTTGCAATGCTGGCACTTCTGCTTGCCGGTGCTTTTGTGGGCTGGAACGCACCAGGCTTGGCAATAATTGCTGCAATTGCAGGTTTAGTACTTGGATTGGTTAACACATTTAAAAAGAATGTTTCACCAGTCTTAGTTCTGGCCTACGCATTGATACAAGGAGTATTTGTAGGAGGAATTTCTTACATTTACCAAAACGCTTTTGCAGCTGATGGAACCAACATTGTGGGCAACACCATTATGTGCACCATTGTTGCTTTTGGAACAATGCTGTTCTTGTTTAAAACAGGAATCATCAAAGTTGATGCCAAGTTCACCCGCATGATGATGGTGGCAATGGTTTCTTATTTGGTAATCGCAGTAATTTCCTTCATCGCTTCATTCATGGGTGTTGGTGGCGGTTGGGGCTTTTATGGTGTTGGTGGATTAGGAATTTTACTTGCACTATTTGGAGTAGGTCTGGCCTCATTCTCATTGATGCTTGATTTCCAATCAATTCGTCAAGCAATTTCCTTGAACTTGCCTGAAAAAGAATCATGGAGATTAGCTTTTGGTTTAACTGTCACCTTGGTGTGGTTATACCTAGAAATGTTAAGACTATTTGCAATCCTTGCAGGTCGTCGCGACTAGCTAGAAACTAAAAAATAGCCTGGTGAAAAATCACCAGGCTATTTTTATTTAAACTCCTGCTGGGAAAAATACTCCAGTTCGAGCATGGCAGTCATAGCCATTAGGGTTTTTCTTCAAATATTTTTGGTGATAGTCCTCTGCTTCAAAATAAATATGATCAGCTGCAGGAATTATCTCTGTAGTGATTGAATCAAAGCCTTCATGCTTAATGGCTTTTTCATAAATTTCTTTGGTCGATAAAGCATCATTTTTTTGTTCAGCTGTGGTGTAAAAAACTACGCTTCTGTATTGCGAGCCAATATCGTTTCCTTGACGGTTTCCTTGAGTTGGATCATGAATAGTCCAAAACATTTCCAATAATTGTCTGTAACTGACAACTGCTTCATCGAAAACAACTTTTACTGCTTCTGCGTGACCTGTAGTTCCGGTGCAAACTAATTCATAACTTGGGTTTTGTTTAGTGCCACCCATATAACCAACAGAGGTTTCAATAACACCATCTGTTTGCCAAAATCTTCTTTCAGCACCCCAAAAACAGCCCAGGGCAAAATAAGCAGTTTGATTCATTTATATCTCCTTACCTAAATTGTGATGCATAAACGACTTTAACGCCAATTAATTAATGACTTCATTCTTAGGTTTTGTTTCGGGCATGATCACTGAGAAGAAAACTGCCACTAATGACACAAGTGCTCCAGTCATGAAGGCCCAACCAAAACCAACTGAATCAACCAATGCCCCAGCAACAACAGGACCAATAATTAAACCCAAATCACTTGTCATTTGAAAAGCGGCCACAACTGGTCCACTATTTTTTCCACCAGTGACATCACCAATCACCGCTGCTGGAGCAGCACCCATAAACGCAGCACCAATTCCAGCAATGGCCATGGAAATTAAATATCCGGTTGTGTTTTCAAAAGCCACTAGGACTATTACAGAAAAAAACAAAACAGATGTGCCAAAAATCATGGAAGGTCTTCTGCCTTTAAGGTCAGTAGATTTTCCGGCATAAGAAAGTAATGCAGCTTGGGTAAGACTTGTGGCCAAGAAGCCAAAACCAATTAAGGATGGACTTGCTTTAAGTTCTTCGACAACAAAAAGTGGCACAATAGATGATCTGATTCCAAAGGAAACAAATCCTGTAGCTAAATTAACTGAAAGTGCTGCCGTATAAGCTCTGTTTTTTAATGCGGTAGCAAAAGCTTGTAAAGAAGTTGAAACTTTAGATCTTTCCTTAGGCTGGTTAGTTTCTTTGTCATGGGCATTTAAAAAGAAAGCTGATGCTCCAGCGGCCAGTAACAAAGTAAATGAATAAAAGAAAAACGGTGCTCGCAAAGATATGGCAATCACAATTCCACCAATTGCAGGTCCAGCTAATCCACCAACTAAAAATCCACCTTGATAAGCCGCTGCAGCACGCCCTCGTTTTTCAGGAGCGACAATTCTTAACAGCAACGAAAAAGCGGCAACAGTAAACATTGTGCTTCCTAAACCACCGGCACCTCTAAGAATTAATAAGTAATTGAAATCTTGCGCAAATCCAGCAAAAAAACTTGATAATGAAACAATTAGCAAACCAGTGGTAAGAACAATTCTTTCCCCAAATCGGTTAACCCATAAACCTGAAATTGGAGCAGAAGCAAATCTCATAAATGCAAAAACCGAAACGACAGAACTTGCAGCCAGAGCACTTACTCCAAAAGATCTGGCAAATACAGGTATGGCGGGAGCAACTATTCCAAAACCGATCGCAACGAAAAAAGCTATAAGTGAGAGAACGGCTACTTCGTTTGGAAGCCCCCGTAACCACGGATTGTGTCGAATTTTTCGACCTAAAGTTTGCAATAAAGTCACAATGAGTTCTAGCCTATGGGGTGTTAGTAGTTTAAACTTAATCAGATAGCCAAGAGTAAGTACAAGAGGAGAAACTTAGATGACTAATAAACATTCAGTTTCTCTCAATGATGTTCAAGAAGCAGCAAAAAGATTAAATGGAATTATTCGTCCAACAAGATTAATAAATGCAGGTTGGCTAGAAAGACAAATTGGTAAACCTGTGGCGATAAAGCCAGAAAACTTACAACGCGCTGGATCTTTCAAAATCCGTGGTGCTTATAACTTAATGTCTCAACTTTCTGAAGCAGATAGAAAAAAAGGGGTAGTAGCAGCAAGTGCTGGAAATCATGCTCAAGGCGTTGCCTTAGCTGCACAATTGCTGGGAATCAAGTCAACAGTATTTATGCCAGTCGGAGCCTCAATTACAAAAGTTGTTGCCACAAAAGGTTATGGTGCGGAAGTTAAATTCATTGGAGAAACATTAGATGTAGCAATTACTGCAGCCAAAGAAGCCAGTGAAAAAAGTGGTGCGGTGTTTATTTCACCATTTGATCATCCCCACATCGTGGCCGGACAAGGCACAGTGGGATTAGAAATATTACAAGAAATGCCTGATGTTAAAACAGTTTTAGTTTGTACAGGTGGTGGTGGTTTGCTCTCAGGAACCGCTTTAGCTATCAAAGAATTAAATCCGCAAGTAAAAGTAATCGGAGTACAAGCAGCTAACGCTGCTGCTTACCCAGAATCACTAAAAGCAGGAAAACCAGTTGCCCTTACATCTATGAACACAATTGCCGATGGCATAGCGGTAGGTAAACCAGGAGATGTGCCTTTTGCAATCATCCAAGATTATGTTGATGAAATTATTACGGTAAGTGAAAGTGAATTATCAGTTGCAATATTGCAAACTTTAGAACGAGGCAAACTATTAGCCGAACCAGGTGGCGCTGCTGCTGCAGCAGCATTCATTGCTAATCCGAAACATTTTGAAGGTCCAGTGGCAATTGTTTTATCTGGTGGAAATATTGATCCATTGTTATTAGAAAGAATTATGCAAACAGGTTTAGCCTCTGCTGGAAGATACTTAACTGTTCGAATCAGAATCAAAGATAAACCAGGTTCATTAGCACTTTTGCTTACCCAAATTGGCAGTCTCGGTGCAAATATTTTGGATGTATTCCATCTCAGAACAGACCCATTACTTGCCCTTGATGAAGTTGCGGTAAACATCACAATGGAAACTCGTGGCACAGAACATGAGAAAGATGTTTTAAATCACATCAAGGCCTTAGGCCACGATGCACAAGTTCAATAAATGAAGTAATATTTAATTAATCAAAAAAATCTGGAGTTTTGTTGTCAATCGCAATTGAAGCCAATAATTTAGTTAAGAAATATGGGGAAGTAACAGCCCTTGCTGGATTAAGTTTACAAGTTGAAGAGGGCACAGTTTTTGGTTTGTTAGGACCAAACGGTGCTGGTAAAACCACCGCAGTAAGAGTGCTGACAACTTTATTAACACCTGATTCAGGTAGCGCCACTGTCGCAGGAGTAGATGTAATTAATGATCCTGAACATGCTCGCGAAATTATGGGACTATCTGGTCAAAATGCATCAGTTGATGAAAATTTAACTGGAATTGAAAATCTTGTTATGTTAGGCAGACTTTTTAGATTGCCTAAGAAAGAAGCTGTTATGAAAGCTAACGATTTATTAGAACGCTTTAGTTTAACTGACGCTTCGAAAAGGATAGTTAAAACTTATTCGGGTGGAATGAGAAGAAGACTTGATTTAGCTGCATCATTAATTGCTAATCCTAATATTTTATTTTTGGATGAGCCAACCACAGGTTTGGATCCTAGATCAAGACTGATGATGTGGGATGTAATCCAAAATTTAGTAAACGAAGGTACAACTGTTTTGTTAACAACACAATATTTAGAAGAAGCTGATCAATTAGCAAACAAAATTGCGGTTATTGATAAAGGCAAAGTTATTGCGCAAGGAACAGCTGACGAACTAAAAACTCAAGTCGGTGGCGAAAGAATAGATGTTGTTGTTTCCCAAGCACAAGCGTCTCAAGCCGCTGTGGCTTTGCAAAGCATGGCCAGTGGCAAAGTTGTGGTGGAAGGCGAACATGTTCAGGCACCGGTTTCTGGTGGCGGGGTAAAAGTTGTGGAAGCGGTAAGAGCTTTAGATATGGCTAAAATTGAAATAAAAGAAATCCAACTGAGAAGACCAACATTGGATGACGTTTTCTTATCTTTAACAGGTCATCATGCTGAAGAAGTAAAAGTTGAAGACGAAACAGTTGCAACCAAAAAAGGACGAAAATAATGAATTCACGTTCAATGACTGAACAATATGCAAGCAAGCACGGCAAGATTTATTGGTTGTTTCATGATTCATCCGTGATTGCCTGGAGAAATTTACTTAGATTTAGAAGAAACCCAGAAGTGTTATTTTTTGATGTGGTTCAGCCCATAATTTTCATTTTGCTTTTTGCTTTCGTTTTCGGTGGAGCAATTGATGTGGGCGATAGTTCCTATAGATCTTTTCTGATCCCAGGAATTTTTGTGCAAACAATTGCCTTTGCTGGAGCATCTGCTGCAATCGGCTTAAACGCTGATATGAATTCTGGCATCATTGATCGTTTTAAGTCTCTACCCATGAACACCACAGGTGTGTTACTTGGTCAAAATTTAGCTGACTTAGTAAGAAGTGTGATTACTTTGTTCATTATGTCTTTAACTGGTTTAGCAATTGGTTGGAGAATCAGTGGTGGATTTGCTAATGCAGTGTTTGCTTACCTGTTGTTATTAGCTTTTGGTTTTTCAATGGCATGGATTGGTTCCACCATTGGTTTATCAGTTTCATCTCCTCAAGTAGCAAGCACAGCAGGTTTTGCTTGGTTATTTCCATTAACGTTTTTGTCTAATGCTTTTGTGCCAACAGAAACTTTGCCTACTTGGTTAAGATTTTTTGCTGAATGGAATCCGATTACTTCCATTGTGGCTGCTACCCGATATTTGTTTGGCTATCCAATTCAAGTTTCCCCTGATGCACCATTTTCATTACAACATCCCATAATTACCACAATTATTTGGTTGGTTGTTATTACTGCGATTTTTATGCCACTGGCAGGAAAGAAATTTAGAAAAGCAACCAGCCGTTAAGCCTGGTAAGTTTCAACTTTCTTAATCACAATTGTAATTTCTTTGCCGTTTGGTAATTCAAAGGCAGAATTGTCTCCCTGTTTTTTACCTAACACAGCATTTCCTAGTGGTGAATCTGGTGAATAAACATCCATAGCTGAATGAACTGCTTCTTCTCTGGAAACTAACCAAAATCTTTCAGTGTCACCGTCTGCAAATTCAACTGTCACAACATGACCTATCGCAATTGTGCCGGTGTCACTAGGGGGAGTTCCAATTTGAGCAGTTTCAAGCATTTGTTTAAGTTGGCGAACTCGTGCTTCATTTTTACCTTGCTCTTCACGAGCTGCGTGGTAACCACCGTTTTCTTTTAGGTCGCCTTCTTCTCTTGCTAATTCAATTTTTTTTGTAATTTCAGAACGCATCGGACCTGATCGGTCCACAAGTTCAGCGCTAAGTCGATCAAAAGATTCTTGGGTAAGCCAAGTAGATGCAGTATTCATAGTCTTTAATTGTACTTACTTGCCTGAATTAACGGCTGGGGGATCTTGTTGAGGGATTTCAACACCAGGAGCAAATTGTGGTGCAGTAAAAAGTGTGGAATTTGGATCCTTGTCACAGTTAATTACTTCCACAGTAAAAGCTTCGGAAGCTGTCTTTAAGACGTAATTGATTTGTTTGTAATCAGCACCGTCTTGAGGAAATTCTAGGATGGCATAACCAATGTCGGTCATATAAAAATCCTGAGCTCTAATTAAACACCAAACATTCATGTCAATTGGTCTAGTGATTTCAAAAATAACTTCCACATTTTTTTTATCTTTAATATCCCAAGTGAGTAACTTTTCACTCAAAGGAGGATTTATTACCCTGGCAATTCCAGTTGTAACAAAGGCACCAATTACCAACACAAAAATAGCTGCGACAACTACTAGAAACCAAGGTTTGCCTGGTTGAGGATATCTTTCTTGAATGTGTGCTGGCCATTGATCTCGATTAGTTGGCAACTGCTTTTCCTAACGGGTTAATTAGAACCCACATTAGCGCACCTAATGGTGGGGTGAAAATGTTTTTAATAAGAATCAACTTCATCGTATTTATCTGTATACGGGTGAGGGCTGATAAACCTGCTGAAGTTGAAAAAAGCTGTTTTACACTTAATTAAATTTGGCCCCATTTAATACCTCTCTGCGCTTGCTCTGATACTCTAAAATCGTGAAAAAATATCTGTTATTTGGTGTGTTTGGTTCTTTAGTCGTTTTCTTTTTTACGATCAGTAGTCAAAGCTGGGCAGGCAATGTGCCTCCAAAAGCTAAAGCATGTCCAACAGCAGCATTCCCAAATTTGTCAAAATCAGTCGGAGCAGGTGCTGGTTATGCAAAACCTTCACTCTCAGTTTCTTGCAGCACGACTCAATTAAAAGTAGTTTCAAATGGAATGATCAGTTTTCCTTTTGAACCAAAAACTCCCAACGCACTAGCAGCGCAACAATGGAGCTGGTCTGTTCCATTAAATCCTGTGAAAGCAAAATCTGTCACAACTATTAAAAATGTTTTAGGTACCCTTGGATTTACAGTTAGTGGTTTGCCAATTTATGGACCAACTGAAGGTCCAATGCCAACTGCGCAAGCATATGGTGATCCGGTTTATAACAAGATTATGGATACTTGCGGTGGTCACACCGGACCAGGCCGTGAATATCATCACCACGCAATTACTTTGGTTCAACAATGTAATTTATCCAAACAAAAAATTCTGGGTTATGCCTTAGATGGTTTTCCGATTTATACCACCCTTGGTTGTCTAGATAGTAAATGCACAAAGACCACAATGATGAAATCTGGTTACCTTAAAACTGGTAATCCCACCACAAATTCTTGGAGTGCCTATACCTATAAAACATCTAAATCCAGTGATGTTTTAGATACATGTAATGGTCGCACTCAACCAGATGGATCATATGGTTATCACGTAACAACTAATTTCCCATACATAATCGGTTGTTTTACCGGCACCGCAACTGTTGCTACTGGTCGTGCAGCTGAACCGATGCCAGCAATGGGTACATCACGTAAGCCTTAAGAGTTTTCGCAGTTCAGAGTACGATTTTCATCAATTGATTTAATTGCCACGAGTTGTTTTTGATTGTTCCGAACGTGCGACTCAGAAAAAGCCTTTTCTATGTTTTTAGCTGTTGAAGTAAAGTCTGAGGGTAACAACTCGGCATAGTGCCTAAAAGTCACAGGTGGGGCTGCAATTTTATCAACAACAGTTATTGGTTCACCCAGCGCATTGTTTTAGCAATGATCTATGCATTCACTATGGTAAAAACAAAATTAAATAGAACAAGGGTTAAAAAGCCCGTATTGGCCGAACGCGGCGCGCTGTGTCCTTACCATCGGGGCCATGACTGCCACTGGAGAAATTTATGACCGTCCTGTAGCCATAGTTGTATTCAGTCGATGAGTTGTAGTCTTCTGATGCGAATCCTGCTGCACCTGGTCCAGTGTTGGCAGTTCCACCTGTACAAACTGTTGCATCTGATATCCAGGCAACTCCTCGTTGCCATTTACACATCTGATTGAGCTCATCAAATGATGGCAGATACCAGTCCGCGACTTCAGCGCCGTCAAGTGTGACATTATAAGAATCAGCGAGGGCTGCAGCAGAGGTCGCGGTATTGCTATTTCCCTGCAAGATGATTGCCCGGGTATTGAAATAGCCCCAACCAATTCCGCTTTGATTTGCAGTCTCTGGTGAGCTGGCATTATTAACAATTGTGTGCCAGTAGGTGTTCTCTGCCCAACTTCGGTGTGGGTCTTCAGCACCCGCCCAACTGGCAGGTGCTGCCTCTAAATATTTACATGCGGTATTACAGGTAGAGCCGATAGAGGTGAAGTTGGTATTAGAAACATAGAAAACAATTCCCCCGCCTGGGCCTGTATCTCCAACTACGCAAGTCCCGCCAGCGGCGCAGGAAATCACAACAGGTGGAGCTGGCTCAGGGTTTGGTGTGTTTGGAATAGTTTTAGCTGCATAACTTTGCACTATCTCAAATTTTGGCACAGTTCCAAATTTCGTAACTTTTATCTTTGTTGTGATGTTTGCCGGGTTCACTCCAAGTCCTATTAAATAAGCTTTGACCACTTGCCCACGTTTTTTCGCAAGTCCTCGAACTTGGCTATCGCTTACCCCAGGCAATTCACCTGCTGCGCCAACGACTAGGTACGGTGCATCCGTACCAGATTTTGCTACCCAATCTTTTAAAGCTGCTTTTTGGGCTTTGGTTAATACCGAAGATCCAGTTGTAAATTTAAATGAACTGGTTGCAGAAACTACTGGGATAGATGTAATCGCGTGCCCAGCGATGAGACTCAGGCTCAAAAGCAGGCTAAAAAATAGTCTTTTTCGGGACTCTGGATTATGCATTTCATTACCCTTATTAGCTTTTTGGTTTGTTAATAAGTCATTGTACCAAGACTGTATTACACCACCAATCTTGGAAAGAAATGGTACACATGGGCTTCATACTCATAATTGGAAAGACCTGCCAAAAGTCGTGAAGCACTCCACACTTGCCCCTTGGCTCTAGAATTGGGCCATGGCAACACAGACGCCGACATCTGAATTATCTGGTAATCGCCAGGCTGCTTTTAGCGCGCGCAATAGAGCCCGGCTTGTTAAAGCTGCACAAGAAATTTTGGCTGAAGTTGGCCCATCAGCCACTCTCGAGCAGATTGCTAGCTATGCAGAAGTTTCCCCCACAACTATTTATAAATATTTCGAAAACAAGGATCAATTATTCACAATAGCTCTGAATGAAACTTGGGTGGGTTTTCTAACTTGGGCTAACTCTCAGAATATTGCTGGGGAAAGGCTAGAGCGGGTTTTAGATTCTGGGCGCAAACTATTTTGGGCACGACAAACACACCCTCTGTTTGCAAAGATTCTTCATAATTGTTTAGGCGCGCTTCCTGATTTTCTTGCCGCAGATCAAGGCGGCGGTAAAAAAGTATTTAGTGAGTTAGCTGAAAGAGGAGAGATCGAGCGGGAAGATTTTGAAAAGAGATATCTAATGTTCACACACATTTATCTAGGGCTGTTGAAATCAATATTTGTAACCGAAGAGATGTCGCCATCTGAAGCTGAAATTGCATACGGAATCGGGCTTTCTGTCTGGGGTATTAGTGAAGCAAAAGCTAAGAAGTTAATTTCACGGCCACTTGAGCTTGCTCCAGTGGAATAAACACTTACATTGAAGAAATGTTGAAATAAATTCTCTTAAGTCAATCAGAATGCCTTATTTGTTTTGAGCTTATATTGGCAACCATTGACCTAAATCTGTGCATAACCTAGTCATTGTCAGACCACACCCCATGATTGCGATAGATTATTAACATGTTAACTAAAATAATTTTGTTTCTAGCAGAGACTCCGGCTCCAGAAATTGATCCTGATCGTGTTCGCCCAGGTTTAGCTGGTCTGCTTTCATTCTTACTTTTAGGCATTGCCGTGGCTGTTATCTCATATTTCCTAACTAGGAGTTTAAAGAAAACAGAACAAAGATTTAAAGACGAGAATTAATTTATAATGCCTCCTATTGGTGATGTGATCGCATTTGCGATTGCATCTTTTTTAATCATCATCATCCCTGGGCCAAGTGTTTTATTTACCATCGGTCGAGGAATATCTTTTGGAAGAAAAGCTGCTTTAGTTAACGTTGCAGGAAACTCTGTGGGAATGCTAACTGGCTCACTAGGTGTGGCAATCGGGATAGGCACATTTGTACAAAATTCTGAAATTGCTTACGCATTAGTAGGAGTACTTGGTGGAGGTTACTTAATTTATTTAGGTTTGGATACTGTTAAGACCAGAAAAGACGTTGCGCAAGCTTTAATTACTAAATCTGATCCAAAACCAATGGGGCAATTATTTAGACAAGGTTTTGTGGTGGGTTTCTTAAATCCCAAATCCCTAGTTTTTTTCGCCGCAGTGTTACCTCAATTTGTTGATCGAAGCCAAGGACAAGTAATTTTACAAATGATTTTTCTGGCTATGATCTTTTTTGTGATCGCAGTGCTAAGTGATGGCACCTGGGGAATAGTGGCAGGAACCGCCAGACATTGGTTAGCTGGAACTCCAACTCGAATAGAAAAAATAAGTGGCGCCGGAGGCTTAATCATCATCGTTTTGGGAATAAGCGTCATAATTTCTGCCCTTAACCGTTAACTTAAACTTGGGCGAGTCTTACTCACCCCAACAGCAAATTTCCTCTAGCGTTATTTCATACCTTCTATACAACTGAAATAACGTGTGGGGAGTCTTTTAGTGTCAGCTGCTCGCAGAGCCGAACCAAACATTCGCACCTACGTGCTTGACACCTCCGTATTACTTTCAGATCCAAAAGCGATGTATCGCTTTGCTGAACATGAAGTAGTTATTCCCTTAATAGTTGTTGCCGAATTAGAAGCTAAAAGAACTCATCCCGAATTGGGATTTTTTGCCAGAGCAGCACTTCGTCAATTAGACGAAATGAGAGTTGAACATGGTCGCCTAGATCAACCCATGAAAGTAAATGATGAGGGGGGCGAATTAAGTGTTGATATGTCACATGCCGATCCATCACTATTACCGACCGCATTTTTACCTTTAGATAATGATGGCAAAATTCTTGCTTGCGCCAAACTTTTGTCAACTCAAGGTGCAAATGTTTTTGTAGTAAGTAAAGACTTACCAATGCGTGTTAAAGCATCGGCACTTGGTTTATCAGCAGAGGAATACCGTGCAGAATTTGTTACCTCTACTGGATGGACCGGAATTTCTGAAATCAAATTAGAAGATAACGAAGTAGATGATCTTTACTCCACTGGACTAATTGACCATGATTTAGCCAGAGAATTACCTTGTCACACTGGTTTAATTCTTACCTCCTCTAAAGGAAGTGCTTTAGGCAGAATCACCAATGATAAAAGAATAAAACTTGTTAGAGGAGACATTGACGCATTTGGAATTCACGGGCGAAGTGCGGAACAACGATTAGCTCTTGATTTATTACTTGATGAAGAAATAGGAATTGTCTCAATTGGTGGTAGAGCTGGAACTGGAAAAAGTGCTTTGGCATTGTGCGCAGGTTTAGAACATGTCTTGGAAAGAAATAATCATCGAAAAGTTATGGTGTTTAGACCACTTTATGCAGTGGGTGGACAAGATTTAGGATATTTGCCAGGTTCAGAAGGTGAAAAAATGAGTCCCTGGGCTCAAGCAGTATTTGACACTTTGGGTGCAGTAACAAGTCAGGAAGTAATAACAGAAGTTATTGCCAGAAATCTAATTGAAGTTTTACCATTAACACATATTCGTGGCCGTTCTTTGCATGATGCTTATGTAATTGTGGATGAGGCACAAAGTTTAGAAAGAAACGTTTTGTTAACAGTTCTTTCCAGAATTGGAAAAGGATCTCGAGTTGTGTTAACTCATGACGTTGCGCAAAGAGATAACTTAAGAGTTGGACGACACGACGGTGTGGCAGCTGTAGTAGAAAAACTTAAAGGACATCCATTATTTGCCCACATTACTTTAACCAGATCTGAAAGATCTCCCATCGCAGCTTTAGTTACTGAATTACTAGAAGATCAACCAGTTTAATTTCAGCCCGAATCAGGTCCCACCGGAATAGTTTTTCCTAAAGATCTGGTGGTGGAATCAAAGAAATTATTTCCTTTATCATCAACCACCACAAAAGCAGGAAAATCTTTGATTTCAATTTTCCAAACAGCTTCCATGCCTAATTCTTCAAAATCCAACACTTCAACTTTGGTAATACATTCTTGGGCCAGCAATGCTGCTGGTCCACCAATTGAACCTAAATAAAAACCACCATTTGTTTGGCAAGCATTGGTGACAACTTGGCTTCTGTTTCCTTTAGCAAGCATGATCATTGAGCCACCAGCTTTTTGGAAACGATCCACATAAGAATCCATGCGACCAGCAGTAGTTGGCCCAAATGAACCTGAAGCCATTCCTGTTGGAGTTTTAGCTGGACCTGCGTAATAGACAGCATGATTTTTTAAGTACTCAGGCATTGGTTTGCCTTCATCAAGCATTTGATTAATTTTGGCGTGGGCTAAATCTCGGGCCACAATCATTGATCCGGTTAAAGAAACTCTTGCTTTAATAGGCAGCTTGGTTAGTTGAGCTAACACATTTTTCATGGGTTGATTCAAATCAATTTTTGTCATGTCATCGTTTAGATGGGTATCAATTACTTCAGGTAAAAATTGTGCTGGTTCAGTTTCTAGTTGTTCTAAGAAAACCCCATCTTTATTAATCTTGGCTAAAATTTGTCGATCAGCAGCACAAGAAACCGCTATGGAAACCGGCAAAGATGCGCCATGGCGGGGAAGTCTGATAACTCGAACATCATGACAGAAATACTTGCCACCAAATTGAGCACCAATCCCAAATTTCTGACTCATTTCTAATACATGTTCTTCCATTGCTAAATCTCTAAATCCATGACCATCAATTGTTCCTTGAACAGGCAAAGTATCAAGAGATCTGGTTGAGGCAAGTTTGGCAACTTTTAATGAATATTCAGCACTTGGTCCACCAATAACAATTGCTAAATGATACGGAGGACAAGCAGCAGTGCCAAGTAAGCGAAGTTTTTCATCTAAAAATTCATCTAATTTTTGAGGGTTAAGCAAAGCTTTTGTTTCCTGAAACATTAAAGATTTATTAGCTGAACCACCACCTTTGGCCATGAACATGAATGAATATTCCATTTCATGTCCTGGTTTGGTATCAGCATAAATTTCAATTTGGGCGGGAAGATTTGTGCCCGTGTTTTTTTCTTCCCACATTGAAAGAGGGGCAAGTTGGGAATAACGTAAATTCATTTTTTGGAAGGCATCAAAGATTCCTTCAGATATTACTTTTTCGTCATGAGAATTAGTTATGACATTAGCTCCACGTTTTCCAGTAATAATTACAGTTCCGGTGTCTTGACACATCGGTAATACGCCACCAGCAGAAATGTTGGCATTCTTTAATAAATCAAGGGCCACAAAACGATCATTATTACTTGCTTCTGGGTCATCTAAAATCTTTTTCAATTGTTTTAAATGACTAGTTCTTAATAAGTGTTGGGTGTCATGAAGTGCTTCAAAAGTTAAGTTCTTAATGGCCTCAGGTTCAATTACTAAGAACTCTTTGTTACCTAGTTTTTCAACCTTGAACCCAGTATCAGAGATTTTTCTATATTGGGTGGAATCTTCACCTAAAGGAAGAAGTTCAGTGTATTTGAACTCAGCCATGATGAATTTTCCTTTCTGTCATAACCTTTTCACCTCTTAGCCTATTCGCAAGATGTGAAAACGTGAGATATCGGTAACAATGGTGTTCATGAGTGAGAAAAAGCCGCGATCAGCACAGTCTGTTTCAGACATGATCCGATCTTTAGGAGCTGTTGGGCTTTTGGTTGCTTTGCTGGCAACATTTGTTTGGTTGACTCGAAGTGATTCTGAACAGGTGTTAAGAGAAGTTGATTGGCAAGCAATTGCCATTGGTGCTCAAACTAGATCAGATCTTCCAACTCTTGGTCCGGTTGGTTTAGATAAAACTTGGGTTGCTACCAGTGCTCGGTTAGAAAATGTAGGAGAAAGTGAAGTTTGGCGAGTGGGAGTTGTTACTCCAACTACAGAATATGTCAGCGTAATTGTTTCAAAAAATGAAATAAAGAAACTTATTAAGACATATGTAAATATTGAAAGCGAAACTGAAACTACTAAAGTAATTGGATCTAAAACTTATACAGCACTAGAAGATCAACAAAACAGAGTTTTGTATATTTCTGAATCAGGAATTACTACTTTAATTTATTCAACTGCCAACTGGGATGAAATTACAAAATTTGTGGAGAACTTAAAAGTTCCTACTAAGTAGTTATTCTTCTTCGTCTTCTTCATCGTCTTGAGTTAGTTCTTCTAATCTTTCTTGAGCATTATCTAAAATTGTTTGACATAAGGCTGCCAGCTCTTCGCCTTTTTCCCATAGTTTTAAAGTTTCCTCTAAAGCTAGGTTGCCTGATTCGAGTTGAGTAACAATTTCTTCTAGAGCAGTCCTTGCTTGCTCATAAGACATGTTTGCATCTTTTGCCATAGGTTAATGCTATTTCTTCTACTTAGTTACTTGTGCTTGGAGGGAATCTTTTTCAACACGAATATCTAGTAAATCACCAATTTTGGCATCACTAGATTTTCTGATCAGTTTGCCATCTTTTCCTTGCACAATGGCAAATCCTCTAGCAAGTGTTCCCAGGGGAGAAAGCGTTCTCAGTTGAGCTAAACGTGGCTTGAACCAAGATTGTTCATTATTTACTTTGGACGTTATTAATTCTCTTAAGTTACTTTTGAGATCAAATAATACGTCTCTGTGGGATTGAATGAATTCACTTGGTGAATTAAGTGCTGAGGTTTCTAATAATCTTTCCAGAGATACTTGTTCTCTTTCAATTCGATTACTAATTCGTTCTCTCATGGAATCAATAAACCTATCGATTAAATCAATCTCATCTTCTAAATCAGGAACAATTTTTGTAGCAGCATCAGTTGGGGTTGATGCTCTTAAGTCGGCAACATAATCAAGCAGAGGAGTGTCTTGTTCATGCCCAATGGCACTAACAACTGGAATCACGGATGCTGCAACTGCTCTGATGAGTAATTCATCTGAGAATGGAAGTAGATCTTCAAATGAACCACCACCACGAGTGATGACAATTACATCAACTTTCTTTTCTGCATTTAATTGCGACAAACTAGCTCTTACTTCGGCAGATGATTTAACCCCCTGCACAGCAACTTCGTGTACGTCAAATTCAATTCCGGGCCAACGAAGTTTGGTATTTTCAATCACATCTTTCATTGCAGCACTGGCACGACCACAAATTAAACCAATTTTTTTAGGTAAAAATGGAAGTGATTTTTTTCTCTCTGGAGCAAACAAACCTTCTGCAGTAAGTTTTTGTTTTAATTTTTCTAGCTGAATCATTAATTCACCTAAACCAACAGGTGAAATAGCTTTGCCTCGAATAATTAATGAACCACGATTCATCCAAAATTCTGGTTTGCCATGAACCAGCACTCGTAGCCCACTAGTAATTTCAGTGGGGGAACTTTCAATTACTGATCTATTAAAAACAACATTAAGCGTGGCATCCGCAGAGACATCTCTTAAATCCATGAAGACCCAGTCAGAACCCGGCCTGATTTTCACAGAAGTTATTTGTCCTTCAATCCACACAGATGGAAGTTGAGTAATAATTTCTGATAAAGCCCTAGCTGCATCCTTAACTTGGATTGCATCTTCTGGTGATTGTCCTGTTGCCATAGGAAACAGCGTAGGTGCTCATGATGCTTAAGACAACGCGAACGCCTACGATATTTATTGTGACCACCACAACTGGAAAAGTACTTTTAGCAGCCCCCAGAGGATATTGTGCTGGCGTTGATCGAGCTGTTGTCACTGTTGAAAAAGCACTTGAAGTTCA
>CAMATO010000002.1 GCA_945861165.1 Bifidobacterium breve | reverse complement strand
GAAAGAGAAGATAAGTATCGCTTAGCTTCAACAACTTTATCTAAGAATAATGTGGTGGAAACTTTAGTTGCTAGACACAGTGATGATCGTGTTTTAGTAATTGGACAATATTTAGATCAATTAGCAGAACTGGGACAACATCTGGGCGCACCGGTTGTTGATGGATCAACCCCCATTAAAGAACGTGAAAAATTATTCGAAGCTTTTCGTTCTGGGGACTTAAAAGTTTTAGTGGTAAGTAAAGTTGCCAACTTCTCACTTGACTTACCTGAAGCAGGGGTTGCCATACAGGTTTCTGGTTCATTTGGTTCCAGACAAGAAGAAGCACAAAGACTGGGTCGAATACTTAGACCAAAAGCTGATGGCAGAACTGCCCGTTTTTATGCCGTGGTAGCAAGAGACACCATTGATGCAGATTTTGCAGCACACCGCCAAAGATTCTTAGCTGAACAAGGATATGCCTATCGCATCATCGATGCTGATGATGTTTTATCAGGTAAAGATCCCAAACCTAATTAAAAATTAGTGTTTTCACAACATTTGTTGAAGCAAACCTCATCAAATTAATTTATCAATTAATCATTCATTAGAATCGACTCATGACAACAAATGGTGGACAGGATTCAGCTGCGCTGATGCGCTCTGAGATTCACCGTTTAGGAATCCTGCTTGGGCATTCATTGACCAGACAGGAAGGACCACAACTCTTTGAACTTGTAGAAAAAATTAGAAATCTTTCTAAAGATAGCCCTAACGAGGTTGCTCAATTACTTGCTCGTATTGATTTAGATTCTGCCATCAAACTTGCTCGTGCTTTTAGTGTTTATTTCCATTTAGCAAATATCACCGAACAGTTCTTTAGATCCCAAGATCGTGCTAAAGAAAGAGCTACTAATGGAACGTGGTTAGCCCAAGTTGCATCAAGAATAAAAGAGGCAGGAATTAAACAAGAAACCATCGACGAAGCCTTCCAAAATCTTCATGTCAGACCAGTATTTACAGCACATCCAACTGAAGCTTCTAGAAGAAGCGTGTTGTTAAAACTAAAAAGAATTGCTGAGCTGTTAAATGAGAAATATTCAAATTCTTCTCTAATCACCGTCAATGATGATCAGTTCTCAGAAATTATTGATCTTTTATGGCAAACAGATGAACTTCGACTAGAAAGACCTGAAGTTCTTGATGAAGCAAGAAATGCTATGAACTATTTAGATGATGCTGCAACCGGTGCACTACCTGAAGTTCTGCAAGAGTTAAATCGAATAGCTCACGAATTAGGTGTTGGAGACAAACTTAAACCAACTGATACTCCACTTACTTTTGGATCTTGGATTGGTGGGGACAGAGATGGAAACCCCTTTGTAACTCCTGAAGTAACAACAAGTGTATTAACACTTCAAAGAGGTCATGCGATTAAAGATTTACAATCTATTTTGAATCATTTATCTGAAGACTTATCAATTTCTGATCGAATTTCACCTGCTGATGACCAACTTTGGGAATCAGTTGAAAAAGATATGACTGTTTTAACAGAATTAGATTCACGAATGAAAAGAATGAATGCTGAGGAGCCATATCGATTAAAGCTCTCGGCAATAAGTCACAGATTAGAAAAAACTAGAATTCGGTTTGCTGCTAAAGCTCCACATGTCACCGGCGTTGATTATGCGAGTGAGAAAGAATTTATTGATGATTTGAACCAACTTTTCGTGGCATTGAATAACGGACGCAGTGAATTAATTGCTCAAGGAGTATTAGGCAAAGCCCTTCGAACCGCATCAGCCATTGGCCTACAACTGGCAAAACTTGATGTTAGGGAACATTCCGAAAAGCATCATGAGGCTTTAGCTCCTCTGTTTGATAATTCAAAAATAATAAGTAAGCCTTATCTGGAGTTAACAAAACTTGAAAGATTTGCAGTCCTAGCTCAACAATTGGATTCCACTAAACCTCTTGCTTCATCAAGTGTGTTAACCAATGAAGAAACAATTAAAACCTACGGCACTTTCGGTGCCATAAACCAAGCACTTTTGCAATACGGCGATGACGTTATCGATACCTATATTATTTCAATGACAAAAGGTCCTGAAGATCTTTTAGCTGCAGTTATCTTGGCTAAAGAAAATGGTTTAGTAGACCTTCCTGCCAAAGTTGCCAAAATCAACTTTGTACCCCTATTGGAAACCGTTGAAGAATTAAGAAATGCTGGAGAAATACTTGAAACTCTTCTTTCTACCCCTTCTTATCGTGTGCTGGTTTCATTACGAGGCAACGTACAAGAAGTGATGCTTGGTTATTCAGATTCAAACAAAGATGCAGGAATAACAACAAGCCAATGGGAAATCCAACTAGCCCAGAGAAAACTACGTGACGTTGCCATAACGCACGGGGTACGACTAAGAATTTTTCATGGTCGCGGTGGAACTGTGGGACGAGGTGGCGGCCCAACTTATGACGCTATTTTAGCAATGCCTTGGGGTGTAGTTGTTGGTGAAATGAAATTAACTGAACAGGGCGAAGTAATAAGTGATAAATATTTACTTCCTCAACTTGCTCGAGAAAATCTTGAATTATTAGTTGCTGCAACTCTGGAAGCAACCTTGCTTCATGCCGCGGCTCGAGTAAATCAAAAAGATCTTGATGAATGGGATCAAGTAATGAACAAAGTTAGTATTTCAGCGCAAGAAAAATACAACTCTTTGACAAAAGATCCTGATCTTGCTAATTACTTTGCGCTTTCTACTCCCGTGGAACAGCTAGCTGATTTACATCTTGGTTCTCGCCCAGCAAAGAGACAAACCAACGCGGGTATCGAATCACTTCGTGCGATTCCTTGGGTATTTGGTTGGACTCAATCAAGACAAATTATTCCTGGCTGGTTCGGAGTTGGATCTGGAATCAAAGCTGCCCGCGCAGCAGGTCATGATGATTCACTTAAAAGAATGGCAAAAGATTGGGCCTTTTTTAAAAACTTCATCAGTAACGTGGAAATGACAGTGGCAAAAGCAGATATGAAAATTGCCCAACACTACATAACGGAATTAGTACCACCAGAATTGCATCACATGTTTGAAAAAGTTAAAGCCGAATATGAAGAAACTAAGAGTCAAATTTTGTGGCTAACTGGAGAAAAAGAATTGCTAGAAAATCAGCAATCCTTAAAGAAAACTCTCCAGATTAGAGATACTTACTTGCTTCCTTTGCAATATCTGCAAGTTTCACTTCTTAAGAAAGTAAGAGACTTAAATCAGAATCCAGAAGAATCTGATCCGTTATTACGAAGAACTCTGCTACTAACAATTAATGGCATAGCCACAGGTTTAAGAAATACCGGCTGATTCTTAATCAGCTACGACATTGGTAGCAACTGACCCTCGTGGGTCTGATTCATTATCTATCTCGAAGCTAACTTTTTGACCTTCAATCAAAGTTCTTAAACCAGTTGAAACAATGGCATTTTCTCGCACAAATACTTCAGAACCATCCGCGGCTTTAAGAAACCCATAGCCTTTTTCGGTGTTAAACCACAAAACTATTCCGGTTGGCATTAGTTAAGCCATCCCATTTTCTTTAAAGTTGAATACCAAGTTTGCGAGCAGAACGGTTACGGGCACGAGCTGAGCGCATTCTTTGCAATCTCTTGATCAACATTGGATCAAAGCTCAAAGCTGCTGGGTGATCGACCAATGCATTTAAAACTTGGTAGTACCTAGTTGCACTCATTCCAAAAAGTTCTCTGATTGCTTGTTCTTTTGCACCAGAATATTTCCACCACTGACGTTCAAATTCTAAAATTTCTTTATCACGATCACTTAATGAAAAGTCATCTTTGCCGGGGGAATTTGAAGCGGCATCCATTATTTAGATTTTCTCCTAAAACTTTGTTGCTCTATTTTGAGCGCTCCCCTATCGTATGTAATAGTTAACTAAAAAGTATGTGATTACGCGTTTGGTCGTGTCGTTTCAATCACATCAACCACACTGGTGAGTTATAACCGTTAATTGTGTGACTCGTGTGGGATTAGTCGTGACACAATAGGTTATCTATGACAACAACTCCACCATTAAAAACATGGCTTCCTTCTTGGATTTTTTTAACACTTGTGTGGGGAATGTCATTCTTTTTTATCAAAATATCTGGTGAAGACCTATCTCCACTTCAAATTGCTTTTGGAAGAGTATCTCTGGGGGCAATAACGGTTTTGGTCATTTTATTAATAATGAAACAAAAATTACCTAATACTAAGAAAGCTTGGGTGAGAGCAAATATTGCTGGATTCTTACAACACACCGCTCCTTTTGCCTTAATTGCGTACGGGGAAACTCACGTAACTTCTGTCTTAGCCGGAATCGGTAATGCAGCTACTCCATTATGGACTGCCATCTTTTCAATGTCGTTTATTCCAAAAGACAAAATATCTAGAAATGAATACTTAGGAGTTTTAACTGGATTTGTAGGAGTGTTAATTCTTATTGGCATTTGGGAAGGAAATAACGGGGAAAGCGATCTAATAGGAATTTTGGCAGTAATCTTGGCAACTGCTTGTTACGGTGGAGCTGTTATATATACACGTTCTCAAGTGACTGAGCTTGGATTTAGCCCGTCTTCTTTTATCGGAGCCCAACTAAGTGCCTCTGCGATTCAATTACTGATTTTATGTTTATTCTTTACTTCTATTCCTACGCAAGTAGGTTCATCAACAATATGGGCCATTATTTTCTTAGGAATATTCTCAACTGGATTAGCTTTCCCACTTGTTTATAAAATAATTAGAGATGTAAGCAGTTTGGCTGCCGCCACAATTACCTATGCAACTCCAATTATCTCGACTCTTGCAGGAGTCGTAATCTTAAAAGAAAGTTTGCATTGGTATCAACCCATAGGAGCAGCATTAATTTTATGCGGGGTGGCTTTAGTTCAGGGAATTAGTTTTAATTCTTTATGGAGCCGACGAGGGGACTTGAACCCCTAACCGCCCGATTACAAGTCGGGTGCGCTACCAGTTGCGCCACGTCGGCAGGTATTTAAATTAAATCTTTTGACTAAAGGAGTTTACGCGACCTCGTAATTGAATACAGTGCCACACCTGTTGCTACCGCGGCATTGAGTGATTCAATTTTATTGCTCATCGGAATTTGAACTCTTAAGTCACATGTTTGAGCCACTAATCTAGAAACTCCGCGACCTTCAGCACCAATTACCAAAATCAATGGTCTGTCTGCTAAATCTGAATCAACTTGATCCAAGTTCATGTCACCATCGCCATCTAAAGCAATAGCAAAGAATCCTTTTTCTTGTAAATCTGTAATTGTGCGAGTCACATTAACTACTTGGCAAACTGGAACATGTGAAAGTGCACCGGCTGCTGTTTTCCAAACAGCTCCAGTTACTCCAGCACTTCTTCTTTCCGCAACCACAACTGCGTTGGCATAAAATCCTGCAGCAGATCTAATGACTGCACCTAGATTTCGCGGGTCAGTTACTCCATCAAGTATTACTAACAAGGGAGTAGTTTTTGCGTGGGCTAAAATCTCTTTGAGATCTTGATATTTATAAGGAGCAACAGCTAAAGCAACACCTTGATGATTAGTGTTATTAGTTAGGCGATCTAGTTCTCTTCTTTCCACTTCCATAACCGGTAAATTCTTATCACTTGCCAAAGTCAATATTTGTCTTAATCTGTCGTCAACATCAACACCGTTGGCAATTCTCAAGACTGCCGCATCAACGTTTTCTTTTAAAGCTTCCAAGACTGGATTTCTACCCAGAATGAAATCAGACGCAGATCGTTTCTCGTTATTGCTAAATGATTTTCGTGGTTCTTTGGTGAATTGTGCTGAGCGAGTATTTTTAGGATTTCTTTCTTTTTTATCCCGATATTTAACGTGTGCTGGACGATCTTTTGCTTTAGGAGTTGGGCCTTTGCCTTTTAAAGCTTTTCGGTTTTTCCCACCTGAGCCAACACTTTTCTTGCCAGCTGGTTTACGAACATTTTTGAAAGCCATCTACTTACTTCTCTTCTTTACTAATTGACCAGCGTGAATTTTGAGGTGTATCTTCAATCAATATTCCTGCACTTTTAAGTGCATCTCGAACACTATCTGCCACTTCAAAATTCTTGGCAGCCCGTGCTTCATTTCGTTGCTTTAACATCGATTGAATGAGTGAATCTAGTGCTTTTGTTGTGTCTTGACTTGATACTTCTTTCCACTGTCTATTCAAAGGATCAAGTCCTAAAACATCCAACATAGTTCTTACTTGAATTAAGATTTCTTTCAATTCTGATGCGTCGTTGGCCAAAGCTGTGTTGCCATTGGTAACAAATTCGTGAATTACGGCAAAAGCAGTGGGAGTGGCAATGTCTTCATCCATTGCTTCTTGGAAAGCTTCAGGTAGCTTCGAAGCTAAAGTGACTTCACCAACTTTTTCACTTGCTCTGATTACAAACTGTTCAATCCTAGAAAAAGCTGTGCCGGCATCACTTAATGCTTGATCAGAAAATTCTAGATTGCTGCGGTAATGAGCAGATAATAAATAGAATCGGACATCAATAGCTCTGAATCTTGCAAGTATTTCACTTACTTTCATGGTGTTGCCTAATGATTTGCTCATTTTTTCACCACTTTGAGTTACCCAGTAATTGTGCAACCAAAAGTTGGCAAATTGTTGGCCGGCAGCTTTTGATTGTGCTAATTCGTTTTCGTGGTGTGGGAAAGCTAAATCTAATCCTCCACCATGGATATCAAATTGGTTTCCTAAATAAACCTGAGCCATTGCTGAGCATTCAATATGCCAACCTGGTCTTCCTGGACCCCAGGGAGTATTCCAATGAGGTTCATCTTTTTTACTTGCTTTCCATAACGCAAAATCATGTGGATCTTTCTTGCCTTTGTCTGGATCTTGCGCAGATAACATTTCATCAATTTTTTGTCCTGACAATGAACCATAATCTTTGAAGGATCTGACAGAAAACCACACTGAGCCTTCGGCAACATATGCATAGTTTTTTTCAATTAGGGTTTGAATAATTTCAATCATTTGAGTGATGTGACCGGTTGCTCTGGGTTCAATTGTGGGAGCAAGATTTCCTAATTCTTCATGAGCCCAAGTGAATTCTTTTTCGTAACGAGAAGCTAATTCCCACCAAGGGATATCTTCATGTCCTGCATTATGAATAATTTTGTCATCGATATCGGTAACGTTTCGAACTAAAACGACTTTATAGTTATTAAATTCAAAATATCTTCTTAAAACATCAAAAACCATACTTGATCTGATGTGACCAATATGTGGTGATCCTTGAACTGTGGCACCGCATAAATACATTCCGACTTCACCCTTTTTGATTGAAGTGAAATCTCTGATCGATCTGGAAGATGTGTCATAGAGGCGCATAAGTGTTTTTATTCTATTCGATTGGGTTTTTGTTAAGAATTGTGCAAATTATTAACGATTAATTAGAGCGTGGGCTATAGCTGCTAAGCCTTCGCCTCTACCGGTTAGCCCTAATCCATCAGTAGTGGTTGCACCTAGTGAAACTGGAGATCCCACAGCCTCACTTAAAGTTTTTTCTGCTTCTGTTCTCCTAGTACCAATTTTTGGTTCATTGCCAATTAATTGCACTGCGATGTTATCTATTTTCCAACCAGCATCTTTAACAATTTTGGCAGCAGCAGTTAATAACTTTGTGCCACTAGCACCTTTCCATTCAGATTTATCGGTGCCGAAATTAGAACCTAAATCTCCCAAACCAGCTGCTGATAAAAGTGCGTCAGCACAAGCGTGAGCTACAACATCGCCGTCAGAATGTCCTGCTAAACCTGTTTCATTAGGCCAAAATAATCCGGCTAAATTTAATTCTCGTCCGTTTTCAAATGGATGAACATCAACACCAACGCCGACTCTATTAGCCATTTATCGTTTCCTGTTCATAAAATTAGTTGCCATCTCTAAATCAAATGGTGTTGTTATCTTGAATGATTCCACAGCACCCAAAACAGTTGAAACATTGATTCCTGCAAGTTCTGCTAAACCTGCATCATCTGTGGTGGGCTGTAGATTTGCGGTGGCATAAATTTCAGAAAGTACTTCTCGAGCAAAACCTTGTGGAGTTTGTACCGCTCTTAGTTGGGTGCGATCAAGAGTGTTCAAAACTTCTGATTTTTCATTAACGGTTTTTATGGTGTCTGCTACCGGGATAACTGGAATAACTACTTTAGAACCACTATCTAATTTAGCTATCACGTCATCAAAAACCGATTGAGGAACAAAGGGTCTAGCTGCATCGTGCACTAAAACAAATGAATCAAGTTGATCTAGTGCAAGTAAGGAATTCTTTACCGATTCAGTTCTCGTTGCTCCACCAGAGACCACATCGAATGGGATTTTTTTGTTGGCATCGCGCAACGCTCTATCTATGTGATCCAGTGCTGGTGTTTTAAATTCCGTGGGAACAGCAATTATTAAATGTCCTACCCGTTGAATATCTAATACTCTTCTTATGGTGAGAGACAGTAATGACCAGTTGTTGATTTCAACAAATGCTTTCGGTTGGTTTAAACCAAGACGCTCACCCAGGCCTGCTGCTGGAATTACAACACAGACGTTAGCGGTGGCGCTCACAAATAAATCTTTAGGAAGCTAGAACCTCGTCGAGCAATGCTTCAGCATTAACTTCATTAGTTCTTTCAGCTAAAGCTAATTCGCTCACGAGAATTTGGCGGGCTTTGGAAAGCATTCTTTTTTCTCCAGCAGAAAGTCCACGATCTTGATCTCTTCTCCACAAATCTCTAACTACTTCGGCAACTTTCATAACGTCTCCAGAAGCCAATTTTTCTAAGTTTGCTTTGTAACGACGAGACCAGTTAGTTGGTTCTTCAGTATATGGCTGACGGAGAACATCAAATACTTTTTCTAAACCTTCAGCGTTAACAACATCTCTTACTCCAACTAGATCAACATTGTCAGCTGGAACTCGTACAGTTAAATCACCTTGTTTTACTCTTAAAACTAAATATTTTCTTTCAACACCTTTGATATTTCTTGATTCGATTGCTTCAATTACGGCTGCTCCGTGATGAGGATAAACAACTGTTTCGCCAACTTTAAAGGCCATTTAAGAAATACCTTTCGTTAATCCCCCTATTCTACCAGCCCAATACTGGGCTCACCCCATCACCTCTGGTTAGGTAGACTTAAGAATTATGCGTATATATAAATCACTTATAGCAACTATTGCCATAATTTTATTTATGTCCGGTTGTTCGGCAGGACCTAATGCATTAACAACCATTCAAGGTCCAGTTGGTAGCGGTGCTAATTCATCTATTGGTGATATCTATATACAAAATGTGGTGATTGCTAAAGGTGAAGAAGCAACGGCAACTGTTGTTGCAACAATTAGTAATTCTGGTTTGAAATCTGATCAATTAGTAAGTGTTACTGTTGAAAACCCAGCACCAAAATCTGTAATTTTTAGTCCTGCAAATGAAATTGATATTCCCGCCCGAGGTTTAATTAAATTAGGTATCACCCCTGAGTCCCCACATGTTGACTTAATTGAGTTCACTCCACGTCAATCAAGTTTTGTAAAAATCACTTTTGTTTTTAAGACCGCAGGAATAATTGATCAAACTGTTTTGGTTGTGCCCAACACCGGAATTTATCTTGGAGCAGCCCCACTTGCCAGTGCTCCGGCCTCAGCAGCAGTAGAGGGAAGAGAAATTATTGCTGGTTCATTAGATGGAATCAGCGTCAAGGTTTTAAACGGAACCAGACGTGCTGGATTTGCCAGATCTGTGGCTGACACCTTGCAGGTAAAAGGAATGAAGATCATAGAAGTTGCTGATGCGCCTAATAAAGACACCGCCAAAACTGAAATTGTTTACGCCCCAGGCTTGCAACCAAAAGCAGAAGCGTTAGCTAAAGCACTTTCAGTTGGAGTTTTGGTTGCTGATCCTGCGCTAACCGGGACTAATTTGGTTCTTACCTTAGGTAATGACGCGCCTTTTAGTATTAGCTAAATTATTTAACGTTCTCAAATTTGTAACCCAAACCTCTTATTGTTTGGATGAATTTTGGGTTTGCAGCGTCTTTTTCAATTCGAGATCTAAGTCGTTTAACGTGTACATCGAGGGTTTTGGTGTCCCCAAAGTAGTCACTTCCCCAAATACGATCAATTAGTTGCACTCGAGTTAATACTCGACCTGCGTTTTGCATCAAATAAACAAGTAGATCAAACTCTTTTAATGGCAAAGATTGTTCCACTCCATCAACTGTTACTAAGTGTCTTTCAGTGTCTACTCGAACTGGTCCTATTTCTAGTACTGAAGTTTTTTCTTCAACGCCGCCAACTCTTCGCAAAATTGCTTTAACTCTGGCTAATAATTCTCTACTTGAAAACGGTTTAGTGATGTAATCATCGGCACCAATTTCTAAACCTAAGACTTTATCTAGCTCCGTGTCTTTTGCCGTCAACATAATAATTGGCACTTTTGTCATCGTTCGCAATTTCTTACATACATCTAATCCTGATAATCCTGGAAGCATTACATCGAGTAAAACTAAGTCTGCTCCGTGTTGTTCAAATTTTGAAACTGCATCATTTCCATTATCAGCAGTAATTACTTCATATCCCTCTTTTGAAAGCATGAAAGATAAACCTTCTCTAAAAGATTCTTCATCTTCCACTAAAAGTATTTTTGTCATGAACTAAATTCCTTACTATTTTCAATAACTGATTCTTGTTCCATTTGAGGAAATTTCATTGTGAAAGTTGAACCCTGTCCTGGCACAGACCACACTGAAACTTCACCGCCATGGTTTTCGCAAACATGTTTAACAATTGCCAAACCTAAACCTGTACCACCAGTTGATCTAGATCTTGCAGGATCTACTCTATAAAATCTTTCAAAAATTCTACTTTGATTTTCTAAACTAATACCAATTCCTTGATCTGAAACTGTTATCTCCACAACACCCACTTTAAGTTTAGCTCCGACTGTAATTCGCGAATTAGACGGAGAAAATATAATTGCGTTTGTTAGAAGATTTCTAATTGCCATCACAAGTTGATATTCATCGCCAACGATTTTTACATCTGGTTCACTAACTTGAACAATCTCTACATTATTTAAATCTGCAAGTAATTGAACAGCATCAAAAGCATCGTTAATCACTCTGTCAACTTCAACTGGATTTGCTGAAGCTAAGGGATCATCTGATTGAACTTGAGAAAGATCAATAATGTCTCGAATTACATTTGTAAGTCTTTTTGTCTCAGGACCAATTCGCTTAGCAAATTTTTGAATTGAGTCAGAATCTTTTCCAGATTCCTCAATGGCTTCAGCTAGTAAAGAAAGTGCTCCAACTGGAGTTTTTAATTCGTGGCTGATGTTTGCAACAAAATCTCGTCTCATTGTTTCAACCCTGCTCACAACTGAGTTATTCTGTGCCCAGAGTAAAACTTCTCCTCTTTCTAACCTCATTACCCATGTATCCAAATTTAGTTTTGCAATACCTAGAGGTCGCTTTGCTTTTACTTTTTTAATTAATGGCTCATCTATTTTTCTAGCCATTGAAATAAGTGTTTCGAGAGCATCAATTTGAATTTTGTCTTCTCTTGCAATATTTAAACTTAAGGCAACTTCAGATGCATACTTGATTTTATTATCGCCATCTACCCAAATCACAATATCTGGTAAAGATTGAATTAATTTAAGGATCAAATTTCTAGAAGAATTTGAGGTTGGGCTTTGTTGCTCAAGTTGATTCTTTGGTTTGACCAAAAAGTTGATAATGGTTCCACCAAGTAATGCACCCAGAAGCATTCCCAAGATGATTTCCATACCTCTAGATTAGTTTCAATCTCTTTCGACGGAGCACTTAGTTCGGGGGGTTTGTCCAGAATTTGTTTCCCTTTCATCTCTAATTCACCAATAAACTGTGTTTACGCGTGAAATCATGAGAGTATAGAGTTTAATACTTTTTATGATTGCAGGAATCTAGGAGATGGGTGTGCGCGATCTATTTCAAGAAGAGCTTGTTGCGATAAACAACGACATCTCTCAGATGGCCGAACTTGTTGGTAAGGCCATAAATAAGGCCACCGAGTCTTTGTTATTTTCCGATCGCGAAATTGCTGAACGCGTTATTGAATCCGATGTTCTCTTAAATGATTTAGCATCTGCACTTGATGAACGATGCACAATCTTAACTGCCAAACAACAACCAGTCGCCACAGAATTGAGAAGTATTTTAGCAACTATGAGAATTGCAAGTTCAATGGAAAGAATGGGTGATTTAGCAGTTCACGTTGCTAAGTCGGCAAGACTTCGTTATCCAGCAAGAGCAGTACCTGATGAACTTGTTGAAACATTTAGAACACTTGGTCATTTAGCTGAAGAATTAACATTGCAACTTGCTCGTTTAGTGACAAATCCAGATGTAACTTTAGCGCAAGATATTCAAAAAGCTGATGACAAAATTGATGCACTACACAGAGAATTGTTTAGAATTGTATTATCACCTGATTGGTCACACGGTGTCGAAGCAGCAGTTGATGTAACTTTGCTTTCTCGTTATTACGAACGATACGGTGATCACGCTGTAAGTGTCGCGAGAAGAATCAAGCATGTTCTTACTGGTGAGTCTTATATCGATACTATTTTGCAATAATTCTTGAATTAAACACAAATACTCTCAAGCAATAGCCTCAAATATTCCTATTCTAAGTTCATGAGGAATAATTAGAACTATGAATTTAAATCAAGTTGCTTTACTTTCTGTTCACACCTCTCCTCTAGATCAACCTGGTGTTGGAGATGCTGGTGGACTTAATGTTTACGTTGTTGAAACAGCAAAAAGACTTGCTCAACAAGGAATTGCAGTTGATATTTTTACAAGAAGAACTTCAGGTGCGGTAAAGAATGAGACAATAATTTTTGATGGTGTCAGAGTTAAACAAATTACTGCTGGGCCCTTTGAGGGGTTAACTAAACAAAGTTTGCCTTCACAGCTTTGTGCACTAAGTGCTGGGGTTTTGAGAGAAGAAGCTACTCAAAAAGAAGGCCATTACCAATTAATCCATTCCCACTATTGGTTAAGCGGTCAAGTTGGTTGGGTTGCATCTGAAAGATGGAATGTTCCTTTAGTGCACTCAATGCACACCATGGCAAAAGTTAAAAATTCAACACTTGCAGCAGGTGATACTCCTGAACCAACTGAAAGAGAAATTGGAGAACAACAAGTTGTTGATGCCGCTAATCAGTTGATTGCCAATACAGAGGCAGAAGCTCAAGATTTAATAAACCTTTATTACGCAGATAAGAATCATGTAACAGTTGTTAATCCTGGTGTTGATCTTGATGTTTTTATTCCAGGTGATCAGGTTTCAGCAAGAAAAGAATTGGGAATTCCCCAAGATGCGATTGTTTTTACTTTCGTTGGAAGAGTTCAACCTTTAAAAGCCCCTGATGTTTTAATCAAAGCTGCACATCAATTTATTCTTGATCACCCAAGTTTAAGAAATAGAGTAAGAATTGTTATTTGTGGAGGACTTTCTGGAACTGGTTTTGATAAACCAGAAGCCTTAGTTTCCCTAGTAAATGAACTTCAATTAAGTGAAAACATAATATTTCTTCCTCCTTCTAGTAGAGAAAAATTAGCAACACTTTATAAAGCCTCGACTTTAGTTGCTGTACCTTCTTATTCTGAATCATTTGGATTAGTCGCAGTTGAAGCTCAAGCGTGCGGAACTCCAGTAATTGCAACAAATGTTGGTGGATTAAGAACCACAGTTTCAGATAACAAAAGTGGAATTTTAGTTAATGGTCATGATGCTAGAACTTGGTCGCAAGCACTAGCACATGTTTCTTTAAAAGAAACAGAATTGGCCAGACTTCAAGTTGGTGCAAGAGAGCATGCAACAAAATTTAGTTGGGATAAAACAGTGCAAGGCTTGATTAATGTTTACCAAAAAGCATTGGTTACAAAACCAAAACAAATTAGAAATATTAGAGCGATATAAATGCCTAAGGAATATAAGTTAATTCTGTTGCGCCATGGAGAAAGTGAATGGAATGCACTGAATTTATTCACTGGATGGGTTGATGTTGATCTTTCTGAAAAAGGAATCAAAGAAGCTACCCGTGGTGGTCAATTAATTAAAGAAAAGGGCTTAGTTCCTGATTCTTTACACACTTCGCTCCTAAATAGAGCAATTAAAACTTCACAATTAGTACTTAACGCTGCGGGGATAATTGATATTCCAACTAAACGAACCTGGCGATTAAATGAGCGTCATTACGGCGCACTGCAAGGTCTAAATAAGAAAGACACTTTGGATAAATATGGTGAAGAGCAATTCATGTTATGGCGCCGATCTTTTGATGTTCCACCTCCATCAATTGATCCCAATGACAAATATGCCCAAAACAAAGACCCTAAATATTCAGATTTGAATCCTTCGGAAATTCCTTTGACAGAATGTCTAAAGGATGTTGTTGAAAGAGTTATTCCTTATTGGAAAGAATCAATAATTTCTGAATTAGAAGCTGGAAAAACTGTATTAGTCGTCGCGCATGGAAATTCACTTAGAGCATTAATTAAACACTTGGAAAATATAAGTGATGAAGATATTGCTAAATTGAATCTTCCTACAGGAATTCCGTTGCTTTATCGATTGGATGAAAACTTTAAACCGATTAAAAATGGTGGAGAATACTTAGATCCAACAGCTGCTGCAGAAGCAATTGCTGCTGTGGCTAATCAAGGAAAAAAGTAATTACTTTCCTCTGATTTCGTTCATCTTTGGTCTTTGATCAACCAAATAAACGATTGCCAAAATCAATCCCACAAGTTGTAATATTCCATAATTTGAACCTTGGGTCCACACGGAAATAAATTGCGAAAATACAGATATTCCTAGAAGGGCAGACCAGAATAGTTTTGATTGACGACCAACTGCAGCAAAGACTTCTTTCTTTTGTGTAATGGCGTCTACAAAAGCCCAAATTTTAACTGCAACAAATAAGTAACCCAGAACCACATTTAGTGTGTACATGCTTAACGGCATTTAATTACCTTCCAATTGGTAGTGATTGCATTAAGCCTACGGGTTTTCCTCCACCAAGCACCAGTGTTTTCTCCAAGTGGCTCAATTTTTCTAGAACATTTTCTTCAATTCCCCAGTAACGAAGCACTGCTACAACAAAGGCAGCTCTAGGTCTCATGGAACCATCTTCGAATTTAACCGCAAAAGATCTACCATCAGAAAGTGCTCCCACGTGAACTCCTTCTGCTCCTTCTTTATTAAGAAATCCTGGCACTATTTGCATGAATTGCGCAACGTCTCTTTTGTTTCCGGAATTATGGATTGGGAAATTTCTTGCTGCATCAACAACTTTTCTTTGTTCAGTACTTGTGTCTGATGAGACTGCGTTCTGCGCAATTTTAGCTAAAGCGATTAATGACACGGCATGTAATGGTGCACCACAACCATCGAAAGTTGATTTATAAATCTTTTCCCCACTTAAATCTTCAATTGTCTCATTAATTAGTTTTTGTAAGTTATGTTCTGGGGTTAAGTAATTTTCTATTGACCAGTTATTCTCCACACAAGCGGTTAGCATTCCAGCATGTTTTCCAGAGCAATTCATAGTTAGTCTTTCAGGCTTCATTCCTTTACTTAAATATTCAATTTGTGTTGCGGAGTCTAAAGGTAGATCTGGTGGGCACTGAAGCGCGTCAGGCGTTAAACCAATGTCGTTTAGCATCTTGGTTACTAATTCTCGATGCAGTTCTTCTCCACTATGAGATGCACAAGAAATAGCTAATTTTTCATTTTCAAGTTTTGCCCCACTTCTCAACATTGCAGTTGCTTGAGCAAGTTTTATGGCACTTCGTGGGAAAATTGGATTTTTTGGTTCACCAAGGGAAACTTCAATTTTTCCATCTGTATCCAATAAAACGGCGTGACCACGGTGAGCTGATTCAACTAAACCAGCGCGAATCATTTCAACTAGGACTGGAGGATTCATCATTGTGCAACTACTACTTCTTGAATAGTTCCAGGAATTTCATCAACAGCAACATTTAATAGAACTTCTGTTTTTGATTTTACAATTCCAAGTGCAATTGGTCCTAATTCGTAATGCTGCGCACTGGAGCCAATTACTCCAACTTCAACACCATCAACGATGATTGGGCTTTTTGCTCTCGGTAAACGATTAGGGCTACCGTCTAAGTGAATTAGTACTAGTTTTCTTGGAGGCTTGCCTAAATTGTGAACGCGTGCAACAGTCTCTTGGCCACGATAACAACCTTTTTCTAAATGAACGGCATTTCCAATTAATCCGATTTCATGTGGAATAGTTTTATGATCTGCGTCGACAACTACTCTGGCAACTCCTGCTGCTATTCGAATAGCTTCGAGTGCCCAAGTTCCCGCTAATGTTTCCTTTTTTTGTAAATAGTCTTCTAAATCATTTCTTTTAATTAGAATTTCTCTTCCTTTATAAATCCCTGGTCTTGTTGGTGCATATCTATTTGGATCTCCGCCAGCACTTTGTCCTGCATCTGAAATGGGTTGTCCAGCGTAATTAATCGGAGTTAACCAGGTTGGAAAATCTTTATGATTTTCTCTGACAGGTTCAAATACTGTCGCTAAATTACTTGTTTCATCAGTTAATTCTACTTGTGACATAAAGACCATTTTTTTGAAGAATTCCAAAACTGGAATTAGAGAAGATTTCTCAACGATGATGTAAATTTCATTCTCGCTATTTATGACGTGCAACTCATGTTCAATGTGCCCATTTGGAGTTAACAGCAAAGTGGAGCAAGATTCTCCGGCCTTCATTCGTTCAATATGCTGGGACGTTAAAGAATGAAGAAATGACTTTCGGTCATTTCCGGTAATCTTTATAACTCCACGATTAGAAATATCTACCGCGCTAATTCCTTGCATGAGATTTTTTTGCTCTCTCAGCGGATCCCCATAATGCCAAGCAACATCTTGATCAATAACAGATTCAGGTGGTCTAACTTGCCCTGTTAAATTTAGAGTTAGAGAATTAGTGGTCATGATCAGTTACAACATTTCCCTCATTAGCACATTTTTTACACAAGCCGTGTAGTGCTACGTGAGAAATATTTACTACAAAACCATTGTCGTTTTCTAATTTATTTGCGTATTTGGCAAAATCATCACCATCAATTGATTCAACTTTTCTGCATCTTGAACAAACTAAATGAATATGTGGAGTGTCATCAACCACGTGATATGTAGGAGCACCATGACCAATATGAGCATGGGTCACTAAACCAACTTGTTCTAAAACTTCTAAAGTTCGATAAACGGTAGAAAGATTTACTCCACTTGCGGTTGATTGAACTTCACCCAAAATTTCTTCAGGGGTAGCATGACGAAGGCTTGTTACAGCTTCTAAAACTAATTGTCTTTGTGGAGTGATTCGAAAACCTGCAGTACGAAGTCTTCTATCCCAAGCTTCTAAATAATCATTCATTACTTAACTCCCGGGATACTTGGTACAACATGTTTGTTAACAGGTTTGCCTGTTTTCTTTGTTTCTATAATTTGTGATTCACTCAATGGTTTAAGTCTGGCCCATAAATGGTTTTGCATTTCTTGACCAACTGCTGCCATGTCGTAAGTCCACATTAATTCACCATTCATCAATCCATACAAACGATCACCTGCGTCCACAGGTTTTGCGCTAGGAACTCGTCCAACCCACTGAGTTGCGATCCTTGCTCTTGCTGAAGTTATTTTTGCTTCTTCAATTGTTAAAACCTCATTTAGTCCTGTCCATATTTCTGAAATTCCTGTGACATGAGAAATTGAAACTTCAACACTTGCACCTTCTCCTGGTTTCCAAAAACCTTTTTCAGAATGCAATGGTTTTCCAGCAGTACCGTCTGCATTTAACTCCCAAGATTTACTTTCATAATCAATAAATGGTCGACCATCGTTATTAAATTCAAGTTGTTGAATAAATGAGAAATTACTGGAGTTTGGATATTGCCCTTGTCCTACGCCTTCCCAGTGGCCTAAAAGCCATGAGATGCGCACAATCTCTGGTGGTAATTCTGAAGGTAACTTTGACATTAAGAAAAGTCTATCCTGACTACAAATACTTCTATATGTGCCTGAAACCGCTGGTTCCAGAAGTACGCAGGAAGAGATGAAGGTAAAATCAGGTGTATAAATTCTTTCGAGGAGCAGATTATGACCAATTTAATTCTGGTCACTAACGCTCGAGGAAATTCAGTAGAAATTTTGCCAGCTCTTTCATTATTGAATCACCAAGTAAAAATCATGCCTGCTGAACCTTCAGCTCTTATTAATGCACCAATTTGTGATGCAGTATTAGTAGATGCCAGAAAAGATTTACCAGGGGCAAAAAGTTTATGCCGTTTAATTAGAACAACTGGAATTACTGCTCCCCTAATAGCAATAACCACTGAAGGTGGATTAATTGCAATTTCTCCTGACTGGGGATTAGATGAAATTATTTTAGAAAATTCAGGTCCTGCAGAAGTTGACGCGCGAATTAGATTAGTTATTGCCAGATTAAACGGTGTTGAAGAACAAGTAAATCCTGAAATTGAAAGAGGAGATCTTATTATTGATGAGTCTGCCTATTCAGTAAAAATCAAGGGACAATTAATTGATTTAACTTTCAAAGAATTCGAATTACTAAAGTTTTTAGCTCAACATCCAGGACGAGTATTTAGTAGACAACAGCTTTTACAGGAAGTATGGGGATTTGATTACTTCGGAGGAACAAGAACTGTTGATGTTCATGTCAGAAGATTAAGAGCCAAATTAGGTCCAGAGTATGAAAACTTTATTGGCACATTAAGAAATGTTGGCTACAAGTTTGTAGCAAATAGAGAAATTTCCCAATCAGATAATCTTGCTGAGGAAGTTGAAAACCGGATCAATAACTGATTTATTATGTATAAAGTTTCAGTTACAAAGTCTCTTACAGATATTCAAGTAAACGAAATTCTTGACATTGTTATTAACTCAAGTGAAATAGATGGTGCCAGACCATTTTCTGAACACGTAGAGATTCATCTTCGAAGCGGTGGAGATAGACCTGTTATTCACTTACTTGCCGAAGATTCAAATAAAAAAATTGTTGGTTACGGCCATTTAGATACAACAGATTTAGTGGCAGGTCCTAGTGGAGAACTTGTGGTTCACCCTGATTTTCGACTAAAAGGAATTGCCACCCAAATTGTGACTGAAATGAAAAAGTTAATTGGGAAGCAACAGTTAAGACTTTGGTCTCACGGGGACACAACTAGTGCCAGGAATTTTTCAAACAAATTAGGATTTGAATCTGTTAGAAATGTTATCCAAATGCGACGTTCATTGTTTTCCCCAATTGAAACATTCAAGTTTCCTTTAAATTATAGTTTAAGACAATTTGATTCACTTTCTGATGTTGATATCTTTTTAAAATTAAACAAAGAAAGTTTTGTTGATCTTCCAGATCAGTCTTCTTGGACTAAACAAGATTTAGAATTACGAGTAGCTGAGGATTGGTTTTCAGCAGCAGGATTTGTTTTACTAGAAAACGATAAAAAGAATGTTGTTGGTTTTTGTTGGACAAAAGTTCATGGTCAAGATCATAAACATGAAAAAGATGATGGTCATAAACATATAGATCATGGGCATGAACCAATTGGGGAACTCTATGTTCTAGGAGTTCACCCCAGCGAACAAGGCAAAGGTCTTGGAAAATCACTAATGCTGTGGGGTTTAAACCATCTAAGAAGAAATGGTTTAGATTCAGCAATGCTTTACGTTGATTCAAACAACCAGAAGGCCATCAAGATTTATGAGGAAGTAGGATTTAATTTCTGGGGTTTAGATAGACTTTACCGCTCGTTTACTTAAGGCTGAAATCATGAAGAATATGACAGTTGAAACAAAAAACTTTCCGCAAGGAAGATTCTCGGAAAGAGATTTGTCATGGCTTTCTTTCAATGAAAGAGTTTTGGATTTAGCTCAAGATCCAAACATCCCAATTTTAGAAAGAGCCAGATTTTTAGCAATTTTTGTGAGTAATTTAGATGAATTTTTTAAGGTAAGAATAGCTGGATCTAAAAGAAGAATAGAAGCAGGAATTGCCGTTAAATCTGCCGGTGGAATGCTTCCCCGAGAACTGCTTGCTGCCGTATTGAGTGAGAGTTATCGACTTCAAAAAAAGCATTCAGAAATTTTTGAAAAAGTCGTTAGGCCACTTTTGGCCGATAAAGATATTCGAATAATTCGGTGGAATGAATTAACCGAGGATGAAAAGAAAAGCCTTGGCACTTTGTTTATTGAAAAAATATTTCCTGTCTTGACTCCTCTTGCGGTAGACCCTGCTCACCCTTTCCCTTATATTTCAGGATTGTCTCTAAATTTGGCAGTTGTTATCAATAACCCAAAGAACGACACTGAACTGTTTGCGAGAGTTAAAGTTCCTCCGACTTTTCCCCGCTTAATAAATTCGCAAGGTCAAAGATTTGTTCCACTAGAAGATGTAATTTCAGCTCACCTTGACTTGCTTTTCCCTGGTATGAAAATTGTGCAACATCACACATTTAGAGTGACTAGAAACGAAGATGTAGAAGTTGAAGAAGACGAAGCAGAAAATCTCTTGGATGCCTTAGAGCGAGAATTAACAAAAAGAAAATTTGGAGCAGTTGTAAGACTTGAAGTTGAAGAAGTTATTGATGAGCACGTCTTAGAACTTCTTGTAGAAGAGCTTGAAGCATCAGAAAATGAAGTTTTTAGATTGCCTGGACTCCTTGATCTTCGTGGACTAAACGATATTTGTAGTCTAAATAGAGACGATTTGAAATTTGCTAAGTTTATTCCAAGAACAAACCCTCAGTTAGCGACCATTGAATCAGCAAGTGCACCTGATGTCTTTGAAGCTTTGAAAACTAGAGATATTTTGTTACATCACCCTTATGATTCTTTTTCAACAAGTGTTCAAAGATTCTTAGAACAAGCAAGCACTGATCCTAAAGTTCTTGCTATCAAACAAACTCTTTATAGAACTTCAGGTGATTCCCCAATTGTTAGCTCCCTTATTGAAGCAGCGCACAATGGAAAACAAGTTCTGGCAATTGTTGAAATTAAAGCTCGTTTTGATGAGGAAGCAAATATCTCGTGGGCTAAGAAACTTGAAGAAGCAGGTGTTCATGTTGTTTATGGGGTGGTGGGATTAAAAACTCACGCCAAACTCTCACTTGTGATTCGTCAAGAAAATGACAGAATCAAACGATACGGTCACTTAGGAACTGGTAATTACCACCCAAAAACAGCTCGAGGTTATGAAGACTTAGGACTTTTGACAATGAATCCACAAATAACAAATGACATGGCCTATTTATTTAATCTTTTATCAGGTTATTCCACAAACAATGAGTATGACAAATTATTAGTAGCCCCTCATTCTGTTAGAGATGGAATTATTAAAAGAATTAAAAGAGAAATTGACAACAATAAATCGGGTAAACCTTCTGGAATTAGATTTAAATGTAATTCAATTATTGATGAGCAAACTATTGATGCACTATACGAGGCATCTAGTTATGGAATAAAAGTAGATTTGGTGATCCGAGGCATGTGTGCCCTTAAACCAGGAGTTCCAGGACTTAGTGAAAATATAACTGTGAGAAGTATTTTAGGTCGCTTTCTTGAACATTCAAGGATTTATGAATTTACTAACGGTGGGAGTAAAGAAGTTTGGATTGGTTCAGCAGATTTGATGCACAGAAATCTTGATAGAAGAGTAGAGGCTCTTGTTCAACTTGAAGACAAAGAACACGTTTCATATTTATCTGATTTATTAGACTTATACCTTAATAGTGAAACAGCTCATTGGCTCCTAGATAAAAATGGTAGCTGGATGAAAAAAAGCCTTGATACTTTTGGAAATCCTCTCCAAGATGCTCAAGAACAATTAATTAGGCGAAAAAATCTTAGAGGCTTAGATTAATGGCATCGAGTAAGAATAAAAACCGTATTTACGCTGCAGGAACCGTAATTGTGAAAGGTCTCGGCTTAAATCAAAGAATTGCTGTTATTCATAGACCACACAGACAAGATTGGTCTTTTCCTAAAGGAAAAATTGACGGCTCAGATACAGCACCGGCAACAGCCGTAAGGGAAACTTTAGAGGAAACTGGCCTTAAAGTTACTTTGCATCAACCATTGACTTCTCAAGAATACATATTTGATGGATTACCAAAAACAGTCTTTTTCTGGCGTGCCTCACTAATTGAAAACTCTGAATTCATCCCTAACGATGAAGCAGATCAATTAGTTTGGGTTTCACTTAAATCCGCTTTAAAACTTTTAACTTATGACGTAGATAAAGATGTAGCTCGTGAGGCCTTTAGATCTGTTAAAACAAAACCATTAATTTTACTTCGCCATGCCACGTCAGAGAAAAGAGTTGAGTGGGCAGATCGTTATTCCAATGACGTTCCGCCAGACAATTTTAGGCCATTAACACCAGATGGCATCTTGCAAACCCCGCTCATTACTGATCTTTTAAGTGCTTTTGGTGTTAATAAAATTGTTTCTTCAGATTCCATCAGGTGTATTGCTACTGTCTCACCATATGCGGCATCAAAAGAGATTTCACTAGAGGCTCATCAAAATTTGAGTGAACTTGGTTGGGCTGGGAAAAATCAACCAGGTGTTCGACTTGTCAAAAAGCTTGCTAAGTCAAAAGATTCAATTGTCATCTGTGGTCACAGACCTGTACTTATAAGTCTTGCACAAGCAATTTCAGAAGAGCTAGATTACGAAGAAATAGATGCTTCACTTCCTCCTGCGGGGCTAATTGTGATTCACCGCGCGATGTTCATGAACCAAGTCACAATAAAAAAAGTTGAAAAATTTACTATTGAAGATTAAGAAATTAACCTAACGTTGCTGGATCAAGTGATGGTGAAGGTAACACCTTGCCAATTATTCCAGCCGCCTTTAATCTAACACTTTCTGTTAGGGGAAAGTACCCAAAAGTTTCAAATTGTCCTTGAGTATCAAGTCTTAGCATGAATCTCATGAACTTCCTGACACTTTGTTCAGCATCATCTGCTGTGCACATTCCTACATCAAAAATTGAAATACCTTGCCAAGGAGCAGATGCTGATTCTTGGCCAGCATCTAATTGAGGAGTAATACTTGGATCTAATGTAACTTTAAGAACATCACCCTGTTCCTCCATTACAAACTGAGAGGCTGCAGAGCCAAAACTATTTGTTTCAAACAAAACATCGACATCTTGAATTCTTAAATTAGAAAAAGTTAAGACATTATCGAAAATAATATTGGACGGTAGTACTGCAAATGCTCCTTGCGTAACAAGTAGCTTTTCAACTAGTACTGAATAATCATCAAATAACTCCGCTGCCTTTACTTCGTTGACGCTCTTCCCAGTTTGGCGTCCTACCCATTCTAAATATGCAATATCACTCGCAGAAGGCTTATTGACACCAAACAGTGTTATAGCTTGGTCGATTAATTCAAAATTTTCATTAGTAGCAGCAATCTGTGGATCATTAAGGTTTGTTATTTTGCCACTTATAATTGACTGCACAGTTTCAGGGGAGAAAACTAACCCATCGTATCCTGAAACAAAATAAACCAAGGTTGAAGTTTTGCTCATAGCCGGAGTGATTACCGATGCTGTGGAGCACATTTCAGGTTCTTTTGCAGAGTAATCAGTGACAATTAGATTAGCGTCCGTAACATCAGTTGTAGTTGTAACTTTAGATTCTGGACAATATGAAAGATACAAATCAATACTTGCTTGCACTGCAATAGCGGCAACTTCTGACGAGCCAACTTTAACTTCACCGTTTGCGCATTGAACGTCTTTCTCAGCAAACGAGGCTAATACATCTGGAGGAATGGGAGGAGTGCAAGAAGCGATCGAGAACAAGGCAAAGATAGAAACTGAAACTATAGATATCTTTTTCTTAGTTTTCATTCTCTTTTTTCCATTTCCTAATCATGTTCTACCGAATTACAAACCTTAAGCGGGTGGTTCCATTTAGGAACTACCCGCCCGAGGATTCAACTACTAGCTAGGGAACTAGTTAGAGAATTTTTCTACCTGTGTTTTTGCCAAAGCAAGAATTTTTCCAGACAATGGCAAGTAACCAATTTTGGAAGATTCTTTTGGACCACAAGTGTCAAGCAGATAGTTTGCATAGTCTTCAACTGCTTTTGACTTTGCATCTGTTTGCCCATTTGGACCAATTAGGTATGAAATTGCCACAATGTTGTAGGCACCTTTGATCTTCTTGCTCCATTCCATACCAACTAAACCTGATGGTTGTACGTCGGCATTTTTGGCCAAGAATTTAGATGCTGTAGCAGTTGATGGCACTACATATTCACCAGCTGGGTTTTTGATTGCAGCATAAGCTTTTAAGCCTTGTGCTTTAGCGTCAGCCAAGTCAAAGTAACCAATTGAGTTTGCAGTGTCTTTAACGGTGGTTGTAACTTGTTGGTTGCTTACGAAACCAAGTGATCCTGCTGGAGCACCTTTACCGTTTGCTGATGTGAATACACCATTTCGTTTCCATGGTGCAACTTGGTTAGCAACTAAATAACCTGAGAAGTTATCGGTTGTACCAGAGTTTGAACTGCGGTAAACAACAACGATACTTGCGTCTGGCAATTTTGCGTTCGCATTTAGTTTCTTGATTGCAGCATCGTTCCACTTGGTGATTGTTCCGGCGAAAATTCCACCAAGGGTTGGATTATCTAGTTTTAGTGAAGTTACACCCTTTAAGTTGTATCCAACAACGATTGGACCAGCAGTAATTGGTGCAAAATTAAATCCACCTGGACGACCTTTGTATTCAGATGAGCTGTATGCAGCTTCTGATCCACCAAAATCGTAGTTTCCTACTGCAAATTGGTTACGGCCAGTTCCTGATGCATTTGAAATATATGCAACTGTGTGTGTTGAATATTTAGCAGAACATGTTGCTTGGAAAGTACCCATAAAGGAAGCACCTCCACCTGTAATGCTTTCTGCTGAAGCAGAAACTGCTCCGACAGCTGTCATACCTACAGCAATTGTGATTGCCATTAGGCCACGTTTAATGCGAGACATTAATTTCTCCTATTCATGAGGATTGTCCTCATAACATGAATGTATGCACCCATAGTTAACGAAAGAGCCATGTTTAGCGAACTTGCACCCACTAATAAGTGAATTTCTGGCAAACTACTTTCACTTGTTTAACACTGGTCTTAACCAAATAGTCCGTTTACGTAATCATTTGTTCTAGAGTCTTTTGGTTTTTTGAAGATTTCATCTGTTTTGGCATTTTCAACAACTTGTGCAGGAGCACCATCTTCACTCAAGAAGAACGCGGTGTAATCAGAAACTCGTTGAGCTTGTGCCATGTTGTGGGTAACAATAACCACAGTCATATCACTACTGATCTCACGAATAGTTTCTTCGATTCTTCGTGTTGAACCTGGATCAAGTGCGGAACATGGTTCATCCATTAACAGAACTTTTGGACTTACTGCTAAAGATCTAGCAATACAAAGTCTTTGTTGTTGACCGCCTGATAAAGATGATGCTGATGCATCCAAGCGATCTTTTACCTCGTTCCATAAACTTGCTCTTTCTAAACAAGTTCTGACAATTTCTTCAGGGTTTTCATACTTCATTTGCGCAAGTTTTAACCCTGATAAAACGTTGTCTCTGATACTCATGGTTGGAAATGGATTTGGTTTTTGAAATACCATTCCAACTTTGGTGCGTATATTTACCGGATCTACAGCTGCATCATACATATCTTGGCCGTCGTACAGAACTCTTCCAGCTAATGCTGCGCCTGGAATAAATTCATGCATACGGTTTAGAACTCTGATGAATGTTGATTTTCCACAACCTGAAGGTCCAATTAGCGCTGTTACAGAGTTTACCGGAAACGCTAAATTTACTTTTTCTAAAATTAATCTTTTACCAAACCACACATGCAGGTTTTGGGTTTCGAGGTGAACACTTGCGTCACCTGGTTGATTTGGGTGGACGTCTTGAGGAGAGCTAGGAACGCGTACATTTTTTATGCTCATAACTTCCTCTTCTTGTGCTGCGGTTTTTGTCTCATTCATGCTATCTACCCTTTCTTGGTTGATCTTTCAACTATGCGAGCTATTGCAAACAAAATGGCGACTGTGGTCATAAGTACGAATGCGGCGCCCCATGAACGATTAATTGCAGTTGGGTAACCAGAACCAAGGAATTGGAAAATGTATACCGGAATTGTAGATACTGCATCAACAAAGGGATTCAGATTAGTTCCGTTGGTATTTGAGGTTGTTAAGAGCAGTGGTGCGGTTTCACCAATAACTCTTGCAACACCAAGAATTACAGCTGTCAAGATTCCCGTTCTAGCGGTTGGTAAAACGATTTTCATGATTACGCGTGCTCTACTCGAGCCAAGTGCAATAGCTGCGTCTCTTAAATCTTTTGGAACAAGTTTTAGAACTTCTTCAGCAGTTCTTGCCACAGTTGGTAACATCAAAATTGAATATGCAAGACCACCAGTTAGTGCAGAAAATCCTGAAACATCTGACAAGATAAAAGCTGCCAAAATAAATAGTCCTGCAACAATTGATGGCACACCACTCATTGCTTGAACCATGAATCTCACAAAACCAGATAATCGACCTTTCATATCAGTGATATAGATCGCGCTGGCAATTCCCAGTGGAACAGAAATAATCATGCCGATAGCAACCACCATTAAAGTTCCAAGTAGTGCGTGCCCAACACCGCCGTAATCTAATACAGTTGTAGGGCTTATGTAGGTGTTGTTTTGAGTAACAAAACTCAAACTAATCGCTGGCAATCCTCTTGAAAAAACAGAGAATAGTACTGAGCCCATGAGTGCGATAACCAACGAAAAAGCAACTAATGAAAGTACGGACAAAACAGCATCCCCAACACGCTTTTTACTTATTCCCCAAAAAGTTGCAAAGATCGCAACTAATATTTGTACTGGTAAGAAAACAACTATAAATAATAATGCACCTGGAAGATCTGTTAAGAAGAAACTTAACGCAAAAACTGAAATTGGAAGAAGGACAATTATTGAATTAGCTAGAGAGGTTGACGGATTAACTTTCTTCCATGGGTATTGAGGTTCTTTGAAGGTTTCTTCAGACGGTTTTTCTTGAACTATTGTCATGCCAGCCTCTCTCTTGCACTTCTGGCCACAATCCAGTTTGCAATTAAATTAACAATTAACGTTAAAATAAACAGAACAAGTCCAGCTCCAAGAAGAGCCTGAATTTCTTCTGGCGTAGCTTCACCAAATTTAGCAATAATCATAGAAGCAACAGATCCACCTTCTGGATCAAGAATTCGGTAATAGTTAACTCTTTCAAAAATTAAATTCAATACGAAATAAATTGCAACAGTTTCACCTAATGCTCTTCCTAAGCCAAGCATTACGCCACCAACAATTCCGCCTCTGGCATGAGGTAAAGCAACCATGCGAACTGTTCCCCAAAGTGATCCACCTAGACCACGAGCTGCGTCCAATAAATCTTGCGGAGTTTGCGCCAAAACTTCTCTAGCAACAACAGTGATGATTGGAACAATCATGATTCCTAAAACCCAAGCCGTAATAAATGGTGAACGGGTAAATTGATCTTGGTTGTTAACAAAAATAGGAATTGAACCTAAGTATTGGTGGATTAATCTTGCCCAACCTTCGGCAACTGGTGTAAATACTAAGAATCCCCAAATACCAATAATTCCACTTGGAATCGCTGCCAAAACGTCAACAACAATAGTTAAAGCTCGCGCAATTTTCTTTGGAGCGATAAAGACCATAAATATTGCGAGTAACACAGAAATTGGAACTGCGAAAATTATAGCTAGCAGAGCATTTAAGAATGATCCGTAAAGCATTGGCCATATTTGGAAAACCTGAAGAGATGGATCATCAAGACCACCAATCCAAGTTGTACCAGTTATGAAGGAGAATCCTTCTTTCTGTAAAGCTGGCCAAGATGAAGTTGCTAAATAGAAAAGTATTGCGACCAAAATAAATAGTGAAGAAAGAGCTGCGACAACTACCGAACCTGAAAAAGCCTTGTCGGATCTGGTTCTACTTTTTTCACGCCCAAAGTATCGAGGGGTAGGAGAATCCGAGAGGTGATCAGCGCCCTCTAAATCGATCAGATTATTCGTTGTAGACACACAAGAAGTTTGCTAAATCAATGGGCGACTTAGCCGACCAGAAGATTTATTGAGGAAGAAATCTAGGTTAACAGTCGATTAACAACCCAGATTCCTGAAACTTCTGTGACTGGTGGGCTTGAGTGGGTATCCAACTAGGATTAAAAGCATGTCTATTAATAGTCCAACCTCGTTGAGGTCTAAAGGACTTATTGGTTATAGCTTCATGAGTTTGGGGCTTTTTTTCTTTGCCGTAAATGGTCCAGTGGCCAAGTTAGCCCTGATTAATGGTTTGCAATCAGCTGAACTTTCTGCTTTTCGCATCGAAGGTGCATTTCTTTTTCTGCTGATCGCTTCACTTTTGTTTGCTAGAAAAAAACTAAAAGTAACCAAAAAAGAGATATTGCCACTTATTGGTTATGGATTTTTTGGTGTAGCAATGACGCAGTTTCTATATTTTGTAGCAATAAGAAGAATTGAGGTTGGAGTTGCTTTAATTATTGAATACACCGCACCAATTCTTGTTGCACTTTACGTTCGATTTGTTATGAAAAAAGAAGTAAGTGCTCGAGTTTGGTTTTCTCTTTTACTAGCACTAATTGGATTATCACTAATTACTCAAATTTGGACAGGTTCAAAGCTTGATCCTTTTGGTGTGCTTTGTGCATTTGGTGCTGCAATTGCATTAGCAATTTATTTTATTGGTGGAGAACCACTTGCGTCAAAAAGAGATCCAATTTCATTGACCACTCTATCTATGGGAGTAGGTGCAATTTTCTGGATGATTGTGCAACCTTGGTGGACACTTCCTTGGTCAAAATTAAGTAATCAAGTTGCGTTGCCACATGATTTAGGAAACGTTTCATTAGGTTTACTAGTAATTTATATAATTATTTTTGGAACAGTCGCACCTTTTTGGTTATATTTCATAGCTTTTAAATTTCTTGATTCAAAGAAAGCAGCAATTTTTGGATTACTAGAACCAGTGGGAGCTTCAGTGGTGGCACTGTTTCTACTAGGAGAAACCTTTATTGGAATTCAAATTCTAGGTGGACTGTTGGTATTAATTGGTGTAATTTTTGCTGAAACCGCTCGTAAGTAAGTTGTAATTGCACTAAACTCTATTTATGACTAACTCAGGACAAGTAAAAATTAGACAAGTAATGCTTGCTGGTGGTTCAGTATTTATCGCTTCAGCCATTGCCTTAATCGCACGACCAGATTTATTTGGCGAATTCATCGGGATTGTTGGAGAAGACGCTTTCTGGAGTTTAAGAATGACTGGAATTGTTTTGATTCCACTGGGTTATTTGATGATCGTAGTTAGATCTGTTGCTTCAGATTCTGTCGTAAAAAGCTACTCAATCTTAATGTCTTTAATTTCATTAGGTTTAGGAATTGTAACTTTGCTTGCCCCAGGAGAACCTAATATTGGAAGAATTATTTATGCCATTGTTGGATTTCTTTTTTCAACACTTTATGTAGTGGCTATTGCTTTGGGAAGAAATAAAGCTTAAGACTTTAAGTTATCTTCAAAAAATCTAATAGTTTCTTTCATTGAGTCTTCCCATCTAGGACTAAATGCATGTCTTTCACCTTCATATTGAATAAATTCAACAGATTTTCCTGCATCTTGCAGAGCCTTAGTTGTTGCTTCTGACCATTTGATGTCACAAGTTTCATCTGCTGTGCCATGAAGAATTAATAAAGGTTCAGTTGCTTTGTCAAAATAATTTATTGCTGAAATTCCTTGCCAAAATTCTGGGTTATCTTCGGGTAAGCCAAATCTTTTGTCAATTTCTTCAACAATGTCAAAATTCATTCGTGTCCATCGATTGTAATTATCTACAACGTTTGCACTCACTGGAGCAAACGCAACATAAGCGTCAAATACTTCGGGTTTAACAACCATTGAATTAAAGGCAATTCCACCACCCATTGATCTACCTAGTAAGCCAATTCTTTCTTTATCAACAAATGTGAATTCTGAATTCTTTAAAGCCAAAGCTGCATTAATTACATCCTCTGTGTAACCCAATCTTAAATTAATGTCATTATCAGGATCATCATCAGATTCAGCATGATTTCTGTAATCAGTATGCAGAACTACATAACCTCTTTCAGCTAAATACTTTTGTTCTCTTGCAAGTCCTCTTCCAGTTGTGTAAATTGCTGGATCTATATAGCCATGAGCCAAAACTAAAGTTGGAAATGGTCCTTCACCTTTTGGTACATTCATGATTCCAGAAATAGTAAATTCTCCGGATTTATATTTAATAAAGTAACGAGTGAATTTACTATTTTCTCCCAAGACTTTTTCAAGCTTTAGATCTTTTCCTACGAATTCTTTTTGGCTTAATGCTGTTAATGAAATGGGATTGACGGTTTCATCAATTGCTGCTGAGGGGCTTCCAGTTACAGATGTTGCCGAAGTTGATTCATTTGCGTTATCTGTTGCGCAAGCTGATAGAAAAACCAATGAAAGCATCGATAACAGGACTAGTATCTTCCTCATGCGTAAGTTCTCCCGTCAAGCGTTTGGTCTTAATGCCATTTTGGCATGGGTTGGCGTTATTGGCTCATTGACCGTGGATGCCACAGGAGTTGTCATTGTTCCTCAATTCGGACCTTCCTATTTTGGCGGTCATGCGGATGGATTAGCGGGTTCAATTCCTCGAGTAATCGATAATTTAAGTTACTTCACAATTTGGAGCAATATTTTAGTGGCTATAACCACAACCATGATTTATCGAAATATGAATAGGACTTCTCAAAGATTAAAGGTCTTAAGACTTTCAAGTTTGATGATGATTTCAGTAACAATGCTGGTTTATGTTTTGATTCTTGCAGCAGAGGCTAATCCGCAAAGTTGGAATATTTACACCGATTTACTTCTTCACTACATAACTCCACCAGTAACAATCTTAGTTTGGTTATTCTTTGGTCCTAGAAAATGGATTTCATGGAAAATTATTTTTAGTTCATTGTTAGTACCAATTATCTATATTCTTTACACCTTTGCCCGGGGAGCAGTAATTGGTAAATATCCTTACGGCTTTATTAACGTTGTTGAACTTGGATACGTAGGTGCAATTGTTGGAACTGGAGTCGTTCTGGTTCTAGGATTGTTTATTTTCTTGGTTTACTTCATTATTGATAAATTAATTCCAAGTTCTAAATAGCTTTACTCGCAAAACCCGCCATCACAACAAGGTTGAATATAAAAACATTTAGGACACATATCTTTCCCACCACGGCGTTCTAGATCGCTTCTTTCACAAGCTGGACACGGTCCAGGATCACCCATCATGACCACTATTACACTTAATAAATAGTGGTCTTTACAGTAAAGACTCACCTTTTAAATTAAGGACATTGTATGTCAGATAACAAATTGACTATGTATGGTGCCGAATGGTGTGGAGATTGTCGACGATCAAAGAAATTCTTAGATTCAAATAATGTCGATTACACTTACGTTGACGTTGAACACGATGATGCTGGAAAAGATAAAGCAATCTCAATAAGTGGAAAACAGTCAATTCCAGTT
>CAMATO010000001.1 GCA_945861165.1 Bifidobacterium breve | reverse complement strand
CAAGATCACACCAAATCAACCAGGTTGTTCCTGGAAAAGTTACCAAACTTGTTCCCTTCGGAGCGTTCATCCGAGTAGCTGATGGGATCGAAGGACTTGTGCACATTTCTGAACTTTCAGATAATCAAGTAGAAATTCCTGAACAAGTTGTGCAAGTAAATCAAGAAGTCACTGTGAAAATCATTGACATTGATTTGGAACGCAGAAGAATTTCTCTTTCTGTTAAGCAAGCTGGCGAAACAGGTGAAGCAAGAGCTTCATTTGATCCATATTCATATGGCATGCCACCTGCTTATGATTCTGCTGGAAAATACATTGGGCCAGAAGGATTCAATCCTGAAACTGGCGAATGGAAATCAGGTTTTGAAGATCAGAAGAAAGAATGGGAAAAGCAATATTCTGACGCACTTGCCAAATGGCAAGATGAAAAAGATGGAAAAGTTGCTAACCCTGATCTTGCCGCTTTAAGCGACAAACTAGATTCAAACTAGTTCAGATTTAAAAGCCAACATGAAAGTTGGATTAACAGGCGGCATCGGTGCTGGAAAAAGCACCGTTGCCGACTTGTTCTCTCAAAAAGGTGCTGTAGTAATTCGCTCAGATGAATTAGCGCGCCAAGTTATAGAACCTCAAACACCAGGTTTTCAACAAGTCATTGATCGATTTGGTAAAGACTTTATAAATTCTGAAGGCTACATTGATAGAGCAAAATTGGCTCAAATTGTATTTCAAGATGATGCTGCATTGAAAGATTTAGAGAAAATTGTTCATCCCTTGGTAAGAAGTAAAACTAATCAGATCATTGATCAACACACTTCAGAGACCATAATTGTAAATGAAATTCCTCTGCTTTTAGAAAAGAAGATGGAATCACTTTTTGACTTTTTAGTCATAGTTATTTCTAGTGAGAAAAATAGACTCGAAAGACTTTCCCAACGGGGATTAACTGCAGAGCAAGCTACTGCTCGAATGTCTAAACAGGTTAGCGATGATGAGCGCAAGGCTGCTGCTGATTTCTTAATAGTCAATGATGGAAACCTTGATCAACTAGAAGTTGATGTAGAAAAGATTTGGCAAACACTTCAAGAGAGAAGCTTTAAATCTTAAAATGAGACCAGTTAATGACCTGATTAGAACTGTTGCTCCTTTTAAAGTTGAAGCAGATTATGAACCAGCAGGAGATCAGCCTGCAGCAATTAAGGATCTAGAAGAACGCATCCGCAAAGGTGAAAAGCACGTCGTGCTGTTAGGTGCCACTGGTACTGGAAAATCTGCAACGACTGCTTGGTTAATTGAGAAATTACAGCGACCAACTTTAATAATTGAACCAAATAAAACTCTTGCTGCACAAATTGCTAACGAGTTACGGGAAATGCTTCCTAACAATGCTGTTGAGTATTTCGTTTCCTATTACGACTATTACCAACCTGAAGCCTATGTTCCTCAAACCGATACCTTCATTGAAAAAGACTCAAGTATTAATGAGGAAGTAGAAAGACTGAGACATTCAGCAACAAGTGCCCTTCTTACCAGAAGAGATGTTGTGGTTGTGGCAACTGTTTCTTGTATATATGGATTAGGAACCCCTGAAGAATATGTAAAGCAAGCAATTCGAATTAGAAAAAACCAAGATTTTTCTCGTGACAAACTTCTTCGTCAATTAGTAGATATCCAATACACCCGAAATGATTACGCCTTCGAGCGCGGCACTTTTCGCGTTAGAGGCGACACTGTCGAAATCTTTCCTGCCTATGAGGAACATCCTGTTCGAATTGAAATGTTTGGCGATGAAATTGAACGCATTATGACTCTTCATCCTTTAACAGGTGAAATCCTCACTGATGATGAAGAAATGTTTATTTTTCCTGCCACTCATTATGTGGCAAGTCCTGAGCAAACAGCAAAGGCACTTTCGGCAATTGAAGTAGAACTGATGCACCGTGTTAAAGAATTAGAAAGCCAAAACAAATTACTTGAAGCTCAAAGAATAAAGATGAGAACTGCTTTTGATTTAGAGATGATTCGAGAATTAGGTTTTTGTTCAGGTATTGAGAACTACTCCCGATATTTTGATGATCGCGCTCCAGGTAGTGCTCCAAATTGCTTATTGGATTATTTCCCCGAAGATTTTCTTTTAGTAATTGATGAATCCCATGTTGCAGTTCCTCAAATTGGGGGAATGTACGAAGGCGATGCATCACGCAAGAGAACACTTGTTGAATACGGATTTCGACTACCAAGTGCAATGGATAACCGACCACTAAAGTTTGCCGAGTTTGAAGAAAGAGTTGGTCAGACTGTTTATCTCTCCGCTACCCCTGGTCCTTATGAACTTGGCAAAGTGACCTCAGTTGTTGAACAAGTAATTAGACCGACTGGACTTGTTGATCCTGAAGTAGAAGTGAGACCAACAAAAGGTCAAATCGATGATTTACTACACGAAATAAAAATAAGAACTGAGAAAGGTCAAAGAACATTAGTAACGACTTTGACCAAAAAGATGGCAGAAGATTTAACTGATTACTTTCTGGAAAAGGATATGAGAGTTAGATATTTGCATTCAGAAATCGATACTTTAAAACGAGTTGAATTGTTGCGAGGATTAAGAATTGGTGAATTTGATTGCCTGGTGGGAATTAACTTGTTGCGTGAAGGTTTGGATTTACCTGAAGTTTCTCTAGTGGCCATTCTTGATGCGGATAAAGAAGGCTTCCTAAGGTCGGAAAAATCCTTAATTCAAACTATTGGTCGAGCTGCTCGAAACGTGGATGGACAAGTAATTATGTATGCCGACAACATCACCAAATCAATGCGAAAAGCACTTGATGAAACTAACCGCAGACGAGAAAGACAAGTTGCACACAATTTAGCCAATGGCATAGATCCAACACCACTTCGTAAGAAGATCTCAGATATCAACGACTCAATCATCAAAGAAGATTCTGATACTGAAATGGTGCTGGAAGAAGCCATGAGTATCAAAAAATTGCGTAAGGACAAAAAAGATGGTGCTAGTCCTGCTCAAGATCTAGCTAATTTGATAACTGAACTCAGTGCCCAGATGAAATTGGCAGCTTCTGAGTTGAATTTTGAACTGGCTGCTCGATACCGTGACGAAATTCACGAACTCAAAAAAGAATTGCGCCAGATGGTTGCAGCGGGCCACGCCTAATTTGATACATTGAAAATATGAATATGGAAGAACCACTTTGGGTCTGGGTCGTCACAGTTTTGGCATTTTTTGCCGTTTACACCGCAGAATTTATTTACGCTAAAAGACATCCACATGTTGTTCAATTTCGTGAAGCAGCAAAATGGGTAGTTGTTTATATCGCTGCAGCAATCTTGTTTGGTATTGGTATTTGGACTATCAAAGGACAAGATGCAGGCATTGAATTTTTTGCAGGATGGATTACTGAATACAGTTTAAGTGTTGACAACCTCTTTGTCTTTGTAATTATTCTTTCGGCTTTTGCTGTTCCTGCCATTTATCAACAAGAAGTTTTGCAAGTGGGAATTATTGGGGCACTTGTTTTAAGATTCCTGTTTATCATTGTTGGTGCTGCAGCAATCGCCAAATTTAGTTGGGTCTTTTTTATCTTCGGTGCATTTTTGCTTTACACTGCTTACAAACTTGCGTCAAAGCATGGTACAGAAAGTGACCCATCTCAAAACAAAGTTTTGAAGTTAGCAGAGAAGTATTTACCTGTCACACCTAAGTATCACGAAGGTGCATTCAGAGTAACAATTGATGGAAAGAAATATTTCACTCCTTTATTTATTGTCATGATTGCAATTTTTACTACAGATATTTTATTTGCCCTTGATTCAATTCCGGCAATATTTGGACTAACTGATGATCCATACATTGTGTTTACTGCTAATGCATTTGCACTTATGGGACTTCGTCAGATGTATTTCATGCTTGATGGACTACTGGATCGTTTGATTTATCTGTCTTATGGCTTATCAGTAATTCTTGGTTTCATTGGAGTTAAACTCATACTTCATGCAGCTCATGAAAATGGCTTCAAATCAGCACCTGAAATATCGACTCCAGTTTCACTAGCGGTAATCGTGGGAGTGTTAGCAATTACCGTTTATGCCTCACTTCGTCAAACAAAGCTTCATCCAGAACTTGCACATAAACCAGGCCAGAAAGCCGCGGGAACTGCCATCGCTGATATCAAAAGAGATCATCCTGGAGTTGAAGAAGCGTAAAAAGCGCTTAAGCATTAACCTTTGTTAGATGACTGCGACTACCCCCAAAAAGACTGAGACCAAAAGACATGGTTCAGCTGTTGCAGATAAATTAATTGTTCGTGGTGCCCGAGAGCACAACTTAAAAGATATTTCACTTGAACTTCCTAGAGATGCTCTGATTGTTTTCACAGGTTTGTCAGGTTCAGGAAAATCCTCACTAGCATTTGACACTATTTTTGCTGAAGGTCAACGCAGATATGTTGAAAGCTTGTCGGCTTATGCCAGACAGTTCTTAGGACAGATGGACAAACCCGATGTTGACTTTATTGAAGGCTTATCTCCTGCAGTTTCAATCGATCAGAAATCAACCAATAGAAATCCCCGTTCCACAGTTGGAACCATTACCGAAGTTCATGATTACTTAAGACTTTTATACGCCAGGGCTGGAACTCCACACTGTCCAAAATGTGGGGTAGTAATTCACAGACAAACCCCACAACAAATTGTTGATCAAGTTCTGGAATTAACTGCCGGTACAAAATTTCAAGTACTTGCGCCAGTTATTCGTGGACGAAAAGGTGAATATCAAGATTTATTCAAAGAATTACAAACCCAAGGTTTTTCTAGAGCTCGAATTGATGGCGAAACTTATGCTTTAACTGAAGTACCAGTATTAAAGAAGCAAGAAAAACACAACATTGATGTGGTTGTTGATCGATTAAGCGTTAAAGCTGAGTCAAGACAAAGAATTACAGACTCTGTAGAGACAGCATTAAGACTTGCAAATGGCACAGTTGTTTTGGATTTCGTTGATGAACCAGCAAAATCAAAGAATAAAGAGCGAGTTTATTCAGAGCATTTAGCCTGTACTAATTGTGAAATATCTTTTGATCAGCTTGAACCAAGATCATTCTCATTCAATTCACCCTTTGGTGCTTGTCCAGAATGTAGCGGGTTAGGAAATCATTTAGAAGTTGATGAAGATCTAGTAATTCCAAATAAAGATTTATCAATTAGTGAAGGCGCAATTGCTCCTTGGTCAACACATTCGGCCGACGGATATTGGGCAAAAATTCTTGAAGCAGTTGCCAAAGATCTGAAGTTTTCTCTTGATACTCCTTACAAAAAGTTAAGTGAGAAAAATAGATATTCCCTGATGTATGGATATGAAAGCAATATAAATGTTAAATACAAGAATTCCTATGGAAGATTGCGATCTTATTGGACAGAATTTGAAGGTGTAATTGGAAATATTCAAAACCGTCATGAAAAATCAGATTCTGATGCAGCCCGTGAACATCTCGAAGGTTTTATGCGCCAGAAACCTTGTAAAACTTGCAAAGGAGCACGTTTAAAACCTGTTTCTTTGGCAGTAAAAATCGGCAGCAAAAATATTGCCGAAATGAGTGCCATGTCTATAGGGGAAGTAACCGAATTTATTACTTCGCTAAAGCTTGGCAAAAGAGAAATGGCAATTGCTCAAAGAGTATTGAAAGAAGTAATTGAAAGATTGCAATTCTTGCTTGACGTGGGTTTGGATTATCTATCTTTAGACCGAGCGGCTGGCACTCTTTCAGGTGGAGAGGCGCAAAGAATTCGACTTGCAACTCAAATTGGTTCTGGCCTAGTAGGTGTTCTTTATGTTTTGGATGAACCAAGTATCGGTTTGCATCAAAGAGATAACAAGAAATTAATTGACACTTTAATTAGGCTAAGAAATCTAGGAAATACCTTGATTGTTGTTGAACATGACGAGGAAACAATTAGAGCTGCTGACTGGGTTGTTGATATTGGACCGGGGGCAGGTGAACATGGTGGTTACGTTGTTTCTAGCGGTACTGTTAAAGATTTAGAAAATAACAAGAAATCAATCACCGGGGACTACATTTCGGGCAGAAAAAGCGTGGTTGTTCCTAAGAAGCGTCGACCTATAGATAAAGAAAGAATGATCAAAGTTGTTGAAGCTCAAGAAAATAACCTAAAGAAAGTTACTGTTGAGTTTCCTTTGGGTGTATTTGTTGCCGTAACAGGTGTTAGTGGTTCAGGTAAATCAACTTTGGTTAATGACATTCTGTATTCAACTTTGGCAAGAGATCTTCATCAAGCAAGAGTGGTTCCTGGACAACACAAAAAAGTCGAAGGAATAAAGCATTTAGACAAAGTGGTTCATGTTGATCAAAGCCCTATAGGAAGAACACCGCGAAGTAACCCTGCGACATACACAGGCGTTTTTGATAACGTGCGAAAACTTTTCGCAGAAACTAGCGAAGCAAAGATCAGGGGATATCAGCCAGGACGATTTAGCTTTAACGTTAAAGGTGGAAGATGTGAGCCTTGTTCTGGTGATGGAACGATCCAAATTGAAATGAACTTTTTACCTGACGTTTACGTTCCATGTGAAATTTGTCAGGGAGCACGGTACAACCGCGACACATTAGAAGTTCATTACAAAGGAAAAACTGTAAGTGATGTTTTAAATATGCCAATTGAGCAAGCTTTAGTATTTTTTGAATCGGTTCCAGCAATCGCTAGACACTTAAAGACACTTGTTGATGTGGGATTGGGTTATGTTCGACTAGGTCAATCTGCACCAACACTTTCAGGTGGAGAAGCACAACGAGTAAAGCTCGCTACAGAATTGCAAAGACGAAGCACTGGTAGAACAATTTATGTGCTAGATGAACCAACCACAGGATTACATTTCGAAGATGTTCGAAAACTCCTGGGAGTTCTAGAAAGATTAGTCGATTCTGGAAATACTGTAATTGTTATTGAACACAATTTAGATGTAATCAAGAATTCTGATTGGGTAATCGACATGGGGCCTGAAGGTGGATTTAGAGGCGGCACTGTTGTTGCTCAAGGAACACCAGAACAAATTGCCAAATCAAGTGGCAGTTATACCGGCAAATACTTGGCTCAAATTCTAAAGAATTCTTCTAGTAAAGCTGGATAACAATGGCAGATCCATCTTTATATCGGCCAAAAAATGTTCCTGAACTTCCAGGTGTGTATCGATTTAAAACAGCAGACGAAACAGTTATTTATGTTGGTAAAGCAAAGAATTTAAAAAATCGGTTAAATAGTTATTTCACAGATATAAGTAATCTTCACCCTCGTACAGCAATGATGGTAAAAACTGCAGCGATGGTTGATTGGGTAACTGTTCATAACGAAGTAGAAGCTTTGCAATTGGAATTTACCTGGATCAAAGCATTCAACCCAAGATTCAATGTTCGTTTTCGCGATAATAAAACTTATCCCTACTTAACTTTGACTTTGAAAGATGAATTTCCCCAAATTGCTGTTACAAGGGGAGCCAAAAAGAAAGGTAATAAGTATTACGGACCATTTACTCATGTTTGGGCTATTCGCCAAACTATGGAACAAATAATTCGAGTTTTTCCAATTAGATCTTGTAAGGACACCGTTTATAGAAGACACCAATTAATGAAGAGACCTTGTTTGTTAGGTGATATTGAAAGATGTGCAGCTCCTTGTGTGGGAAGAGTAAATAAAGAAGAATACGGATCGATTGTCACAAATGTAGTTAATTTCTTGAATGGAAATACCAAGTCAATATTTAATGATCTTGAGTCTGAGATGAGTAAAGCTAGCGCCAATCAAGAATTTGAAAAAGCAGCTCGATTTAGGGACAGATTGGGAGCCTTAACGAAAGTTGTTGAACTAAATGCAATTGTTTTTGATGATGAAACAGACGCAGACCTAATTGCTTTAACCTCTGATGATTTGCATTTGTCGACTCAAATATTCCATGTTCGACAAGGCCAAATTAAGGGTGAAAGATCTTTTGTTTCAGATCGCATAGATCACAAAACCATGCCAGAGCATTTTGAAGATTTACTGGTTCAAATTTATGGTGAACTAGAAGGCGATGCCATTCCTAAAGAAATATTAATTAATCAGGAAATATCCGAAATAGATTCAGTCACCAAATGGATATCTGAAAATGCCAAGAAAACTGTTGAAATCAGAAAACCTCAACGAGGTGATAAACGAAAGCTCATGGAAACAAGTGAGAAGAATTCAGAGCAAAATCTGACCATGCACAAACTTAAACGCTCTGCTGATTTATTGAGTAGAACCAAAGCTTTGGAAGAATTAGCCAATTCTTTGGATTTGGAACAACCACCGTTAAGAATCGAATGCATTGATGTTTCCAATATCTCAGGAACCAGTACCACAGCATCCCTTGTTGTCTTTGAGGATGGCATTGCACAAAAGAAGCATTACCGAAGCTTCAACATTAAATCTTTCGAAGGCCAGGATGATCCAAGAGCGATTCATGAGACAGTGACCAGACGGTTTAGATATTTGGTTGATGAAAATGATGAAGAAAACAAAACAGAAAAGAAAAGCTTTGCCTACCGACCAAGTTTGCTATTGGTTGACGGAGGACAAATTCAAGTAAATGCTGCACGAGAAGCATTAGATGAATTAGGACTGTCAGATATTGAGACTATTGGAATTGCAAAAAGACTTGAAGAATTATGGAAACCTGGCGTTAAAGATCCAATATTGTTGCCTCGAAATAGTGAAGCTTTATTTCTAGTTCAAAGAATAAGAGATGAAGCGCATCGTTTCGCAATTACTAAAACTAGAATGCGTCACGCAAAGGCTTCACTAGCTAGTGAATTAGATGGAATCAAAGGCTTAGGGGAGAAAAAGATTAAAACCCTATTAGACACTTTTGGCTCAGTGAGCACGATTCGAGAACAAAATTTAGAATCACTCTTGGCAGTGCCTGGAATTACTTCCGAAATAGCCACAAACATTATGCATACTCTGAAAGATGTTCCCACCAAATTCGATCCTTTAACCGGGGAAATCATCGAAAGTTAAGGCAATAGGGCAGACTATAAACATGAGTAATCCTGAAGTTCTAATTGTCACAGGCATGTCAGGTGCCGGCAGGTCAACTGCGGCAAGAGCTTTAGAAGATCTGGGTTGGTTTGTTATTGATAACTTGCCACCATCAGTTTTAAACTCAGCTTTAAATGATGTAAAACTTCAAGGTGTAGCAAGTCATATTGCAGTAGTTGTTGATGTTCGCGGTGGAAAATTGTTTTCAAATTTGGATAAAGCACTGGCTGAAGTTAAGAAAGATAATTGGGAAGTTCGAGTACTTTTTCTTGAAGCATCTGATGTTTCCCTTGTTAGAAGATTTGAAGGCAGCAGAAGACCACATCCTTTGCAAGGCGATGGTCGAGTACTAGATGGTTTGCAAAACGAAAGAGAACTATTGGGAGATCTCAGAGCCAATGCTGATGTAGTAATTGACACCTCAGATATGTCCTCTCCTGGACTGAGAAGTGTTATTGAAAAAACTTTCGAAAGTGATGTGGCAACATTTCAGGCCACAATATTGTCATTTGGATTCAAATATGGAATTCCTGTGGATGCCGATTTCGTATTTGATGTGAGATTTTTAGCAAATCCTTTCTGGGAAGAGGATTTGAAAAAACTCACAGGATTAGATAAAAAGGTTCAAGATTTTGTGCTCAAGCAAGACGGAGCTGAGAATTTCTCCAAAACAATAAATGAAGTGATAAACGTAACCACGCCTGGATATGTTCGAGAAGGTAAAAAGTATGTGACCGTTGCTATTGGTTGCACCGGTGGAAAACATCGAAGTGTCACAATTGCTGAAAAAGTTGCTCAAGAATTGAAAAGCAATGGAGCTAAAGTAAGAGTTGTACATAGAGATTTAGGGAAAGAATAAGTAACAAAAGTTGTTTTTAGTAACTAATGTTACTAATGTGACTCATCTTTATCGATAATTAAAAAAATATTTGAAACAATCTGACACGCCGGTGAAGTTGTGTCAAAATGGAACATATGGCCATGACTTCTGCAGTAAAAGACGAATTAGCACGAGTTGAACTAAATAAAACTTGTTGTAGAAAAGCTGAAGTATCAGCTCTATTGCGTTTTGCTGGAGGACTACACCTAGTAGCCGGTCAAATTGTGGTTGAGGCAGAACTTGATGCCGGTCAAATTGCCAGACGTTTAAGAAAAGACATAGTTGAGCTTTATGGCCACGATGCTGAGATGTCAGTTTTACAAGGTTCTGGAATTAGAAAAGGTGCTCGTTACGTTGTGCGCGTTGTGCAAGGTGGAGATGTTTTAGCTAAACAAACAGGATTAATCGATTCTGCGGGAAGACCAATTAGGGGATTGCCACCATCAGTTGTTGGTGGCGGAATTTGTGATGCAGAAGCAGCTTGGCGTGGAGCATTTTTAGCGCACGGATCTTTAACAGAACCTGGTAGATCAAGTGCATTAGAAATTACTGCACCTGGTCCAGAAGCAGCACTAGCTTTAGTAGGAGCAGCACGAAGATTAGATGTGGTTGCAAAAGCGCGTGAAGTTCGTGGTGTAGATCGAGTAGTAATTAGAGATGGCGATGCAATTGGTGCACTTCTAACAAGACTTGGCGCACACACTGCCGTGATGGCATGGGAAGAAAGACGGATGCGCCGAGAAGTTCGTGCTACTGCAAATCGTTTAGCAAACTTTGATGATGCCAATCTTCGTCGCAGTGCTCAAGCAGCAGTTGCAGCTGGAGCACGAGTTGCACGCGCCATGGAAATTTTAGGAAACGAAATTCCAGATCATTTGAAAGCAGCCGGAGATTTAAGAATCACCCATAAGCAGGCAAGTTTAGAAGAATTAGGTGCATTAAGTGATCCACCTTTAACAAAAGATGCAATCGCAGGTCGTATTAGAAGACTCTTAGCAATGGCAGATAAACGAGCATCTGAACTGGGAATTCCGCCAACTGAAGCCTCACTGACTCCGGAAATGTTAGAAGGATAGAATTAGGTAGGCAAGGTCGCCTCAATGGTAATAAAAATTTCGTCCCCGTTACTATTTTCTGGAGTTGATTGATAAGTGGCAATCCGTGTAGGAATTAATGGTTTTGGCCGTATTGGCAGAAATTACATTCGAGTTTTACAAGATCGTGCAGGCAAAGCCCCAGAAGGTGCCTTAGCCCAAATAATTAACAGCAACGAACCAATAGAAATCGTTGCAATCAATGATTTAACTGATGTTAAAACTTCCGCTCATTTATTGAAATATGATTCAACATTGGGAAGATTCCCAGGAAAAGTAAACGTTGAAGGCAACTCTGTTTTCGTAGACGGTAAAGAAATTAAAATAACTTCACACAGAGATCCTGCAGAAATTCCTTGGGGAGAGCTTGGTGTTGATTTAGTAATTGAATCAACAGGTGTGTTTACTGACGCTGAAAAAGCTAAAGCTCATCTTAAATCAGGACCAAAAAAAGTGTTAATCTCTGCACCAGCAAAAGGTGAAGACATCACTGTGGTGTTAGGTGTAAACCACGACAAAATTGATCACGAAAAACACATAGTAATTAGTAATGCTTCGTGTACCACAAATTGTCTTGGACCAATGGCCAAAGTAATTCATGACACTTTCGGTATCGAAACTGGATTAATGACCACAATTCATGCCTATACAAATGATCAATCAACACTGGATATGCCACACAATGATTTAAGACGTTCCCGTGCAGCTGCTATCAACATGATTCCCACTACAACAGGTGCAGCAAAAGCAATTGGATTGGTTATGCCAGAACTTAAAGGAAAACTTGATGGTTATGCCATGAGAGTTCCAGTTCCAGTTGGTTCTGCCACAGATTTAACAGTGCATCTAAAGAAATCTGCCACAGCAGCAGATATCAATGCCGCTCTTAAAGCTGCAGCAGAAGGTGCACTAAAAGGAATTCTTTCTTATAGTGAAGACCCATTGGTTTCAAGTGACATTGTTCATGATGCTCACTCATGCATTATTGATGGTCAACTAACAGTTGTGGCAGGAAACATTGCCAAGGTTGTGGGTTGGTATGACAATGAATGGGGATATTCAAGTCGACTAGTTGATTTAACTCAACTTGTTGGTTCAAATCTCTAATTCATTAATGAAAACAATTGACGATATTGAGGTAACAAATCAGCGCGTATTATTACGCGCTGATTTAAATGCCCCTATGAAGCAAGATACTTCGGGTGTAATGCAAATAACTGATGATGGTCGACTAAAAGCAAGTGTTACCACCATTAATAATTTAAGAGACAAGAAAGCAAAAATTATCATTTTGGCTCACCTGGGACGTCCCAAAGGTGAAAGAAAACCTGAATTGTCACTAAAACCAATAGCAAAAAGACTGGGTGAACTACTAAATACTCCCATTCAATTTATTGAAAATTTAAATGACGCCAATACTTTAAAAACTGTTAACGCCTTACAACCTGGCGAAGTTGCCATGGTTGAAAACATAAGATTTGAAAAAGATGAAACCAGTAAAGACAATGTCGAAAGAATTAGATTGGCTCAAATTCTTGCCTCATTGGCTGATGTTTTTGTGATTGATGGTTTTGGAGTAGTACACAGAGAACAAGCATCGGTCACTGATGTTGCACGACTATTGCCTAAAGCAGCTGGGCGTTTAGTGCAGGCAGAACAAAAAGCTTTTGCAAAAGTGTTAAACAACCCAGAACGTCCTTATGTGGTTGTACTGGGAGGGTCAAAAGTTAGTGACAAATTAGGGGTAATCAATAACCTAATCAACAAAGTTGACAAGTTACTCATTGGTGGGGGAATGGCTTTTACTTTTCTGAAAGCTCAAGGTTTCGAAGTCGGAGATTCACTTCTCGAAGTTGATCGTATTGACGAAGTAAAACAATTGATGATCACAGCTAAAGAGAAAAATGTCGAGATAGTTTTGCCAGTGGATGTGGTTATTTGTGCGCAATTAGATGGCTCTGCACTGGTATATATTGTTGATGCACAACAAATTCCGGTAGGTCAAAAGGGTTTAGATATTGGACCAAAAACTGGCGAAATCTTTGCAAATAAAATAAAAGACGCAAAAACTGTTGTATGGAATGGCCCTATGGGAGTTTTTGAAGTAAACGCATTTGCTGCGGGCACAAAAACTATTGCCCAGGCACTTGCTGACTCAAATGCCTATAGCGTTGTGGGTGGGGGAGATTCTGCTGCTGCAATTAGATTGTTAGGGCTAGATGAATCAAAGTTTGATCACATCAGCACCGGTGGTGGCGCTTCACTTGAACTGCTAGAAGGAAAAGTTTTGCCTGGTTTAGCCGTATTAGAAGAGGAATAAATGACAAACGAAAAACGTCAGCCGGTGATGGCTGGTAATTGGAAGATGAATATGAATCATTTAGAGGCCATTGGTTATTTGAACAAGATGGCTTTCTCACTTATTGATGCAGATTATGCGCGCACTGAAGTTGCTATTTTTCCGCCTTTTACTGATATTCGCTCAGTACAAACAGTTATCGACGCAGATCACTTAAGCATTGTTTATGGAGCTCAAGATATAAGTGCTCATGATTCAGGTGCTTACACCGGTGAAATAAGTGGATCAATGTTAAAGAAATTACGAGTAAAATATGCGCTAATCGGTCACAGCGAACGACGTGCTTATCATCATGAAACAGATGAAAGTGTAAACGCCAAAGTTAAAGCAGCCATCAAAAACGATTTAGTGCCAATGATTGCTGTGGGTGAGACTCTCGATATCAAACAAGCAGGAAATGCTGTGGAGCACACATTGTCTCAAGTACAAGCAGCGTTGAAAGACGTGCGCTCAAATTATGTTGGTGAATTAGTTATCGCCTATGAACCTGTGTGGGCAATTGGTACCGGAGAAGTTGCTACACCTCAAGACGCACAAGATATGTCTATGGCAATTAGACAAAAAGTTGCCAAACTTTATTCTCAAGATGTGGCTGAAAAAGTTCGCATTCTTTATGGTGGTTCAGTGAAAGCTGGAAACGTGAAATCCATCATGGAACAACCAGATGTAGACGGCGCACTTATTGGTGGAGCAGCACTTGATCCAGATGAATTCTTGCGCATCATTAGATGGCCAGATCAACCATGATTTGTGTGACTCACTAGGTCCCGGGACCTTAATTTGTCATACCTGAGTCGTATCCTTTAACTAGACGATTTTTGGAAAGGTTAGTCAGAAACATAATGACGATTATTGCCTGGACCTTAGGTGTCATTTTGGTTATTACTAATCTTTTACTTTTACTTTTAATTCTTTTGCACAGAGGTCGCGGTGGTGGTTTGTCAGATTTATTCGGTGGCGGTTTTAGTTCTTCACTGGGTGGATCATCTTTGGCAGAAAAAAACTTGGACCGTTTCACAATTGCTATCGGATTTATATGGGCTGCCAGTGTAATTGGCCTTGGTTTAGTTTTAAGTGCTTAATAAAAAAGGAGAAATAAATGGCTGGTGGTAGTGCAATCAGAGGAAGTCGCGTTGGTGCAGGCCCGATGGGCGAAGCAGAGCGCGGAGATGCAGCACCACGAGTTCGGTTATCTTTTTACTGCGCACACGGTCATGAAAGCAGACCAGCTTTTGCGGTAGATGCACCAATTCCTGAAACTTGGGATTGTCCTAGATGTGGTTGGCCAGCAGGTCAAGATCAAGATAATCCACCTAAACCAGTTGTAAATGTTCCTTACAAAACCCATTTAGCTTATGTCAAAGAACGTCGTGATGATAAAGATGGCGATGCAATTTTAGCTGAAGCTATCGATAAATTACGTGGAGATCGTTAAAGAACTATTTCTTTAATTCTTTAACCTTTGCAACAATTTTTTCCACTGTAATTCCAAATTCTTTGTACAACAGTTCCGGTTTACCGCTTGCTCCGTAGTGGTCAAGCCCAATAACGCCACCTTCAAGACCTACAAACTGATACCAACCAAAAGTTGATCCAGCTTCAATAGCAATTTTGACTTTCACATTTTTTGGTAGCACTGATTCTTGATAACTTTGTTCTTGCTCTTGGAACCATTCCACACATGGCATCGATACCACCCGAGTATTAATTGATTGCGCATTCAATTCTTTTTGAGCATCTAATGCTAAATGAACTTCAGAACCCGTGGCAATAAGTATTACCTCAGGATTTGAGTTGGGGGCATCTTGTAAAACGTATGCTCCCTTTTTAGCGTTTATTGCAGGAGCATAAATCTTTCTGTCGAGAGTGGGAATATTTTGTCTGGTAAGAACAATTCCAGCTGGTTTTCTATCTTCCATAATTTTAAGCCAACTAATTGCTACTTCATTAGCATCACATGGTCTAACAACTGAAAACCCAGGAATAGATCGTAAAGACCAAAGTTGTTCCACTGGTTGATGGGTTGGTCCGTCTTCACCCAATCCAATTGAGTCATGGGTCCAAACATAAGTAACAGGAAGTTGCATTAGAGCTGCCAGTCTTATGGCAGGTTTTTGGTAATCACTAAAAATTAAAAACGTAGCGCCAAAAGGTCTGGTAAAACCATAAAGGGCTAAACCATTCATGATTGAACCCATGGCATGTTCTCTGATACCAAAATGTAAATATTTTCCACCAGGGGATGATTCTTTAATCTGGGAACTTATTCTTTGCATTGATAATGAATTTTTAAGAGCCACTCCATTGCTTTCGGCAAGATCAGCAGATCCACCCACAAGTTCAACTAGTTTGCTAGCCAGTTCATTCAAAACGGTGCCACCACTTTTTCTGCTGGCAACACTATTTCCAGGTTCGAAAACCGATAAGGAATCTGTCAAATTTGAAACTAATTCACCCTTACTTAGTCTATGAAATTCTTTCGCTAATGTCGGGTTAGATTTTTCCCATAACTCAAACTTTTTATTCCATTCCGAAAATTTAATTGCACCATTTGTTTGACTTTGGCGCGTGTATTTAAGAACTTCTTCTGGAACTTGAAAATGTTTTTCAGGATCTAAACCCAGTGCTACTTTGGTAAATTTGGTTTCTGATTCACCAAGTGGTGCGCCATGTGCAGCTGCAGTATTTCGGGCCTGAGGAGCCGGCCAGGCAATAATAGTTTTTAACCGGATAAAACTTGGTTTATCTGACTGTTGGGAAAGTTTTATAGCCTTACCCAAACTAACCACATCAACTTTGCCATCTTGGCCTAATTCAACGGTGTGGACATCCCAGTTATAGGCCTGATAACGAGCAGCAACATCTTCAGTGAAGGCAAGAGAGGTGTCTCCATCAATACTGATTCGGTTGTCGTCATAGATAACAATCAAATTAGCTAACCCTAAATGTCCTGCTAGTGAGGAAGCTTCAGAACTAACACCTTCTTGTAAATCACCATCACTTGCCACAACATAAATGTAATTATCAAAAATGCTTTGCTTAGGTGATGTTTTAGCATCAAAATAATTCCGCCAATATCGTGAGGCTATTGCCATTCCTACGGCAGAAGCTAGACCTTGACCTAGCGGTCCAGTTGTCATCTCAACACCTTTGGTGTGTTGGTATTCGGGATGACCAGGAGTCAAACTGTTCATTTTTCTAAAATTCTTTAAATCTGCTATTTCAAGTCCATAACCATTTAGGAAAAGTTGGGAATATAAGAGCATGCTGGCGTGGCCACAAGACAAAATGAAACGATCACGACCAAACCAATCAGGATTAGCAGGGGAATGGTTCATAAATTTTTGGAACAAAAGGTGAGCAACAGGGGCTAAGGCCATGGCAGTTCCTGGGTGTCCATGTCCGGCAGATTCAACAGCGTCTAAGGCAAGAGCTCTGGCAACATTTACTGATTTTTCATCTATTTCAGTCCAAGTGTTGTTACTCATCTAGTTAAGAAATTCCAATTCTCGAGTATTTGCCTGCTCCTAGCCTAATGAGTTGCCGGTCACACAAACCACGGAACGCGCCCTATTACACATTCAGGTAGCGTTGGAGCGAGATGAGAAAAAACACCTTCCCCAATACTTCGGTAGAGCTCGAAACATTTTCCAATTCTTTTTATACGGTGTTTAAGAGTTATGTTGCTCTAACCAAACCAAGAATTATCGAACTATTACTTGTTACCACTGTGCCAACAATGTTTTTAGCATCGAATGGTTGGCCAGATTGGTATTTAGTTTTAGCAACTCTCATTGGTGGATCGTTGGCTGCAGGTGGTGCTAATGCATTAAACAATGTGGTGGATAGAGATATTGACGCCTTGATGGATCGCACAGCACATCGTGGACTTGTCACAGGAAAAATATCTGTCAGAGGCGCAGTTGCTCTAGGTTTAACTCTTTCACTGCTTTCAGTGATGTGGTTGGTTAGTCAAGTAAATACTTTGTCAGCATTCTTTGCAGCTAGTGCGATTGTTTTTTATGTTTGCGTTTACACATTACTGCTGAAGCGAAGAACAACTTCAAACATTGTTTGGGGAGGTGCAGCTGGTTGTTTTCCAGTATTAATAGGTTGGGTTGCGGTAACTAACTCAATTAGCATCGCACCACTAATTCTCTTCTTAATAGTTTTTTGGTGGACACCACCTCACTATTGGCCCCTGTCTATGCAATACAAGGATGATTACGCCAAAGCTGGTGTTCCCATGTTGCCGGTAGTTGCAGATAGAAAAGTTGTTACCAAACAAATAGTTTTATATTCGTGGTTAATGGTGATAACCACGTTGGTCTTGCCATTTTTTAGCGAATTATCAATACTTTATGTCATTAGTGCAGTTATCTTGGGATATTTATTTTTAGCAGAGGTCTACGCCCTAAAAAAACGTGCTTCGAGTGATGCTTTTGATATTAAACCCATGAAATTATTTCACGGGTCAATCACATACTTGGCACTTTTATTCCTAATTATTGGCCTTGATCCGCTGCTGAGCTTGTAAAAGATGAAAATAGCTTACGTAGTTGGAAACGAAAATGTTAATGATCCAGATCCGGATTTAGATATTCCATTTGCAAAAGTAGCAGCACAAGAATTAGGAATTGAGCTAGTATTTGCCAATTGGAATGATCAGTCAATCAATTGGGCAGGATTTGATGCGGCAATAATAAGATCAACTTGGGATTATGTAGGAGTAAGAGACAAGTTTTTAGATTTCACTAAAAAAGTGGAATCAGAAATAAAATTATTTAATTCTTATGAAGTTATGAAGTGGAACACAGACAAAGCATATTTGAAAATATTAGAAAAACATGGTGTGCCAATAATTCCCACCCGATTTGTAAATGATTTAAAAGAGGCTCAAGATGCCATGCAGTGGGCTTTTTCTCAAGCGCAATCTATTGCCATAAAACCTGCAATCGGATCAGGAGCAAGGCTGGCCGGTAAGGCTGAAAGTATTGATCAAGCGATCAAATATTTAGAGAGAATATTTCTAGACAACCAAATTGCAATTGTTCAACCATATGTAAAAAGTGTTGATGAAGAAGGGGAAAAAGCCATTGTGGTAATCAATGGCAAAATAAGCCACGTCGCCAAAAAGGTGCCTGCTCTAACAAAAGGTGGTCATGGTGATGCTGCGGGTAGTTCAGAAATAGATGCAGAAATTATTGAAATTGTAAATAAAGTTTCAAAGGCTGTTACTGAGTGGGAGGAATTGCTTTTCGCCCGCGTAGATGTGGTCAGACTTGATGGAAAACTTGTTCTAATGGAACTGGAATTAACCGAACCGTGGTTATTTATGGAATTTAGACCAGCAGCTGGATTGGAATTATTTAAGGCCGTGCAAGAAAGAATTATTGGAGTGCAGGGATAAATTAACCAGGGTAATCCAGGTTATAACTGCCCCGGCAACATGTACTGACACTAATATCCAAGGCACGGAACTAAACCATTGCACATAACCTAAGAAACCCTGTATCACACAAATTGCGAGCAAAATTTTTGCATTTGTTTGCAGATAGAAAAGATCTTTATCTAATCGGGTAATAACTTGTAACCCAATTACCAACCCTATAAATAAGAGCACTGAGTCCGCGTGCAACCAAGCAACTTCTCGCATATCCAGATTAAATCTAGCCGCTATTTCATCTCCTGAGTGAGGACCTGAACCTGTAGTTATTGTGCCCAGCACAATAACGATAAACCCAATTAAAGTTAAAATTTGCAAATAAAAATCAACAATCTTAGGCAATTTATACTGATAGGTTTTTTCACTAAAGTATGCAAATATTTTTACTGAAATGGCTACCAAAATAATCGACAAGAGAAAATGTGCCATCACTGTGAATGGGTTTAAGCCAGTCAAAACAGTAATGCCACCTAATACAGCCTGTAACAAGGTGCCAATGAGTGGCAAACTTGCCCATAAAATTATTTGTCGTTTTTTACGCATTAATGCAACGACAAAAAGTGCAATTGAAATTGCTAACACAGCAAAGGTGAGTAATCGATTCCCAAACTCAATATATTTATGAAAACCTTCAACTTGTTCAGCTACGGGAATTAGTGATCCGGGGGCACAATTTGGCCAAGTAGGACAACCCAGTCCAGAACCGGTTAGTCGAACAATGGCCCCCGTCAAAATGATCAGAGATTGGGCGATGAGGTTTGCCAGACTGATCCGGCGGGCAAAATTGGTGGAAGTTTTAGTTTTCATGAATATATTCGAGTCTAGAGGCGTCCTAGAGTTGCGTCCTGCCAGGAAATAAGCAACACTAGGGTTATGGAATTCAAAACTTTGGGTAGAGATCGCCTCGCTCGAGAATTGCTCAAATTAGGTCCCATAACCGCCAGTGACTTAGCCGATTCTTTAGGAATCAGCGCTGTGGCTGTTAGAAAACATCTTGATGACATGAGTGAAAAGTCTTTAGTGAAATCTCACGAAATTGCACCTTTTGGTCCAGCCAAGCCCAAAGGTAGAGGTAGACCAGCAAGAGTTTATTCCTTAACTTCTGAGGGTAGAGATTTCTTTGAAAATCAATACCAATCACTTGCTCAAGAAGCTGTAACTTATTTAGCAACAACTTTTGGTGATAAAGCGGTTAAAGATTTTGCTTTAAGTAGAGCCAACGAAATGTTAAAGAAATATTCATTAATTCTCAATAAAGCTAAAGATGTAACAGAGAAAGTTGAAATTCTTTCCTCAGCACTATCAATTGATGGCTTTGCTGCCACAACTGACAAAGGATCAGGGCCAACTCACACAATTCAGCTTTGTCAACACAATTGTCCAATAGCTCATGTTGCTGAACAACACCCAGAATTCTGTGATGCTGAACTTGATGCATTCAGTCAACTACTAGGAGTTAACGTAACCAGACTTTCCACAATTGCAAATGGTGGAAACATTTGCACATCACTAGTAAGTACTTCACCAAAAAGCGCAGTATCATCCGCCCAGTTACACAAGGAGAAAAAATGACAATAGCTCGCCCAGAACTAGACGGTATCGGAACATACGAATTCGGATGGCACGATAAAAATGACGCAGGCGCCAATGCCAAGCGTGGTTTAACAGAAGATGTAGTAAGAGACATTAGTTCTAAGAAAAATGAACCTGCCTGGATGTTAGAAACCAGACTTAAAGCTTTAGCTTTATTTGAAAAGAAACCTTTACCAAATTGGGGCGCCTATTTAGGTGGCATTGATTTTGATAACATTAAATATTTTGTTAGATCAACCGAGAAACAAGCAACATCTTGGGAAGAATTACCTGATGACATCAAAAACACTTATGATCGTTTGGGAATTCCAGAAGCTGAAAAGAAAAGATTAATCGGCGGAGTTGCTGCCCAATACGAAAGTGAAGTTGTTTATCACCAAATTCGTGAGGATTTAGAAAAAGAAGGTGTGCTTTTTCTCGACACCGATACTGCTTTAAAAACACACGAAGATATTTTCCGTGAATATTTTGGTTCAATTATTCCTGCTGGTGACAATAAATTTTCTGCCCTTAACACTGCTGTTTGGTCTGGGGGATCATTTATTTATGTACCCAAGAATGTAAAGATTGATATTCCGTTACAAGCTTATTTCCGCATCAACACTGAAAATATGGGTCAATTCGAAAGAACATTGATCATTGTTGATGAAGGCGCATACGTTCATTACGTAGAAGGTTGTACCGCACCGATTTATTCCTCAGACTCACTTCATAGTGCAGTAGTGGAAATCGTTGTGAAAAAGAATGCTCGTTGTCGATACACCACAATTCAAAACTGGTCCAACAACGTTTACAACTTAGTCACCAAACGTGCAGTTGCTCAAGAAGGTGCAACCATGGAATGGATTGACGGCAACATTGGTTCGAAAGTGACCATGAAGTATCCATCTGTTTGGCTTGTTGGTGAACACGCTAAGGGTGAAACTATGTCAGTTGCATTTGCTGGCGAAGGTCAACATCAAGACGCGGGTGCAAAAATGGTTCATGCTGCTCCCAACACCTCATCCACAATTATTTCTAAATCTGTAGCCAGAGGTGGCGGTAGAACTTCTTATCGAGGTTTAATTCAAGTTAATGAAGGTTCTTACAATGCAAAAACAACTGTTAAATGTGATGCACTCTTAATTGATGACATATCAAGATCAGACACATATCCTTACATTGATTGTCGTGAAGACGATGTATCAATGGCTCATGAGGCAACAGTTTCTCGAATCAGTGAAGATCAATTGTTTTATTTGATGCAACGTGGATTAAATGAAGATGAAGCAGCAGCTATGATCGTGCGCGGATTCGTTGAACCAATTGCTAGAGAATTACCGATGGAATACGCCATTGAATTAAATCGTCTGATTGAGATGCAAATGGAAGGCGCTGTTGGATGAGTTCTGCCATACAGGAAAAAGAAATACTTTTTAAAAGTATTGACGCCAGACCAGATTTCATCGCTTCTAGTAATCCTGATGATTTTTTGGTACCAAACGGAAGAGAAGAACAATGGCGCTATACCCCTTTAAAAAGAGTGGGCAAGCTTCATGATGATGCCAAATCTGATCAGGAAATCAATTACGAGGTAAATGCCGCAACAGGTGTCAAGTACTCAATATTGACCAAGAGTGAAGTTGCCACAAAATTTCTTGCCACAGATCGCATTGGGGCCCGAACTGAATCTTTATGGAACAAAGCATTAGTTATAGATATTCCACAAGATTTTTCCTCAAAAGATCTCACCTGGATCAAAATTTCTTTAAACAGTGGAGTCCAATACGGTCACATTATTGTAAATGCTCAAGCACAAAGTAGTGCCACAATTATTTTGGAACATGTTGGCGATGGCATTGCCGGAGTTAATTGCGAAGTTGTTGCTCATCCACATTCCAATATTGATTTCATCACAGTTTATGACTTGGAAAGAAAAGCAGTGCTAGTTAGCGAACATCATTTTGTAATTGATAAGGATGCTCATATTCGCTCTCTAGTAGTACAACTTGGGGGAGATGTTCTTAGATATATCCCCAGAGCAAAATTTTCAGGTAATCATGGTTCCGTTGAATTATTGGGAGTTTTTTTAGCTACTCAAGGCCAATTTTTTGAAAACAGAGTTTTTGTTGATCACAATATGAAAGATTGTAAAAGTAACGTCTTATATAGAGGTGGCGCTCAAGGAAAGGGCAGTCACACTGTCTGGGTGGGTGATGTACTGATCAGAAAAAATGCTACCGGTACCAACACTTATGAAATGAATCGTAATCTTTTGTTAGATGATGGCGCCAGAGCTGATTCTGTTCCTAATTTGGAAATTGAAACTGGGGAAGTTGAAAAAGCAGGTCACGCCAGTGTTACCGGACGTTTAGATGATGATCAACTGTTTTATCTAATGTCTAGAGGCATAGATGAACCAACCGCTCGACAACTAGTCATCGAAGGATTTTTCGCTGGCATCTTTGGTGAATTTACTCATCCTGAATTGAAAGAAAAATTGAGTGCCAGATTAAATGCTGCCATTGAAAGAGCACATCAATGACAACTTGGACACCGGTAGGCAAAGTTAATGATTTTGCGATAGGAACTGCAAAAGCTTTTGAGTTAGAAGGCGAAGCAGTGTGCTTGATCAGAAATAGCAATGGTTTTCATGCAGTAGCTGATGCCTGTACCCACGGTGCTGTTTCGCTAAGCGAAGGAACTGTCACAGATGAAGGCATTGAATGTTTCTTGCACGGTTCCGAATTTAATTTAGAAACAGGGGAGCCTAAAACTCCTCCAGCTACAACTGCAATAGAGGTTTTTAAAGTGCAAGTCGAAGGCGACGGCGACAATGCTGTTGTTTCTGTTGGAATATAAGAAGAGGAAAATATGTCTGAGTTAATTATCAAAGATTTACATGTCACAGTTGAGACTGATGACGGTATAAAAGAAATTTTGCGCGGAGTGGATTTAACCATCACTTCAGGTCAAACACATGCCATCATGGGACCAAACGGTTCTGGAAAATCAACACTTGCTTATGCAGTTGCTGGACATCCTAAATACACAATTGCTTCTGGTTCAGTAACACTTGATGGTGCAGACGTGTTAGACATGAAAGTCGATGAAAGAGCAAAAGCTGGCTTGTTTCTGGCCATGCAATATCCAGTTGAAATCCCAGGAGTGTCGGTAAGTAATTTCTTGCGCTCATCATTAACAGCTTTACGAGGAGAGGCACCAAAACTTCGTGAATGGATCAAGGAAATGAATGGCGCCATGAAAGAAATTGGAATGGATCAAGCATTTTCCGAACGAAATGTTAACGAAGGATTTTCAGGCGGAGAAAAGAAACGTCACGAGATTTTGCAATTAGAGTTAATGAAACCAAAAATAGCAATCTTAGATGAAACAGATTCTGGTCTAGATGTTGACGCATTAAGAATTGTGTCAGAAGGAATCAACCGCACTGTAACAAAAAACAATACTGGCGTGCTACTTATCACGCATTACACACGAATTTTGCGTTATGTAAAGCCTGACAAAGTAAGCGTTTTTGTTGACGGTCGCGTAGTTGCCACCGGTGGACAAGAATTAGCTGAAGAACTGGAAGCTAACGGTTACGTAAAATTCTCTAAAGCGACAGCTGGGGCATGACAATTTCGGATTCAAAAATCAAGTTGGATATAAAAAAAATCCAACTTGATTTTCCAATCCTGGCACGAGAAGTAAGAAACAACCGCAAATTAATCTATTTAGACAGTGCAGCCACATCCCAAAAACCACAAGTCGTGATCGATGCCCAAAATAGGTTTTATGAAACAATAAATTCTGGTGTTCATCGTGGGGCTTATTATTTGGCTGAATTAGCAACTGATGCTCATGAGCATGCTCGAGAAATTATTTCAGGATTTATAAATATAAAACCAGATCAACTAATATTCACCAAAAATGCTACTGAATCTATAAATCTATTATCCTATGCTTTTTTAAACGCCACTTTGAAATCAAAAACAGATGCAGCTGTCGATAAAAGATTAGTTTTAAATGCGGGGGATGAAATTTTGGTTTCTGAACTAGAGCATCATGCAAATCTTGTGCCTTGGCAGGAACTGTGCTTGAAAACTGGCGCTGTGCTCAAATGGATTCCGATCACTGATCAAGGATTGTTGGATTATTCAAAAGTTGATGAATTAATAGGTGTAAAAACAAAAATTGTTTCAATTTCTCATATGAGCAATGTGTTGGGTTCCATCACCGATATTGAATTAATCCGAAAAGCTGCAAAATCAGTTAACGCCTTTTTCTTTATTGATGCATGTCAATCTGTTCCACACATGCCAGTTGATTTCACAAAATTAGGCGCCGATGCCATTGTTTGGTCGGGACACAAAATGCTTGGTCCCTTAGGTATTGGGTTGTTAGCAGCCACAACAGAACTCTTAGATATTATGCCTCCGTTTATTACAGGTGGCTCAATGATTGAAACTGTTTCGATGCAAAAATCAACTTTTGCTAAAGCTCCCAAAAAATTTGAAGCCGGCACACCACCAGCTGCTGAGGCAGTGGGTCTAGGAGCAGCTGTGGAATATTTGCAAAAGATAGGTATGCAAAATGTTCACGATCATGAACGACACCTGACAAAACTTATGGTGGATGGACTTAAAAATATTGAGGGCGTAACAATTTATGGTCCCACAGATGATAGAGAGCGTGGCAGCACAGTTTCATTTGCACTGAACGGATTACATCCTCATGATGTAGGACAAGTTCTTGATGACATGGGTATTGCAGTTCGAGTGGGAAATCACTGTGCCCGACCAATAATGGATAAATTGAAAGTGCAATCAACCACCAGAGCAAGCACTTATATTTATAATGATGATTCAGATATAGAAGCACTTTTGGATGGAATTAATGAAGTTTTCAAATTTTTCGGAGCTAGATAATGAATTTATCGAACATGTATCAAGAAGTGATTTTGGATCACTACAAATCACCTCGCGGTAAAGGTTTACAAGAAACATTTGGTGGGGAGGCTCATCACGTTAATACCACTTGTGGGGATGAAATAACGGTTCGTGTGCAACTAAGCGAAGACGGCAACAGTATCAAAAAAATTTCATATGCTTCAACTGGATGTTCGATAAGTCAAGCTTCGGCCAGCATTATGTTTGAACAAATTGATGGTAAGAATTTAACAGACTTCAACAAATCAAGTGAAGAGTTTTTAGCCATGATGCAAAGCAAAGGAAAGTTTGAACCCAATGAAGACTTACTGGGAGATGGAGTATCCATGATTGGGGTTGCACAATATCCAGCCCGAATAAAGTGTGCCCTCTTGTCATGGATGGCCGCTAAAGATGCAATTATTAGAGCAAAAGGGGAGTAAAAGTGTCTGTTGATACCAAAGCATCATCTGAAAATGTTTATGAAGCACTTCATGATGTTGTCGATCCAGAATTAGGAATTAACGTAGTAGATCTAGGTTTAATTTATGGTGTTGAAGTAAAAGATGATGGTTCCGCAGTTATCGATATGACTTTAACTTCAGCTGCTTGTCCACTGACTGATGTGATCGAGGATCAAACTAAGGCTGCGCTTAATGGAATTGTGACTGAATTTAAAATCAACTGGGTTTGGATGCCACCCTGGGGGCCAGACAAAATTACTGACGAAGGTCGACAAATGCTTAGAGCATTGGGATTCAATCTTTAATACACGAAATTGAGTAAGACTAGACTTGTTCTTATATGAGTCAAATGCAAATCTGGGAAACTTATCGATCTCTTACTCGAGATTCGAGTGTAAAAAAACGTGGGATTAGAAATGGAACTGTTAATAGAGTTCTGGAATATGCCAAACCTCTAAAAAAAGATATTTTACTGCTAATCGCAATTGTGGTTATCGATGCTTTCCTGGTAGTTGCGCAACCCTTACTTTTCAAAAGAATAATCGATGATGGCATAACAGCTGGTAACAAAAACATTGTGATAACAACTGCAATTTATGTAGGAGTCTTAGCGATACTTTCAGCTGGTTTGAGCATTATTGGCCGTTTATATAGCTCCAGAATCGGAGAAGGATTAATTCTAACGCTTCGCACTCAGGTTTTTAATCATGTCCAAGCCCAACCGATTGCCTTCTTTACTAGAACCCAAACCGGTTCTCTTATTTCCAGAGTTAATGGTGACGTAATTGGTGCCCAACAAGCGTTTACATCAACACTGAGTGGAATTATTTCAAATGGCATAAGTCTAATTATTGTTTTAAGTACAATGATTATTCTTTCTTGGCAAATAACTTTGACATCATTGATTTTGCTACCGGTCTTCTTGATTCCAGCTAAATGGATGGGTAAAAGAGTTCAATCATTGTCCAGGGAACAAATGACTTTGAATGCTGAAATGAGTCAAACCATGACAGAAAGATTTAACGTTTCAGGAGCTTTACTGGTGAAACTCTTTGGAGATCCAATATTAGAAGGAAGTAGTTTTTCCAAAAAGGCATCACGAGTAAAAGATATTGGGGTACGCATTGCCATGACCAACATGGTTTTCTTTGTTGCGTTAACAACGGTAGCAACCATTGCCACAGCCATTGTTTACGGTTTTGGGGGATCACTAGTAATTTCAGGTGACTTAACTTTGGGAACTCTCTTAGCACTTACTGCACTGCTGGCCAGGCTCTATGGACCTTTGACTTCACTTTCAAATGTTCGAGTAGACATCATGACAGCACTTGTTTCTTTTGAACGAGTCTTTGAAGTACTAGATTTACAACCACTTGTGAAAGATTCGTCATCACCACAAAAATTTGTCGAAGGCCCACTTGATATTGAATTTAAAAATGTTTCGTTTTATTACCCTTCAAGAGCTGATGTTGGGTTGGAATCATTGGAGCTTGCCAGTGACGGAAAACTTGAAAACGACACTAAGAACACTGTTTTAAACCACATTTCTTTCAAAGTTAGTTCAGGCACAATGTTGGCGTTAGTAGGACCGAGTGGGAGTGGCAAGACCACAATCTCCCAGTTAATAGCTCGCCTATATGACCCAACAGAAGGCCAAGTTTTAGTTGGAAATTCTGACATAAAAAATGTATTGCGAACTGATATTAAAAATAATATTGGTGTTGTAACTCAAGATTCACATTTATTTCACGACACAATAGAAAATAATTTGCTTTATGCAAAGAAAGGCGCCAGTGAAGAGGAAATTTGGAGTGCGCTAAGTAGTGCGCAAATAGCAGACTTTGTGAAATCTTTACCCGATAAATTAGATACTATTGTGGGAGATCGTGGATATAGATTAAGTGGTGGAGAAAAACAAAGAATTGCCATCGCAAGAGTTTTCTTAAAACAACCCCGAATAGTAATTCTTGATGAAGCAACTGCCCATTTGGATAACGAAAACGAGGCCGCTGTTCAAGTGGCACTAGCTACAGTTTTGCAAGGAAGAACCTCAGTAGTTATCGCACATAGACTTTCCACCATCATTAATGCTGAACAAATTGCTGTGATAAAAGAAGGCAAATTGATTGCCATAGGAAATCATAACGAATTACTCAAGACAAACGAAGTATATTCAGATCTTTACAATCAACAATTCGTTAGTTAGTTTTTATCTTCATTCTTCAATAACACATACCACCCAATTGGTAGTAATAATGCAAAAAGTATCCATTGAATCGCATAGCTTAGATGTGGACCGTTAGAAACCTCTGGTAAATAAATTATTCCTATGTCTTTTTCTGCTGGGTTAGATTTGCCCACTTGAACATAGAAATTTGGGTAAATATTACCCTGGAATTTTTCTATATTGATATCATTAATTTGATTAGACGGTAAATCAGTAGGATTTGCTTTAAATTTTTCCATTGGTCGCAAATAACCTTCAATTAATACTTGCTGGGTTGGACTGCTAGGAATTGCAAGCTCAGATGTAGAGGAATTGGCTGAGGGTATCCAACCTCGATTAACCAATATGATCTCTTTATTTGCTAATTGGAAAGGTGTCAGCACCCAAAAGCCTAAACTATTTTTAAGATATCTTTTCCTTACTAATTTCGATTCTGCGTCGAGGTATTGTCCTGACAACGAGACCTTGCCCCATTGTTTTAAGTTATTTAGTTGTGAGACATTTTCAATTGGTATAGGGACACCAGCTACCGCGGTAACAAAATCTTTATTACGATCAATTCTTTGATGGTATCGATCAAACTGCCAACCAGAAAGTTCTATAAACAGATAAATTAGGATGGCAAGCAAGAAAGTTAAGATGATCCAGCGTGGTCGTAGCAGATTTTTAAACATGAGCTTGCTGTAAGACTACTTCCACTTCGTAATTAGTTTGAGCCCGAATCAATGGCTTTAGTTGGAGATTCGGCATTTTTGCCGCTGAAAAAATAGTTTTCCCGACCAGCATTGGCTATTACCACCGCGATGTAGGGCAGAAATATCGCTCCAAAAATTAACACCCAACGAAGATTACCTTGTGCAAAAATGGCTCCTACAAAACAAATAGTTCTTAAACTCATGGAAATTAAATATCGCTTTTTCCTACCTGCTTGATCAAAACTCAAGCCCGTAGCTGCATTTGTAATGGCGTAAACTGGGGGCTCTTCTTGATTACTCATAAGGTCTCAAATGCCTTCCTATTAATATCAACGCTACGCCAATTTTTCGTACTTCGCGATTCTAAATGCCCCACAAGCAGGCTAGCAGCCAATATTTCGGGCTCCACGAGGTAAGTTAAGAGGCATGTCTGTAAACGGAGTAGTTTTTGTAACTGGGGGCAATAGAGGCATTGGTCTTGCAATTGCTCAAAGATTTGCCTTAGATGGTTTCAAAGTGGCAATTTCATATCGCGAAAATAAACCGACTGGTGATTTCTATATGGTTAAAGCTGACGTCACGGACAGTAAAAGTATTGACAATGCAATTGATGAAATAGAAAAAAATCTTGGTCCTTTAGAAGTCGTTGTAATTAATGCTGGAACAAACAAGGATTCATTGGCTATGAGATTAGAAGATGTTGACATGGAAAGCATCATCAACACTAACTTGATGGGTTCTTTGAGAGTTGCTCGAAGAAGTGTTAAATCCATGATGAAAAACAGAAAAGGAAGAATAATTTTTATAGGATCAGTTGTAGGACTTTTAGGTTCTCCTGGACAAATGGTTTACGCCAGCACAAAAGCAGGATTAATTGGTGCAGCTAGATCTTTAGCACGCGAAGTAGGCAGTAGAGGTGTGACAGTAAATGTTGTGGCACCTGGATATGTTGATACCGATATGACCAATGACTTAGAACCAGCACGTAAAGAAATGATAACGGCAAACACACCTTTAGGTAGAACTGCAAGTGCAAGTGAAATAGCAGGAGTAGTTAGATTTTTAGCATCAGATGATGCTTCTTACATAACTGGTGCAGTAATTCCAGTTGATGGCGGATTAGGAATGGGACATTAAAAAATGGGAATAATGCAGGGTAAAACAATTCTGGTAACAGGAGTCCTAACAGATCATTCGATTGCTTTTTCTGTGGCAAAAATTATTCAAGAAGAAGGTGGCACTGTTTTATTAAGCTCCTTTGGTCGCGCCATGGGCGCAACTGAGCGAGCCAACGCCAGATTGCCACACCCAGCCAAAATTTTGGAATTAGATGTCACCAGTGAAGAAAACCTGTCAAATTTATCCGCTGAAATAAAAAAACATTCCCCAACACTTGACGGTGTTGTTCATGCAATTGGTTTTGCACCGCAATCAGCTCTGGGAGGAAATTTTCTTAGCACTGAATGGCCAGATGTGGCAACTGCTTTACAGGTTTCAGCCTATTCATTTAAATCACTTTCAATGGCTTGTATTGAGCTAATGCCTGATGGTGGCAGCATTGTGGGACTTGATTTTGACGCAACTGTTTCTTGGCCACAATATGACTGGATGGGAGTTGCTAAAGCAGCACTTGAATCAACTTCAAGATATTTAGCAAGACATCTAGGACCTAAAAATATTCGAGTTAATTTAATTGCAGCAGGACCACTTAATACTGTTGCAGCAAAACATATTCCCGGATTTGAAAAATTTGAAGAAGCATGGGCTGCTAGATCTCCCTTAGGTTGGAAGATTTCTGATCCAGTGCCATCTGCTAAAGCTGTTGTGGCTTTACTTTCAGACTGGTTTCCCGCCACATCAGGTGAAATAATTCATGTTGATGGTGGCTACCATTCCATGGGTGCTTAATTAATTTGTTGTCAGTGCGTAATTAACAACTGCTGATAAACCTTTTCTACACGTCCTATTTAAGTCAACTATCGGAGTAGACCACATAGATTGCTTAGTGGCGCTAAAGGAATTAATTTGATTTTCCATGGCAAATTCTGTAATGGCCAGTACTCTAAGAAGTCTGCCCAGCAGAAAAGTAACTCTCTCAGGTTGATCGTCAGGATAAACCTGAATTGTAATATCGTGCTCCAAATCAATTAGAAAATCGTGTGCCTCCTGATTTCCATGCACTAAATCAAAAGCTTCAATTTCCTCACTAGTTTCATGCAGCAAATTACTCAGTTGTTTATCCATATCTTGCCAATTATTTTTTAACATAATGGGTTCTTTAATTCTTTGGGATGCTACCCAGTAAATTGTTTCCTCGTATATTCCCAAGACCATCCCACCTCTGGTGGTGATGACGTGACCAGATTCAAGGGCAACGTCAACAAATTCATCTGTCCCAATGATTGAGTCCATGTCTCCGGTAATCGGAAAATGGCAACGCAATGCAGTCGTGCCACCAATTCTTAAATTAGACAAAAAGATTGCTAAAGATTCTTGGGTCAATAAAGTTGAAACGGTGCGGGGAGCCTCTGAGATGCAATCGACTGCTCTTTCCAAGGTCTCTCGGCCCTGCATGAAGGCGGTTCCCCAAATCGCAAGTGAAATGCTGGTGGGAACATTTTGGAACACTTTTCCTGTCATAACACTTAACCTAATGGGGGTACAAGTGAAAATTTTGGTTGACTCTTTGCATAATTCGTAAGTCTTAGAATGCAAAATAAACCTTTGAAGTCTAGAATGAAGAAATAGGAGAGTGCGCAGCATGAGTCTGATTAATGAAACTGATCAACGCGGTGCGTGGCTTAATGATGAACAAATTGAGTTTGTGCGCGAGAGACTTCCGATTTTATATATTGATGCGATACCAGTTCGGACAGATGAATTAGGAAATGTAACACAAATTGGATTATTGTTGCGCGGTATGCCTGATGGAAGCATTAGCAGAGCTATGGTTTCAGGTCGGGTACTTTATGGTGAAAGAATTAGAAATGCACTGCTTAGACATTTAGAAAAAGACTTAGGCTCAACTGCACTTCCACAACTTTCTCCTAGTCCCACACCATTTACTGTTGTTGAATATTTTCCAGACCCAAATGTTTCAGGTTTTCATGATCCTCGACAACATGCTGTTAGCTTGGCGTTCGTGGTGGTTGTGAAAGGTGATTGTCAACCAAGCCAAAATGCTTTGGATCTTGCATGGTTGACACCGCTAGAAGCACAAAGCAAAAAGGTTTCAGATGAAATGACCGGTGGACAGTCCAAATTGTTGAAATTGGCATTGGCTCACATGGGAGTGATTGAATAAATGAAAAACAGGATCGCAAGTAAAAACTTAGGTTGGCTGCTCAGTGTCGGAGGTGTCATTGGTTGGTTTTCATCATTTATTTTAACGGTAGATAAGATCAAGATTCTGGAAAATCCTAATTATATTTCAAGTTGTAATGTTAATTCAGTTTTGGCTTGTGGCAACGTAGTAAAGACTGCGCAAGCATCGGTCCTTGGTTTTCCTAACAGCATCATTGGTGTGAGTAGTTTTCCAATTTTGGCCCTACTGGGTGTTCTCATTTTGATGGATTTATATGTTCCTAAATGGATGTTGCAGGTAATAGCTTTGGTTAGTGGTTCAGCAACATTGTTTGTATCATGGTTGGCTTTTCAGAGCATTTATGTTATCGAAATTCTGTGCCCTTATTGCATTGTTGTTTGGGGAATGACTGTTCCGATATTCTTTTTAACGATGAGGGATTTACTAAAAAATTCTCGCAGTCAAATATTAAAGATGCTGGTGCCATTTACCGGATTTCTAACATTGGGTTGGTTCTTGGTCGTGGGTGCAGCAATATTTCTACAATTTGTAATCTAAGTGTCCGAAGGGGGACTTGAACCCCCATCCCCGTAAAGGGACTAACACCTCAAGCTAGCGCGTCTACCAATTCCGCCATCCGGACTTACTTGACTCACACGATAACAATGGACACCGAAATCAACTGCAACCCCGTCAGGTCGGCAAAATGGATTTATAATGTCAAACACAGCTGATCTGGAAAATAGAGTTGTTCAATACTGCCAAGACCTAATCAGATTTGATACTACTAACTTTGGCAACGCTAAAAGTAATGGAGAAATAAAAGCAGCTGAATATGTTGGCAACATTCTTAATGAATTGAATATTGATTACAAAATTGTTGGACCAGATAAACAAAGATGTTCTGTAGTGGCAATTATAGAAGGTACAGACAAAAAACTTCCTGGAGTAGTTTTGCATGGCCATCTCGATGTTGTCCCAGTTGAAAAAGAAAAATGGTCAAAACCTGCCTTCGAAGCAATCATCGATAAAAATATGATTTGGGGCAGAGGCGCCGTAGATATGAAAAACGGTAACGCGATGATTTTGGCCAGTTTATATAAACTCATAAATAATGGTTGGAAACCTAAGAGAACTATTTCATTAATATTTTTTGCTGACGAAGAAGCAGGAGGATTATTTGGTAGTCATTATGTAACCAAAAATTATCCTGAATATTTCGAAAATGCAACAGAAGCAATAGGCGAAGTAGGCGGCTTCTCCCATACTTTAAGTAACGGTGTTCGCCTGTATCTAATAGAAACTGCTCAAAAAGGCTTAGCTTGGATGAAATTGACCGCTAAAGGTACAGCAGGCCATGGCTCAATGACTAATAACGATAATGCAATCAACAAAATTTCCACCGCAATTACAAACTTGAGTTCACATAAATTTCCTATCACGATAAAGGATTCGGTAAGAGGACTTTTGGAAGAAACCGCAATAGCCCATGGCATGATATTTGATGAAAATGATCCCGAGAAAGTTGTCGCACTTTTGGGAACTTTAGCTAAGTTAGTTTCAGCAACTTTGTCCGATACAGCTAATCCAACAATGTTGACTGCTGGATATAAAGTAAATGTTATTCCTGGCGAAGCTACAGCTTACGTAGATGGACGATTTTTACCTGGGAACTCAGAAACATTCCTGAAAGAAATAAAAGCAGTAGTTGGTAAAGATATTAGCGTTGAAGCAGAAACACTTGATGTAGCTTTAGAAGCTCCGTTCAAATCTGGAATAGTTGAATCAATGGTCAATGCGCTAAGTATTGAAGACCCAGCAGCCAAAGTAGTCCCATACATGCTTTCTGGTGGAACAGATGCCAAAGCAATGTCGAAATTTGGTATCAAAGGTTATGGTTTCACACCACTACTTTTACCTAACGATCTTGATTTCACGAGCCTATTTCATGGACATGATGAAAGAATTCCAATTTCCTCATTGCAATTTGGTGCACGAACAATGCACAGATTTATAAAAGATCTTTAAGTTCTTACTATTTTCTGTATTTTTTTCTTTACCCACATTCGTTTAACCCCATTAGGATAAATTCTCGTACGAACTAATTCCCAGCGACCATACTCGGCTAATTCAGTTAAAATTATTTTTGCATCTCTTCTAGATACGTGAGAGGGTAAGGGAACTTCTCTGATCTCCCAATTGCTGTACAAAGTTAGTTTCCTCTATCTTTAGAAAGTTGAGCCCATCCTGAATCAGGATAAGAAGCATGAGGTGCAGAAACATCTGATAGCGCATTAATTATCTCTAATGGTAAAACCAAATTATCCGAATTAAGCAAGATTTTTAACTGAGCCAAATTACGTGCTCCTAAAATTACTGATGCCACACTCTTTCTATCCCTTAACCAAGCAATTGCAGTTTCTG